>CALJLK010000299.1 GCA_937982655.1 uncultured Sandaracinus sp.
GCGGCGGGGTCATCCGCCGCGGGGTCACCTGGCGCGGCGGGGTCATCCGCCGCGGGGTCACCTGGCGCGGCGGGGTCATCCGCCGCGGGGTCACCTGGCGCGGCGGGGTCATCCGCCGCGGGGTCACCTGGCGCGGCGGGGTCATCCGCCGCGGTGCGCGCCTGGGTCGTCGGCGCGGTCGAGGACGCGGGCGCGCTCCGCTTCGCGCGCGTGCTCGCCGAAGCGCTGGGCATCCCGCTGGTGCGCGAGGTCGAGGGGCTCGGCGATCCGAGCGTGGTGGCGGTCGGCGTGGAGCTCGTCGGTCGAGTCGCGCCGGCGGTCACGATCGTGATCGGCGGGACGCTGCCGTCGAGCGCCTGGCGTTCGGAGCTGCGCGGAGTGCAGGCGTCGATCACGCTCGCGGAGCCACGCGAGGAGCTCGCGCGGCGGCTCGCGGAGCGTTGGCGCAAGGGCGAGCGACGGCTGAGCGAGACGCCGTGAGCCACTGCGGCCGATGCGCGTCTCGGCTCACTGCGGCCACACGAGTCCACGTCGAGCGACGGCTGAGGGCGCACGCCGACGGGTCCCGGCGAGCGGCTTGAACCGTCCTCGTTTGGCCTGCTAGGGTCCGCGCGCCCCGGCCCGGGCCGCGTCCCCCCGCGCGGTCGTCGGAGAGTCGGTAGAAGGAAGTACATGAGCGAGAAGCCCGACTACGTGCCCGGTCTCGCGGGCATTCCAGCGGCCCGTTCGAGCGTCTGTCTGATCGACGGCGCGGCCGGCAAGCTCCAATACCGTGGCTATCCCGCGGAGCAGCTCGCGGAGCACTGCACCTTCGAAGAGGTGACGTACCTCCTTCTCTTCGGGGAGCTCCCGACCCGCCCGCAGCTCGAGAGCTTCACCGCCGAGCTCGCGCGCGAGCGTCACCTGAAGTTCCGCATCATCGACGTGCTCAAGCAGCTCCCGGAGAGCGGCCACCCGATGGACGCGCTCACCGCGGCGGTCGCGGTGATGGGGATGTTCTACGCGGACGGCGATCACGTCGAAGACCCCACGTTCCGTCGCCTCTGCGCGGTGCGCCTCGTCGCGAAGCTGCCGACCGTGGTGGCGGCGTGGCACCGCATCCGCCGCGGCGACAACCCGATCGAGCCGCGCGCCGATCTCGGTCACGCCGCGAACTTCCTCTACATGCTCGACGGCAAGGAGCCCGACGCGATCGCGGCGCGCATCATGGACGCGGCGCTCGTGCTCCACGCCGAGCACTCGATGAACGCCTCGACGTTCACCTGCCGCGTGACCGCCTCGACCCTCGCGGATCCCTACGCTGCCGTGGCCTCCGCGATCGGCTCGCTCGCGGGACCGCTGCACGGCGGCGCGAACGAGGTCGTGCTCACGATGTTGCGCACGATCCCCGACGCGTCTCCGGAAGCGGTGCGCCGCTGGGCGGAGGACAAGCTCGCCCGCAAGGAGAAGATCATGGGCTTCGGCCACCGCGTCTACAAGGTCAAGGACCCGCGCGCGGACATCCTGCAGGGCCTCGCGGTGCAGCTCTTCGAGGAGCTCGGCCACACTCCGATCTACGACGTCGCGATCGAGCTCGAGCGCCAGATGAAGGACCTCGTCGGTCACAAGGGCATCGCGCCCAACGTCGATTTCTACTCGGGCATCGTCTACGAGAAGCTCGGCCTCGACACCGACAACTTCACGCCGGTCTTCGCGATCAGCCGCGTGTCCGGCTGGCTGGCGCACCTGCTCGAGCAGCTCGAGGACAACCGCATCTACCGTCCGTCGCAGGTCTGGACGGGCACCGCGGATCGCACGGTGCCGCCGATCGAGCAGCGCGGCTGAGTACCTCGGGGCGCAGAGAGATCGAAGGAAGAAACCCACGACGCGTTTCGTGGGTTTCTTCGTTTGAGCGACCGAGCGGGCCGGAGTCGACGACCGATTCGGTGACGGAGTCGGAGTCCGTGGACCGAGCCGAGCCCGGAGTCCGTGAGCGCCTCGAGTCCGGTAGCGATCAGGGCTCGCTCGGAGCGCAGCCGGGAACGCGATCCCCGTCCTCGAGCTCGACGCGGAGGATCAAACGCTCGCGCGTGCCCGGCGTGGTGTGCAGGCGGCATTCGTCGTCGAGCACGATCGCTTCGGCCTGAAACGGGAGCTGCGCGAGCATCTGCAGGCCACGCTCCGGACCGAGCACGAAGACCGCCGTGCTCAACGCGTCGGCGTACAAGCCTTCGGGCGCGAGCAGCGTGACGCTCGTCGTGCCACGCGCGGGCTGACCCGAATCCGTGTCGATGATGTGGTGCCATCGGCGCCCGTCGTCGTCGACGTAGACGTGCTCGTAGTCGCCGCTCGTGGAGATCGAGCCCGAGCCGGCCTCGAAGAACGCGAAGTAGCTCGAGGGATCGCGCGGGTGTTGGATGCCGACGCGCCAGGCTCGCGTGCCCTCCGCGGTGGTGCGAGCGCCGTGGATCTGCACCTGTCCGCCGCCGAAGAGCATGTAGCTCTCGATGCCGGCTTCGCGGAGGATCGTGCCCGCGCGATCGAGCGCGTAGCCTTTGCCGATCCCGCCCGTGCCGATGACCATGCCCGCGGTGGCGAGTCGCACCGTGCGCGCCTCGTCGTTCAGCTCGATTCGCTCCCAGTCGATCAGCGCGAGCTTCGGCGCGAGCTCCTCCGCGCTCGGCACACGTTGTCGCCCGGGTCGGAAGTCGTAGAGCCCGTGCAGCGCGGCCCAGCTCAGATCGAATGCGCCCTCGCTCCAACGCGACACCTGCACGCCCGCCTTCACGACCGCGTACGCGTCGGGGGACACCGCCACCGGCTCCCCGCCCGCGCGCTGGTTGATGCGCGAGATCTCGCTCGTGTCACGCCACTCCGAGAGCACCTCTTCGAGGCGCGCCATCTCGTCGAAGCCGGCGTCGATCGCGCGTGCGACGGCCGCAGCGTCGAGCTCCGGCGTGGTCTGCGCCTGCACCACGAACACCGTGCCCATGAGCTCTCGCTCCCGTGACACGAGCTCGGGGATGGTCGGCGCCTCGGGGCGCGTCGGCTCCTCGGGCGCCGTCGGCACGGTGACGGTCTCGACGACCTCCGAAGAGTCGTCGTCGCCGCACGCGAGCGACGAGAGCAGCAGGACGAAGATTGCGCGCTTCATGGGAAGCGGATTTGAAGGCCGGCGCTCGCCTCGGGCAAGAACGTGAAGCCACGGAGCAGTCGAATCCCGACCGCGCCCTGCAGGAAGATCCCGAGCCAGCGGATGGGATCGACCTGGATGCCGAAGTCTCCCCGAACGCCGAAGTCCACGTTCGACCAGTCGTCCGCGTCGCTCGAGGTGTAGTCGAGCACCAGACGCGCACCGAAGAACCCCTTCACGATCGCTTCGTCGGAGGTGTAGCCGCGGATCCCGATCCCGAACGCGCGCGGCTTGGCGAGCGCGATCGGATCTTCGTCGAGCGAGACCGTGACCGCACCGACCACCTCGAGCCGGTGGGTGAACGCGAAGCCGGCCTCGAGATCGAGGAAGGGCTCACCCGCGCGCGCGCAGAACGTCTGATCGTCCGGCTCGGTGGTGGGCTCGCAGAGGGGACCGTCCGCGTACTTGATCGCGATGAGGTAGGGCATGCCGAAGCCGATGCGGAGCACGCCCATGAACTCGTGATCGCGATCGTCCCACGCGAAGCGCGGCGCCATCTCCTCGTCGTAGACGCTCACCCCACCCACGCGACGTGCGGCGCGATCGTCGGTGTCCGCCGGAGACCCCGCCGGTTCTTCGTTCTCTCCCGCGCGGCTCGCATCGTCGGCGGTTTCGTTCGCGCTCCCGTCGGTCGGCTCGGTTGCGTCGGAATCGCTGGCGCTCGTGTCGCTCGCTTCGACATCCGAGGCTCCCGCCACCGACACGCCTTCGCTCGACTGCGCGTACGCGTTGCCAGTCACGCCGACGCCCACGAGCCACACGACGCTCCAGATCCACGCGCGCATCGTCCCCGCCTCCGCGACGCATCCGAGCACCACGCTTCGCTCGCGTCAACGCGTCGTGCTCACGCTGCTCGACCGCGTCATGCTTCACGCCGCTCGCAACGCGTCCTGCTCACGCAGCTCGCGACGCGCGGCGTCGCCGTGCCGTGCCGAAGCTCAGCTCGCGAGGCTGCGTACGCCCGCCTGGTGCACCTTGCCCGGGAGCTCGCGCCCCACGACCGCCTCCGCGACCTGCCCGGCCTGCCAGAGCTTCTCGAGATCGATGCCCGTCTCGATGCCCATGCCGTGCAGCGTGTAGACGAGGTCCTCCGTCGCGAGGTTCCCTGCCGCGCCCGGCGCGTACGGACAGCCCCCGAGCCCCGCCACCGCCGCGTCGTAGGTCGTGATGCCCATCTCCAGCCCGACGAGCACGTTCGCGAGCGCGGTGCCGCGCGTGTCGTGGAGGTGCAGCGCGACCTTCTCGGCGGGGACGTGCTGCAAGAAGAGCTCGACGATCTTCCCGGTTTGAACGGGCGTCCCGACGCCGATGGTGTCGCCGAGCGAGACCTGGTAGCAGCCAGCGTCGAGCAGGTGCTGCGCGATCGCGAGGCCACGCTTCGGATCGACGTCGCCCTCGTACGGACACCCCCACAGGGTCGACACGTAGCCGCGCACGCGGAGCCCCTGCGCGACGCCCGGGCCGATCACCTTCTCGAACGCCTCCAGCGTCTGGGCGATCGTCTTGTTCACGTTCTTGCGGTTGTGCGTCTCCGAGGCGCTGATGAACACCGCGACCTCACGCAGGCCCGCCTCGACCGCGCGCTCCAGACCACGCGCGTTCGGCACGAGCGCCGAGTACGTCACGCCCTCGCGGCGCTCGAGCATCCGACACACCTCGGTGCCGTCCGCCATCTGCGGCACCCACCGCGGCGACACGAAGCTCGTCGCTTCGATGCGCCGGATGCCGGCGTCCGCGAGCGCCTCGATCAAACGCACTTTCGCGTGGGTCGCGACCTGCGCGGATTCGTTCTGGAGCCCGTCGCGCGGCGAGACCTCGTAGACCGAGACGCGCTTCGGGAGGTTCGTGAGCATGCGCCGACTGTGGGGAGAGCGAACGTCGATCGTCAACCGCGTTCCACCTCCTTCCTCACGGCTCGACGCGCCGAGGCGACGGCTCGCCCCCGCGCAGGAACGGAAGGGAGGTTTCGACATCGGCTCCCGCGCGCCCCGCGCAGACGTCCGCGCATGGCTCTACCGCGCGTCGGGTTTTCGTCCTTGATGCCGCGAGCGCGGCGCCTGTACCATCGGCCCCGTTTCCTTCGAAGTGAGCTTTCCTTCGAGAATTCATCGGTTCCGCGCTCTCGCGCGGCCCGATAGTTTCGCGGAATCGTGCAGCTTCTCGGACTGCCGTCCGCTACGCCTCGCACGATTCCGCTTCAATTCCTAAGGTTTTTGGCCAACGAGCCCACCTCTCGCGCGCATCGCTGCGGGGGGCTTCGGGTCGTTTGCGAGCTCGTGATGCCCCAGGCGGGCACGCGAGAGAGTGGGGAGTGCGATGGCGTCGCTGACGGTGTCGAGATACCTGGGAATGCTTCGAGACGATCCGGAAGATCGCGCGGCCGTGGATGGCCTGCGCGAGGCGCTGGCGTCGGGCGATCCGGAGCGGATCGGCGAGCAGCCGGATCGACTGATCGAGGTCGCGCGTCACGGGCACGAGCGGCGCGGCGAGCTGCAGGCCGTCGCCTGGCTCATCGAGGTCGAGCTCGCGAGCGGCGAGGGCGATCCGCGCTTCCGCGCCGCGCTCTATCGAGAGCTCGGCCGGCTCCGTCACGACGAGCTGCTCGACGACGTCGGCGCGCTCGAGGCGTACCGCAAGGCGCACGAGCTCGATCCGCAGAACGAAGAGATCGAGCTCGTGATCGAAGAGATCGAGCACGCGGCCGAGAAGTGGCGCGCGATCGCGGATCGTTTCCTCGACGAAGCGAAGGACGCGAGCGATCCCGCGCTCAAGGCGTCGCTCTCGGCGCGCGCGGGCGGGCTGGTCTGGCAGTACCGCACGAAGGGCAAGAACAAAGAGGTCGACAAGATCTTCGGCCAGGCCCTCAAAGCCGATCCGTCGAGCGTGCGCGCGGCGCGGCTCTTCGCCCAGACGCTGAAGGCGCGCGACAAGTGGGCCGACGCGGCGGCGACGCTGAAGGCGACCGCGGAGGTCGCGCGCAACCGTGACGAGAAGCTCAACCTCTTCGTCGAGGCGGGGCGGCTCTTCGCGCGTAAGGTGAACGACGCGGACGCGGCCGCGGGCTGCTACGAGCGCGTGCTCGATCTCTCGCCCGGGCACGAGGAGTCGCTGCGCTTCCTCGTCGACTACTTCACCCAGCGCGAGTCGTGGGATCACCTCGTCGCGCTCTACGAGGACGCGCTGCGCTCGCGCCAGAAGCTCGAGAGCGAGCAGGGGATCCTGCTGCAGCTCGGCATGGTTCATTGGCGCATCCGCGGACACGCCGACGCGGCCGAGCCGTACTTCGCGCGGCTGCGCAAGATCGATCCCGCGCACCCGGGCATGCTCGACTTCTACCGTGCGTACCTCGGCGCGAAGGCGGAAGGGCAGGGCGCGGAGGCCGACGAGGCGCGCGCGCGTTTGCTGACGGTACTCTCGGACGCCCTGCGGGGCGCGGAGGGCGCGACGAAGCTCGCGGTCGCGACGGAGCTCGCGCGCCTCGCGCAGCGCTCGGACGCCACCGACCGCGCGATCGACGCGTGGAAGGCGGTGCTCCGTCTCGATCCTGCCAACGCCGAAGCGGGCGGTGCGCTGCGCGAGCTCTACCGCCGTGGCCAGAAGTGGAACGCGCTCGTGGAGACGATGCGCGGCGAGCTCGACGCGCTGGCGACGAACTCCGACGACGCCGACGTGAAGAAGCGGCGCGTCGCGCTGCTCAAGGAGCTCATCACGATCTACCGCGACGAGCTGAAGCTCGATGCGATGGCGGTGAGCACGTACAACCAGCTCCTCGAAGAGCAGCCCGAAGACGCCTCGGCGCTCGCGCAGCTCGCCTCGACCTACGAGTCGATGGGGCGCTGGAACGACCTCATCAACGTGCTCGGTCGCATGGCCGACGCGACCGAGGACAAGGCCGAGCAGACGTCGCTCTTGATGCGCGTGGCGCGGCTCTGGATCGATCGTTTCGCGAACTACAACCAAGCGACCAAGCCGCTCGAGCAGGTCGTGGAGCTCGAGCCGGACAACCGCGAGGCGCTCGGCGAGCTCAAGACCATCTACACGAAGAAGCGCTCGTGGAAGCAGCTCTTCGGGGTGCTCGAGAAGGAGGCGCGGCTCGCGAGCGATCCGGACGTGCGCTTCGAGAGCACGCTCGAGCTCGCGCGGCTCGCGGGCGATCGGCTCCACCAACACGCGGACGCGATCGCGCTCTGGAAGGAAGTGCTCGAGCAGAAGCCCGACGTCGAAGGCGGGCTCGACACCCTCGAGAAGCTCGCGGAGCGCGAGAAGGATTGGGAGAGCCTCGCGTGGGCGCTGGAGCGTCGCGTCGCGGACACGAGCGATCCGAAGGAGCGCGGCAAGCTGCTCCAGAAGCTCGGCACCACCTACGGCGATCACCTCGATCAGCCGGCGAAGGCCGCGGAGGCGTGGAAGCGCATCCTCGAGCTCGATCCGAAGAACGGCCGCGCGCTGCGGACGTTGCGCGACTCGTTCCTGCGCGCGCGCGATTGGGAAGGCCTCGAGTCGCTCTACTCCGAGACGAACGATTGGGAGGGCCTGGTCGACGTGCTCGGCACCGCCGCCGAGCGTGCGGAGAACCCCGAGGACACCAAGGCGCTGAGCTTCCGCGCCGCGTTCGTCTACGTCGAGAAGCTCGGCAACGCCGAGCGCGCGTTCCGCAGCTACGAACGTGTGCTCTCCGTCGATCCGAAGAACGTCGAGGCTGCGTCCGCGCTCGTGCCGATCTACGAGCAGCAGGGCAAGTGGCCGCAGGTCGTCCGGATGAAGGAGATCCTCGTCGCGTCGATGGGCGACGAGGATCCGGCGACGCGCGTGGCGGCGCTGATGGAGCTCTCGTCGCTGACCGAGAAGCAGCTCGGCGACGACGTCGCGGCGTTCACGTGGGCGCGTGGTGCGTACACGCTCGCGCCGACCGATTCGAAGGTCGGTGAGCGCCTCGAGTCGACCGCGGCCGCGACGGGCGCGTGGTCGGAGCTCTCGAAGTGCTACGAGGGTCGCCTGGCGGCGGACGACGTCGGCACGGCGGAGGCGACCACGCTGCGACGCCGGCTCGCGGTGCTCGCGGCGGAGAAGCTCGAGCGTCCCGAGGCCGCTGCAGGGCAGCTCGAGGCGGTCCTGCGCGAGCATCCGACGGACACCACGGTGCGCGCGACGCTGGAGCGCATCTACGGAACGCTCGGACGCACGGACGACGTGCTCCGGCTGAAGAAGCACGCGCTCGAGCACGCGAGCGACGACGACGCGCGCATCGACGCGTCCCACGCGCTCGCGACCTTCCACGAGCAGCGCGGTGAGGTCGCGGAGGCGATCGCGATGCACCGCGCGGTGCTCGATCTCGACGCCGAGAACCTCCGCGCGCTCGAAGCGCTCGATCGACTGTACGCGGCGGGCGAGGCGTGGAGCGATCTCGCCTCCGTGCTCGATCGCCGTCGCGCCCTCGACGTCGCGGCGCGCGCGGAGCTCACGCTGCGCCTCGCGGACGTCCATCGCGAGAAGCTCGCCGACACCACGCACGCGCTCGCCGAGTACGCGGAGCTCGTGGAGCTCGATCCGTCGAGCGAAGGCGCACGCGTCGGGCTCGAGGCGCTCGCCGAAGACGCAGACGCGGCCGGCAAGTCGGCGGCTGACCCCGCCGACCCAGTCAACAAGGTCGCGATCGGTCGACATCTCGAGCGCATCTACGAGGCGACCGGACGGCACGAAGCGCTGCACGCCGTGCTCGTCGCGCGGCTCGCGCACGTGTCCGGCGACGACGAGCGGCGGGGGCTCCAGCTCCGGATCCCCGAGCTCGCCGGCACCGCGCTCGGGGACGCGGACGGCGCGTACGCCGCGCTCGAGAGCGCGTTCCTCGATCGACCGAGCGACGCGGACCTCTGGGATCGTCTCGGCGCCGCGGCCGACGCAGCGGGCAAGCACGAGGCCCTCGCGACTGCGTACTCGACCGCGCTCGAAGCGGGTGAGCTCGACGCGGACGTCGCGGCGTCGCTCGCGCAACGCATCGCGGAGCTCTACGACGGCGTGCTCGGCGAGCCCGCGAAGGCCGAGCCCTTCCACAAGCGCGCCCTCTCGCACGACCCGCAGGACGAGCGCGCGTTCCTCGCGCTCAAGGAGCTCTACACCGAGCAAGAGCGCTGGGACGATCTCCAGGCGCTCTACCGCAACCGCATCGCGGAGACGGTGGACGCGGAGGCCAAGCGCGAGCTGCTCTTGCAGGTCTGCTTCCTCTTCGAGGAGATCCTCGAGGACGTCCCGCTCGCGATCCGCGCGTACCAAGAGGTCGTCGATCTCGACCCCGACCACGTCGCGTCGCGTCGCGCGCTCGACCGCCTCTATCGGCGCGCGGGTCGCTTCCGCGATCTCGTGGCGCTCTTGCGGCAAGAGATCGATCGCGGCCTCGAGCCCCACGAGGAGGTCGGGCGCCTGCTCGAGATCGGCGAGATCCACGAGCGCGAGCTGCAAGAGCCGGCGCAGGCGGTCGATCACTTCGAGCAGGTGCTCGAGCGCGAGCCCACGCACGCGGGCGCGCAGCGGGCGCTGGAGCGCTTGATCGGCGATCGCAGTCAGCGTCAACGCATCGCGACGCTGCTCGAGCCGCTCTACGACGGGCAGGGCGCCTGGTCGGATCTCGCACGCATCCTGCGCGTGCAGCTCGAGGACGTGACGGAAGCCGGCCCGCGGATGGGCCTCTTGATGCGCTTGGCCGCACTCGAAGAAGAGAAGCTTCGTAGCGCGGAGGGCGCGTTCGCGGCGCTCGCGGACGCGGTCGTCACCGATCCGTCGGACACCCACGTGCGCGAAGAGCTCGCGCGCGTCGCGACGATGCGAGGCGCAGACGCCGAGCGCGCGGAGGTGCTCGAGCGTGCGGTGTCGCGCGCGGAGGGATCCACGCAGCTCCAGGCCGAGCTGCTCTTCGAGCTCGCGCAGGTCTGGGACGATCGCGTGGGCGACGCGGCACGTGCGGAGAGCGCGTACCGCCGGCTCGTGCAGGTCGACGGAGACAACCCCGACACCGTGCTGCCCGCAGCGCGTGCGCTCGAGCGACTCCACCTCGCGCGTGAGGCCCACGCCGAGCTGGCGGACGACTTCCGGTTGCAGATTCGGCTCGAGCTCGACGGCGACAAGCGTCGCGAGCTGCTGTCGCGCCTCGCGACGCTCCAAGAGGACACCCTCGGCGACGCGGCGGGCGCGGTCGCGACGCATCGCCGGCGCCTCGAAGACGACCCGGCCGACGTCGAGGCGCTCCGGTCGCTCGAGCGTCTCTACGAGCGTGGTGAGGACTGGCAGCGCTTGATCGGCGCGCTGCAGAGCCGCGATCAGGTCACGCTCGAAGAGGCCGAGCAGCGCCTCATCGCGACGCGCATCGCGGAGGTCTACGAGACTCGGCTCGACGATGCGGAGAACGCGATCGTCGCCTACAACGACGCGCTCTCGCGCTTCGGTCCGGACGAGGTCTCCCTCGGAGCGCTCGCGCGCCTCTACGAGAAGACCGCGCGCTGGGACGACCTCCTCGAGATCCTCGAGATGAAGCTCGAGCGCGCGGAGGAAGAGCCGCGCCGCGCGGAGCTCCGCTTCCGCATGGCGGAGATCCTCCGGGCGAAGACGCGCGACGTCGAGCGCGCGGTCGATCTCTACGCGGAGGTGCTCGCGAGCGAGCCGGGCCACGAGGGCGTGATGAACGCGCTCGAAGAGATCGTGACCGACTCCGACGCATCGCATCGCGTGGAGGCCGCGCGCGTGCTCGTTCCGCAGCTCGAAGCCGCGCAACGCTGGGGAGATCTCATCGCAGTGCTCGAGGTCGCGGCGGAGACCGACGATCCGCTCGAGAAGCTGCGCGCGCTCCGGCGAGCGGCCGAGGTCGCGGAGCACGGCGGGGAGAACCTCGCGCAGGCCTTCGAGCTGCAGTCGCGCGTGGTGCGCGTCGGCGTCACGGAGACCGATCTGTCGTCGATGCTCGAGGATCTCGAGCGCTACGCGGCGGGCGCGGGCAAACACGCCGAGCACGCGGACCTGCTCGAGTCGGTGGCACCCGAGATCCTCGATGGCGACCAGCAGATCGCGGCCTACGCCAAGGCGGCCGCGATCGCGCGCGATCGCCTGGACGACGTGCCGCGCGCGCGGCGCCTCTTGCGGCGGATCCTCGAGCTCAAGCCCGACGATCGTGGTGCGCTCGACGCGCTCGAGGCGCTCCAGATCTCGGCCGGCGATCACCGCGCGCTGCTCGGCACACTCCAGCGCAAGGCCGAGCTCGCGAACGATCCGAGCGAGCGCGTCGCGCTCCTCGAACGCCAAGCCGCGCTGTGCGAAGAGCAGCTCGGCGATGCGGCCGCCGCGGTGGACGCGCTCGAACAGATCCTGATCGAGCGTCCCGAGCACGCGAACGCCTACGCGGCGCTCGAGCGCATCCACGCGCGGAGCGAGAAGTGGAACGAGGTGGTCGACGTGCTCGCGCGCAAGCTCGAGGCGGGCGTCGGCAAGCCGGTCGAGGTCCGTCACGCGGCGGCGACGGTGCAGCTCGACCGCCTCGGCGATCCGCGCGCGGCGCTTGATCAGATGCGCGACGCCATCGCGGACGATCCGTCGCACGCGCCGAGCGTCGCGCTCCTCGAGCGGCTCCTCGAGCCGGAGGAGACGCGCCGCGAGGCGGCCGAGCTCCTCGAGCCCGTGTTCCACGCGCGAATGGATTGGGGGAAGGTCCTGTCGACCCTCGAAGCGCGGCTCGGCGTCACCGACGACGTGCACGAGCGAAAGAGCATCCTCTCGAAGATCGGTGAGATCCTCGAGATTCAGCGCGAGGACCTCGACGGCGCGCTCAAGGTCTACGGTCGGCTCTTCGCGGAGGATCCGCGCGACCGCGAGTCGTGGGACACCCTCGCGCGGCTCGCGCGCGCGGTGGACGGGCAGCGCACGGTGGCGGAGTTCTACGCGACCGCGGTCGAAGCCGAGGGCGTGGTCGACGAGGAGACCACCGAGCTCGCGCGGGCCGCGGCGAGGACCTTCGCGTCCACGGAAGACACGGCCGCCCGCGCGATCGATCTCTGGTCGCGCGTGCTCGAGCGCGAGCTGGCCTGGTTCGCCGAGGTGCTGCAAACGCGCCTGGCGCTGCACTTCGGTCAGCCCTGCGCCCACGCCGGCATCGACGAGCTGCCGCCGCCGGCGCTGACCGACGACGGCTCGGAGTACGCCGCCTTCGTGCGGCAGCACCGCATGGATGCCAGCG
>CALJLK010000300.1 GCA_937982655.1 uncultured Sandaracinus sp.
CAGGGCCGCCGCGCCGAGATCCGTGAGCACGTCGTCGGCCGCCGCGTCGAGCGCCTCCGCGAGCAGCGACTCGTCGCGCATCGCGAAGACGATCGCGGCCGCGTCGCGCCGCGCGCTCCGATCGCCGTCCCGCATCGTGCTCGCGAGCGAGGGCAGCGTGGAGCGCGGCAGCGCACGCAACGACGACGGCCCGACGGCGTCCGCAAGCTCCGCGAGCGCGGCGATCGCGACGTTCGCGGAGCGACCTCCCTCCGAGAGCGCGTCCGCCAAGACGCCGAGCGCGCGCGTGTCGCCGCAGCGCCCGAAGAGCGGCAACGCCGCGCGACGCAGCACCCGATCTTCGACCAACGGAGCGAGCTCTTCCCACGTCAGCCGCGCCCGCAGCCGCACCAATCCATCGAGCGCGGCGACGCGCTCGAACGGCAACGTGCGCGCGAGGCGCTCGCGCAGCACGCGCTCCGCATGCGGCCCGCCGAGCGCGACGAGCGCCTCGAGCGCCGCCGCCGCCACGTTCGCATCCGCATCCGAGGTGAGCTCCGCGAGCTCCGGCGCGCTCGACACGTCGCCCGCCGCCCCGAGCGCCTCCGCGAAGAACTTCCGCACGCCCGAGCGCTCCTCGCGCAGCGCGCGCCGCAGCCGCTCGACCGCGACCGGACCGAGCGACGACGCGACCTCGAGCGCGGCGTTGCGACGCCCGACGTTCTCGGCCTGCGCGATCGCGGCGACGAGACGATCGAGCAGCCCTTCGCTGGGTGACGCACGACGAAGCAGCTCCACCGCCTCCTGCCGCACCCGCCAGTCCGCGTCCCCGAGCGCCTCGACCGCGACGTCCTCGCGGGTCTCCGCCGGGGCCTCGCGCAGCGCTCGTCGGCGAGCTTCCGCCGCGTCGTCCTCCGGAGAGGGTCGCAAGCTCAGGCGGCTCTCGGTCATGACGGAATCTCCGACAAGCTCGGGACGTCGAGCGCCTGCGCGGGCGCGGCGACGCGGTCGACGTCGATCACGAACCAGAGCCCTTCGCTCGTCGCGAAGACCGCCGCGATGCCACGCGCTTCGTCGCCCGAGCCGAGCCGCGGCACGTCGCGCCGCTGATCGACGCCCGCGCCGAAGACCTCCGTCACCGCGTCGACCACGAGCCCGACCGCGCGTCCGTCGCTCTCGACGATGATCCACTTCGTGCGCCGCGTGGGCGCCTCGGGGGCGAGCCCGAAGCGACGCCGCAGATCGAGCACCGGCACCACGAGCCCGCGGTGATCGGCGACCCCGAGCACGCTCGACGGCGCGTGGGGAAGCGGCACGATGGAGAGCGGGTTGATGATCTCGCGCACGCGCAAGATCTCGACCGCGTAGCGCACGTCGCCGACCACGAACCCCACGAGGTTCTTCGCCCGATCGCTGCGGTGTCTCGACGCCTGCCCCATCGCTCACCCTCGCTCGAGCCGCGCGAAGAGCGGCTCCGGATCCAAGAGGACGATCAGCTCGCGCCCCGCCTGGTCTTGATCGCGCCGCGCGCGCGGACGTCCCACGCCGATCACGTGATCGGAGAGGTCGCCACCCACCACCCCCGCGAGCTCGACCTCGTCCTCCGCGAGGCGATGCACCTGCAACACCTCGTCGACCAGCGCACCGAGCACCTCGCCGCCCACGTCGACGAGGAGGATGCGCGCGTGCTTTTCGGGCGGGCGCTCCTCGACGCGCATCAGGCGTCGCAGATCCACCACCGTCGTGATCACGCCGCGCACCGAGACGATGCCCAGCACGTGGCGCGGCGCGCGCGGCACTGGCGTGATCGGCGGGAGCTTCAGGATCTCGCGCACCCGCGCGAGCGGGAAGCCGTAGGCCTCGTCCGCGAGCGCGAACGCGAGCACCTCGCGCAGGCTGGCCGCCCGCGACTCGGCACTCGTGGGACGCGCGGGGACGAGCGTCGGTCGCTTCACGAGCTCACTCATCGACGCCCCTCGTGCAGCGCGCGCTCCGGTGACGAGAGCACCTCGTCGAGCAGCCCCGGCGCGTCGAGCACGAGCGCCACGCGCTGATCGCCGAGATCCGTCGCACCCGAGATGCCTCGCACGCGCGAGAGGCTCTTGCCGAGCGCCTTGATCACGATGTCCTGCTGGCCCTCGAGCCCGTCCACCACGAGGCCCATGCGCTTCTGACCGACCGCGACCACCACCAGGTAGCGTCGCCCGCGCGCCTTGCTCTGCACGCGGAAGAGCTCGTCGAGTCGACAGATCGTGAGCGTCTCGCCGCGCAACGTGACGACCTCGCGCCCCTCCACGCGCCGCACGCGTTTGGGGTCGAAGACGATCGCCTCCTGCACCGCCGTGATCGGCAGCGCGTACTCGCGCTCCGCCACCCGCACGAGCAGCGCGCTGATGATCGCGAGCGTGACCGGCAGCGTGATGGTCAGCTTCGTGCCGGTGCCCACCTCGGACTGCACGTCGATCACGCCGCCGAGCCGCCCGATGTTCGTCTTCACGACGTCCATCCCGACGCCGCGTCCGCTCAGATCCGACGCGCGGAGCCGCGTGCTGAATCCGGGCAAGAAGATGAGCTGGAGCGCCTCGTCGCGGCCCATGTCCGCCGCGGCTTCCTCGGAGACGATGCCGCGTCGGATCGCGGTCTCGATGAGCACCTGCGGGTTGATGCCCGCGCCGTCGTCCTCGATCTCGATGACGACGTGGTTGCCCTTCTGGTAGGCGTTGAGCACCAGCGTCCCGCCGGGCGGCTTGCCCGCGAGCTCGCGCGTCTTCGGCGGCTCGATGCCGTGGTCGATCGCGTTGCGGATGAGGTGCATCAGCGGATCGGAGAGCTCCTCCACGATCAGCTTGTCGATCTCGGTCTCCGCGCCCGTGACCACGAGCGCGACCTCCTTGTCGTGCTCGCGCGCGACCTGCCGCACGATGCGCGCGAGCCGATCGAAGGTCTGCCCGAGCGGCACCATGCGGACGTCGAGGATTCCGTCTTGGAGCTCCTCGAGGTGACGCTCGAAACCACGATTGATCCGGTGCAGATCGATCGCGAGCTGACGCAGCTCGGGGCGCCCGCGCAGCTTCTCCGTCAGGCGCATCACCGCGGTGCGCACGATCGCCAGCTCGCCCACCACGTTCATCAGGTGATCGAGCTTGCGGATGTCGACTCGCACCGTATGCGCGACCGATCGCAGCGAGAGCTGATCGGCCGTGACCTCGCGCTTGGCGAGCGGAGGCTCCGACGGCATGCGCGGCGCGGGCGGGGCCGAGGTCGGTCGCGGGGGCGTTCGCACCGGCGGCGGAGGAACCAACGCGTGGTGCTCGGTCGCCCGCACGGGCGCGACGGGGCTCGTCCCGCGCGTGAGCCGCTCGAGCACCGCGCCCTCGCCTCCGAGCACGTCCTCCAGCGTCGCCGGCGTCGCGCTGCTCGCGAGCAGGACGTCGAGATCGATCGCGTCGCCGTCGCCACCGCTCGCGCTCGGCAGGTACGTGATGATCTCCGCGATCGACTTCGCGCGCGCCTTCAGGTCCTCGAGCTGCGTGTCGATCGTCGCGAGCGAGAAGCGCACCTTGAGGCGGTAGAGCCCGACGCCCTTCGCGACGTTCGTGCGCAGCCGATGCTCCTCGTATTCCGTGAGCACCGCGAGCACCGACGCGTCGATCGCATACGCCGCGAGCGCGTCCTCGACCGGCGGGCGCGAGGCGCCGACGCTCGTGAGCTGCTCGAGGAAGGCGACGATGTCGACCTCCGAGACCTCCGCGTCCGGCGACTCGGCGAGCAGCCGCTGGAAGACCTCGACGCCCTCGAAGAGCACGTCGAGCAGCTCGGTGGTGAGGTTCTGCCGACCGAGCCGCAGGTCGTCGAGCAGGTCTTCGAGCGCGTGCGCGACCTCGCCGAGGCGCGCGTAGCCGAACATGCCCGCGATGCCCTTGAGCGTGTGGACCGCGCGGAAGACCTCGTTGACCAGGTCCTGGGACGAAGAACCGTCTTTGTGCGCCTGATCGAGGAGCAGGAGATCCCGCGAGAGCGACTCGACGATCTCCTGAGCTTCCGAGAGGAACTCGTCCCGAAGATCGCTCACGGCTCCACTCCGAGCACGCGCCGCGCGAGCGCCGCGAGGTCCGCCGTCCCGAAGGGTTTGGCGAGGAACGCGTCCGCGCCGAGCTCGAGGCCGCGCCGCCGATCGGTCGCGCTCGCCTCGGTGCTGATGAGGATCACCGGCGTCGCGCGGTGCACGTCGCTCTTGCGCAGGAACGACACGAGCTCGAGCCCGTTGATGTCGGGCATGTTCACGTCGACCACCACGAGCCCCCACGCCTCGCGCGGAAGCAGCCTCAGCGCTTCGAAGCCGCTCTTGGCCTCCGCGACGTCCGCGCCCAGCTCGGCCTCCAGCGACGCGCGCACGAAGGCCCGCATCGCGCTGCTGTCGTCGACCACGAGAACCCGAAGCACGACGCCATGCTATCGGATGCGCGCGCCGTGACATAGAAGCGTGCGCACCCCGACGGCTTTGCAGCCCGTTGAAGAACCTCGTTCTTCAACGGAGCCGCGTGTTTTGGGGGAGGCTCCGGTGGGCTTTGCCCACTGGAGGGGGTCTTTTTGAAAGACCCCAGAAAGAAGAGGCAGTCCGTTGAAGGACTCGAAGAGTTCTTCCACGGGCTGTCACCCGCCGTGGCTGCGTGCGCCGACGTGCTCCCGCACGAACGCGTCGATCGCAGGGGTCGCCTCCTCGAGCTCCTCCGTGGAGAACGCGACCACGGCCCAGTCTTCGCTCGCCGCCTCGCGGAGCCGCGCGCGCGTCGAAGCCCCCAGGAGGAACGGACCACCTCCGTGACGTCGCGAGACCAAGGTCCCCCGCGTGGGATCGAAGTAGGCCGGACGATCGTCGGGGCACGGCAGGCCGCTCACCCCACAGACCTCGAGCTCCGGGCTCGCCCCGAAGAGCCCGAGCAGCCGCATCCGGAACGCCAACGCCAGCGCCGCGACGTTCCGCACCTCGGGAGGCGAACCCGACGTCTCCGTCGCCGCGCCGAGGTGCGCGAAGAACCGATCGAGCTCGTCGAAGACCACGGGCTCGGCTTGCCCCTCCGCGCACAGCGTCCGTACGAACGCGGTGCCTTCTCCGGCGACGCGCAGCTTGGCCAGCGACCCCAGCAGCGCCGGATGGCTCCGCCGCACGACCGCCTCCGCGAGCGTTCCGAGCCCACGCCCCGGCTTCCACGTGATCGCCAACCGCTGAAACGGCTCCAGCGCGCCCCCGAAGCGCTTGCGACTCCGACGCGCACCGCGCGCCATCACGCCGATCGCACCGTGCTCGCGCGTGAGCAGCGTGACGATGCGGTCGTGGTCGCGGTAGTCCACCGCGCGCAGCAGGAACGCCTCGTCGCGGAGCTCGGTCACGCCCGCAGCGGCGAGGTCACCGACTGTGCCGAGAGCTCGACCGGCACGTCGCGGTGTCGGGGTCGAAGGACGATCGAGAGCGCGAGCGTGAAGAGGATCAGCAGCACGACGACTGCGATCGCGAGCCCGAAGCGGCGGCCCTTCTCGTTGGCGACGAGCGTGGTGATCGCGGTCGGCGGTGCGACCGGTGCGCGCCCAGAGTCGTAGCGCGCGACCACCTCGACGTCGTCGAGCCCGAGCGCGCGCGAGTACGAGCGCAGGAAGCCGCGCACGAACACGTCGCTCGGGAGCTGCGCGTGGCGATCGTTCTCGAGGTCGCGGAGCACCTTGAGCGGGATGCGCGTGGTCTGCGCGATCTCTTCCAGCGACACCGCGCGGAGCTCGCGCTCGCGCCGGAGGTAGTCGCCGATGCGGTCGTCGCTCGAGCGTGCGCTCGAGGTGGATTTCGGTTCGTTGGAAACGGGTGTCTCTTTCACGGCGCCTCCTCCGCCGAAGGCTCGGCGTCGGTGGGAGCGGGCTGGCCCGCGTCCGGCGTGTGGGTCGTGTCGAGCAGGCGCTGGCAGGCCCGCCCGTCTTGGGTGTCCGGCCCGAGGGCCGCGCAACGTTCGAGATCCGAGACCGCGTCCGCGTGGCGCCCGAGCCGCGCGCGCGTCTCTCCACGGAGCCGCCAGGCGTTCTGGAGCTGGGGCGCGTCGGCGCAGCTCGGATCCGCCTCGAGCGCCGCCACGAGCGCGTGCTCGGCGTCCTCGAAGCGACCGAGCTCGAAGAGCGCGCGCCCGAGGAAGTGGTGCCCCACGCAGAAGCGCGGCTGGACCTGCACCGCGTTGCGGAGCGGCTCGATCGCCTCTGCCGGACGCCCCTGTTCGAGGTAGACGCGCCCGAGGGTGCCCCACGCGAGGTGCGGGGCCGTGTTCATCTCGTCCGTGGCTGCTGCGAGCAGCACCGTGGCCGCCTCGTCGTGCTTGCCGCGCTGGAGCAGCACGTTCCCGAGCAGGTTGCGCGCCTCCGCGAGAGTCGCGCCCTGACGTTCCTGGGCCACGAGCAGGTCGACTCCTTCGCGCGCGTGGGTCTCGGCCACCGGCGTGTTCCCACGCTGCGCGTGGATCATCGCGAGCAGCAGATGCGCCTCGGCGTTCTCGGAGTCGAGCTCGAGCGCCTCCCGCAGGTGGCCGATGGCCGCCGGGATGTTGTTCTCTTCGTGCAAGGCAGCCGCCAGCTCCAGCTCGCGTCGCGAGCGCTCGACGTCTGCGCCGGAGGTGCTGCCGACGCAGCCCGCAGATGCGGGGAGGACGAAGGAAGCGAGGAAGAAGAGGAAGACGCGCATGGAGCCATCGAGTCGGCGGGGTCAGCCGCCGACGGACACGCCCGTGCGAGCGCCCGGGGGGAGGGATCTACCGAGGCCGCTCGAACCGGTCAAGCGGGCCCGTCCACGCGGCAGGACGGCTTCTCCGAGGGTCTGTCGCCCGACCCTCGTGGGTGCACCGCCCTCAGCTCCCCCCACCGCGGACCTCTTCCTTCGTCCCGAGCAGCTCGTAGAGCCGCCGGAGCGCGTCCAGGTCGGGGAGCACGATCAGCTCGTCCACGATGCGGAGGTACCCGCCGTCGCGGAGCTGCTGCACCGCGCGCTTCACGGTGTCCACGTCGAGGCCCACGCGGCTCGAGAGCTCGAGGGGCGAGAGCTGGAGCGAGACCTGGTTCCCCTCGCGGCGCTTCGCGGTGGCCGCCAGCCGCAGGAGCGTGTTCACCACCCGCGACGGATGATCGCGCAGCATCGCGTTCTCGAGCTGCTCCTCGGCGTCCCGGAGCCGACGCACGAGCTGCTCGACGAGCCGAAGCGCGACCTCGCGGCTGCTCGCGAGCAGGACCGCGAAGGTCTCGCGGTCGAGCGCGAGCACCTGGATGTCGGTCAGCGCGACCGCGGTCGCGGTGCGATGCGACGACGCGAGCAGCGCGTCCTCGCCGAAGAGATCGCCGGGCCGCAGAACCGTCAGGCTGCGTTCGGTGGAGCGGATGCGCTTGACCAGCCGGACCCGCCCTTCCTCGACGAGGAAACACTCCTGCGCGGGCGTGCCCTCGGCGTAGATGGTCGCGCCCGCCTCGAAGCGCCGACCGAAACGCGCGAAGAGGCGCCGACGCTCGTCCTCGGCGAGCTGATCCATGGCCGGCGGGTGTACTGCGATTCGAGGTTTGCGTCGAGACGGTGTTGTGTTCGCTCCGCGCTCCGCGCTCCGCTCACGGCGGGGGAAGTGTCCCCCCTCATGATCTATCACTTCGTCGGCCCACCACGCTTGCGCGGCGGGCCGACGTCTGATCCAAGGGGGGATGGCCCAGACGAGCATTTCCCTTCCCTTCGAACCACGCCCCCAAGAGATCGAGCTCGAGGACGTCGACCTCGGCGACAAACGGCTCGACGACCGAGCGCGGCTGATCTTCGGTGCGTGGTCCGCGGCTCCCGAGAGCAGCTTGCCTCGCGCCATGAAGGACTCGGCCCAGCTCGAGGGGGCCTACCGCTTCTTCAACAACCCGCGTGTCGACAGCGGTGAGCTCGTCGCTCCGCACGTCACGTGCAGTTGGCAGCGGGCGGTCCAGGCCTCGGCGTCCGGCCTCTGGGTGCTGGCGATCCAGGACACGACGGAGATGCGCTTCGGCGGCACGAAGGAGAGGGACGGTCTCGGCGAGCTGATGAACGACGGCGAGGGGTTCTACGCTCACACGGGACTGCTCGCTTGCATGGCAAGCGCTGGAGAGCTGCGGGACGATTCCGTCGCAGTTCCTCTTGGATTGGGAGGGTGCGAGATTCTCGTTAGACCGAGAGACCGACAGAAGAAGCCATCGAAGATGAGCAAGAAGCAGTGGGAGCGTGCTCGCCACTTTTCAGACGACAACGAGTTCCTTCGATGGGACCGCCTTGCTCGCGACCTGGACGACGCAGCGGGCAGTCACGACGTGCGCGTGATCCATGTCGCGGATCGCGAAGCGGACGAGTACTCGTGGATGGCCAACGTCCTCTCGCGCGGCGGCCGATTCGTCATTCGGCAGACGAAGGACCGCCGGCTACTCGACCCTCATAATGAGCAGGAATCTCAGAGGCTTGAGGCGCTTCTCGGAGACAGTCACCCGATTCGCGTCACGCGTGAGGTGGCATTCGAGACCGCGAGCACATCAGGGGGCCGTCGCCGACGACAAGAGGCCCGGCACGGGCGCAGCACGACTCTCGGAGTCCACGCGCTCACGACGACCTTGTGCCGGCCGGACCTCAGTCGCGCCAAGGAGAAGACCATCACCGTCAACGTCGTGATCGTTCGAGAGCTCGATCCACCTGATGGACAAACTCCGATCGAGTGGCGTCTTCTAACCACGGAGTCCATCGAATCATCTAAAGACGTTCTTCGAATCGTCGACGCCTATCGCGCACGTTGGCTGATCGAAGAGTACTTCAAGGCCATCAAGACGGGATGCGGCTACGAGCGACTGCAGCTCGAGAGCTTGCACGGACTCAAAATTGCGCTGTCGTTCTGCTTCGCGATTGCCTGGCACATGCTGCTGTTGCGCACGATCGCGCGGGATGCGCCGAACGTGCCCGCACGTGCTGTGATGACCGCAAGCCAGATGGCGATCCTGCTGGCGATCGCAGCCATGCCGAAGAACCCCTGGTCGGTGAAGCTCGGCGCCGATCCGGACGTGACCGCCGTGCTCTACGCCGTCGCTCGAATGGGAGGGCACCTCAAGAACAACGGACCGCCCGGCTGGATGACGCTTTCCCGCGGCTTCCAAGAGCTGCGCCAGCTGGTCCTGGCCCAGCGGCTGTTCGCCCCGCGAAGTGATCAAT
>CALJLK010000301.1 GCA_937982655.1 uncultured Sandaracinus sp.
CGCATCGTTCGAGGCGCATCGTTCGAGGCGCATCGTTCGAGGCGCATCGTTCGAGCGTCGTTCGAGGCGCGTCGTTCAAGGCAGACGGAGCCACGCGGGCTCGCCGCATCGCGCCGCGGGCAGTTCGCTCCTGCGCACGACGTCGTCGCGACGAGCGCGTAGCCACCGGACGAGCTCGGCGCGCCATGGCTCGCGCCACTCGGTCGGGAGCCTCGCCGGCTCGTCGCACCCGTCGAGCGCCCAGAGCGAGAAGCGGATCTCGTCGGCGTGGCTTCCGTCGGACGCATGCAAGCGCGGTAGTGCGCCGTGCCAACGCAGGAAACGATCGTCGAGCACGAACACCGGGAGCGCGGCGAGCTCCACGTCGTGGGGACCGCGGATCCACAGGCGTGCGAAGAGCCCTTCGCGCGTCGCGGCGTCCTCTTCTTTGCGCGACGACTGACGCCGCGGGCCGGAGAGGCGGCCCATGTCGCTCATGGCGTTGCCGAGCCCCCACGCGATCGGGACCCGTCGCGCCCCGAAGCGCTCGATCCGCATCGGCAGGTGCGTACCGTGCACCACGATCGCGTCCACGCCGGCATCGACGAGGCGGGTCGCCCAGCTCGACCACGACGGCTCGGGGTCGGGCTCGAGCTCCGCGACGACGTGAACGATCGCGATCACCGCGTCGTGGGTGGAGGCGCTCCGTGCGACGTTCGCGAGCGTGGCTTCGTCGAGGAACGCGCGCTCCGGATCGCCGGCCTCGATCGCGCCGCGATCCAGGCCCACGTAGAGCGCGTGCACCGCGACCTCGCGGCCCGGATCGCCCAGCGAGAGCGGCCAATCGCGTGTGGGCTCGACGCCGGCGCCGAGCACCGCGAGCCCGGCGCGCCGTGCGCAACCGATCGTCTCCACGAGCCCCTCGGGCCCCTGATCCATCGCGTGGTTGTTCGCGAGCACCACCGCGTCGACGCCTGCGCGCGCGAGGCCTTCGCACATCCACGGCGCGCCTTGCAGATGCACGCGGCGGTGTCTCCCCCCCTGGCTCGGCGACGTGTCGAGTGACGCGTCGAGCGCGAAGCGCCGCTCGTCGGCGACCGGCACCTCGAGGTTCACGATCACGAACGCGTCGTCGTCGCGCCAGAGCGACGCTGCCGGCTCGAAGGCAGCCGCGAAGCCGTCCGCGGGATCGTCGTACGTGCGCGCGAAGTCGCGCAGCGCTTCGCCGTCGAGCACGTCGCCGCCGATCCAGACGACGGTGTCACGCGGTGCAGGCGTTCGCGAAGGCGGGTGCGGCCTCGGCGACGCGTGGTGCGAAGGCGGGCTCGTGGGCTCGAGGGCGACGGGAGGCGCGTCACCTCGCGAATCGCACGCGAGCGTGAGCATCGCGGAGACGAATGCACACGCTCGTGAGGCGGACGAGGACTGCACGCGCGAAGTGTGCGTGATCGTGATCGACCTGATCGAGCGAGACGACGGAACGAAGAAGCCCGCGCCGTCTCCGACGCGGGCCTCTCACGCTCGAATCGTCAGCTCAGGGCGCGATGCGCACGTCGTCGAAGCCGAAACCTTCGAAGTGTGTGGTCGCGTCGCTCACGAATGCGTGGCGCAACCGCACCTGAGCGTTGCCGCCCGCGCCCGTCAGCGGATGCGAGGCGTCGAGCCACGCGCCCGACACGAGGCCCTGGTCGTCCCACACGTCGCGCGCCGCGTCGTTGTACCAGTTGGTCCCGCTCGCGTCGGTGCCGAGCTTGTTCCACGTCATGCCGCCGTCGAGCGAGATCTCGATCCAGCCGGAGTCGACGTCGTTCTGCGTGCGGTAGATGTGGGCGAAGCTCAGCGTCGCCGCGGCGATGCCGCGGAGGTCGAAGCACGGCGACACCAAGTACGACATCTCCGCCGCCGAGTAGTTGCCCGTCAGGTTCGTCACCCACGCGCGCGTGCCCGAAGCCGCCGCGGTGATGTACGCGCCCGCCGGCGTGCCCCACGCCCAGCTCGCGTTGGTGCCGGTGGCCTGCCAACCGCCGGGGCCCGACTCGAAGCTCGTCGCGTACGCGGCGCCGATCGCGATCGACGCGGTCGCGCTCCCGGCGTCGTTGCCGGGGTTCGTGTCGCCCGTCGTGACGATCTGCACGTCGACGCTCGTGCCGGTGACGCCGAGCGACTCCACGCGGCTCGCGCCCGGCGCGATCGCGCCACTGACGCTCCGCACCGAAGGCGTGCCGCCGTCCACGCGGAACGTGAGCTCGGTACCGGTCGCGGTCGCGTCACCGACGTTCGTGATCACGGCTTCGAACGCGCCGCACGCGCTCACGCTGCTGCGCACGCTGACCGCGAGATCGACCGCGAGCGGTCGGAGCTGCACGTCGTCGACCCCGAAGCCGTTGCGCTCGTTGGACGAGTCGCTCCGGAACACGTGGCGAACCCGCAAGCGCCGCTGGCCCGCGGAACCCGGCAACGCCGCCTGTGCCGTCCGCCATCCGCTCGACAGGTTCTCCCACCAGCCGTTCGCGGTGTCGTTGTACCAGTTCATCGACGAAGCTCCCGCGGGCACCTTCGTCCACGTCGCGCCTCCGTCGGTGCTCATCTCCACCCAGCCGTAGTCGAACCCGTCTTCGGTCTGGAAGACGTGGAGCATCCGAAGCGCGACGTCCGTGGTCAGGTCGGTCGCGTCGAAGCACGGCGACACGAGGTACGAAAGCTCGTTCGAGCGGTAGCTCCCCGAGAGGTTCGTCACCCACGCCCGTGTCCCTTCGCCCGCCGCCGAGATGTAGGTGCCCGACGGCGTGCCCCATGCCCAGGTCGAGTTGGTCCCGCTCTGGGTCCATCCACCGTCGTTCGCCTCGAAGCCCTCGCGATATCCAGCAGCGCCGAGGCGGACGAACGTGGACGACGGCGCGATCGTCGCGCTGTTGTTCGCGGGCACGGGATCTCCCGCGAGGTCCGCGCTCACCGTCACGGTGGATGCCATCGAGCCATCGATCGTGCGCGTCACCGTCGCGCCCACCGGCAGACCGGCCGGGAAGTTCTCGCGTGCTGGAGCTCCGCCGTCGATGCTCGTCTCGAGGCGGAAGGCCATGCTCGTGGTCTCGCCGGTGTTCGTGACCGTCGCGATCAGTCGTCCACAGACGGCCTGATCGGGCACCAGCGTCACCCGGAGGTCGGCCGGGAAGCTCTCACGAATCGTGACGGAGTCGACGCCGAAGCCTTCGCGGACGTTGGACCCGTCGCTCGCGAAACGGAACCGCAGGCGCACGTCCGGCCGCCCTGCGCTTCCCGTGAGCACGTGGGATGCGCGCACCCAGCCACCGCTGACGCCGTCCCACTCGTTGGTGCTCCGGTTGTACCAGGCGACACCGGTGTTCTGCGCGCCGACCTTCGTCCAGCTCGTGCCTCCATTCGTCGACACCTCCAGCCAGCCCTCGTCCCAGCCGCTCTCGGTCTCGTAGACGAGACCGAACGACACGATCGGGTCTGCGGCGACGGCGCTGAGATCGATCGGAGGCGACTGAATCCAGCTCGCCTCGTTGTCGCGATACGAGCCCATGAGGTTCGTCACCCACGCGCGCGTACCCTCGTACGCGCGGTTGATGACGGATCCGTTCGGCACGCCGTGCTGCCAGCTCGACGTCGTGCCACCGGTGGTCCAGCCGCCGGGGCCGGACTCGAAGCCTTCGAAGTAGAAGACGCGCGGGCCGGTGCAGACGCCCGCCATGCAGGTGCCGGCGAAGCAGTCGTCGCCCGTCATGCACATCAGACCACCCGAGCACGGGCCGCAGCGGTCGCCGCCGCAGTCGACGTCCGTCTCGGTGCCGTTCCGAACACCGTCCGAGCACGACACGCACGTCCCGCTCTCGCAGCGCCCCGACAGACAATCGCCCGGCACCGTGCACGTGCTTCCGTCGTCGCAGCCGGGGCATTCGCCTCCGCAGTCGACGCCGACCTCGCCGCCGTCCATCGTGCCGTTCGTGCAGCTCGCGCTGCGGCAATAGCCCTCGATGCACGTCGAGCCGGTGCAGTCGCGGTCGCTGCCGCATGCCTCGCCGCTCATGCAGGGCCCGCATTGCGTGCCGCCGCAGTCGACGTCGGTCTCGTCGAAGTCGCGCACCGCGTTCGTGCAGCTCGCGGCGACGCAGAAGCCACCGACACAGCTCCCGCTCGCGCAGTCGTCCATCTCGACGCACGTGCTGCCGAGCCCACAGCCGACGCAGGGGCCGCCACAGTCGCGTCCGGTCTCGTCGCCGTTGCGCACGCCGTCCATGCAGCTCGGCGCGAGACAGATTCGACCGATGCAGACGCTGGTGTCGCAGTCGGACGAGATCTCGCAGCGCCCGTCGACCGGGCAACGTGCGGCGCAGGTCGGGCCTCCGCAGTCGACGCCCGTCTCGTCGCCGTTGCGGCGTCCGTCCGTGCAGCTCGCGGGGCCGCCGTCGGGCATCGATGCGTCCGACTCGATCGGGCCTCCGTCTCGGTCGACCGCCGCGTCGCCGCCGCCCGCGTCGATCCTGGCGGCATCCGGCGGCAGGCCGGCATCCGGCATCGCGGCGTCGATCCCACCCGAGTCCACCATCGACATCGGCCGTTCGTCGTCACCGCACGCCGCGAGCGCGACGCCCACGATCACCCATACGAGCTTCGTCTTCACGCGATCTCCATCCCCGACCATCGTCGCGGTCGCTGCGCCGTCGCCCAACCCGACGAGCGCCATCCCGTCCCACGTCCCGGGCCGCATCCCGTCATCGACGGCCCATGTCCACCTCGCGTCGACGGGTGGTGCCGTCGCGCGCGACCGCGCCATGTAGCATTCGTGAAGCCCCTTGCACGCATGCACGTGCGCAGACGGTGTGTCGGCGTACACGACCGGTGTAGGCGACCGCCCCATCGCACACGGATCGCTCGACTTCTACAGAGGATCCGCCCGGGGCGGGTTGGACTCGATCGGGGGGTGGATACGTCGGCGAGAGAACGTGCGAAGCTCGCGAGGTCGGTCTCGCGGGGACGCGTTCACCCTCGCGATCGATGCGTGCCCAATCTGCTCCATCGGCTGCACAGACGGCGGCCCAATCTGCTGCCCAGGCCTCTACCCCGAGGGACCCCGCCAGGCATGACGCACCCCAAGATCTTCGTGCTCGACACCAACGTCCTCCTCCACGATCCACAGGCGATCTTCAAGTTCGAGGAGAACACGGTCGTCATTCCGATCTACGTCATCGAAGAGGTCGACCAGTTCAAGAAGGAGCTCAGCGAGCGTGGACGCAACGCGCGTCTCATCGCGCGCACGCTGGACGAGCTCCGGGAACAGAACGGGCACTCGTTGCAGGACGGCGTCGACATCGCGGAGGGTGGTCGCCTGGTGATCGCGACGCCCGCAGACGCCGAGCTCTGGCGCAGCCGCGACAACCGTCAGATGGACCACGCGATCCTCGGCACCGCGCTCGAGCTCCGCGACGCGCACCCGGAGCGCAAGGTCATCTTCGTCACGATGGACTCGAACCTCCGCATCCGCGCGGACGCGCTCGGTCTGCTCGCAGAGAACTACGAGGGCGGACGTCTCCACGTCACCGAGCTCTACACGGGCATCATCCGCGTGCAGGTTCCCAAGGAGATGGTCGACGTCCTCGGCAAGCGAGACGCGGTGGAGCTCGGCGAGCTCACGCCGAAGAGCGACCTCCATCCGAACGCCGGAGTCGTGTTGGAGAGCCGCGATCAAGCGCGTCACACCGCGCTCGGCCGTTGGGATGCGGTGAACCAGAAGGTCATCCCGCTGCGCGTGAGCCGGGAGGGCGCGTGGGGCATCCGTCCGCGCAACCTCGAGCAGACGATCGCGCTCGATCTCCTGCTCGACCCGGACATCCACCTCGTGACCTTGGTCGGCAAGGCGGGAACGGGAAAGACGCTCCTCGCCGTCGCGGCGGGGCTGCAGCACGTCCTCGACGACGGGGCCTTCGCGCGCCTCGTGGTCTCGCGCCCGATCTTCCCGCTCGGTCGCGACGTCGGCTACCTGCCCGGCACCCTCGAAGAGAAGCTCAACCCCTGGATGCAGCCGATCTTCGACAACCTCGAGTACATCTTCTCCGCGAATCGGCGCCGCATGGCCGACCAGCGCGACTACCAAGAGCTCGTCGCGAGCGGGCAGCTCCAGATCGAGCCTCTGACGTACATCCGCGGTCGCTCGCTCCCGAATCAATTCTTGATCGTCGACGAGGCACAGAACCTCACGCCACACGAAGTGAAGACCGTGATCACACGCGCTGGCACTGGTACGAAGATCATCCTCACCGGCGACCCAGATCAGATCGACAACCCCTACGTCGACTCGCAGAGCAACGGCCTCACCATGGTGGCCGAGCGCTTCCGCGGCGAGACGATCAGCGCGCACGTGACGCTCACGAAGGGCGAGCGCTCCGAGCTGGCCGAGCGCGCCACGCAGCTCCTTTGACGGGCGAGGACCGGATGCCGCGCGCCGATCGGTCGCCCGCCGCGTCGACGCGCGCGCGTCGTGCGTCGCACGCTGCGTGCTCGACGGATCCCCGATGAGGTCGCGCGCGCAGCTCGAGCTCGACGCGCGCCTCCGCGAGGTGTCGGAGGCGGCGACGCGCCTTCCGTCGCTCGTGGCGCGCGGCGGTCGCGAGGAGCGCGCGCGGCCCGCCGATCCGGTCGCGCCCGCGGCGCGTCATGCGCTCGCGCACGCGCGTCGGCTCGCAGGTGACGGGCCGCTCGGTGCGCTCTATCGGGCTCGCCTCGACGAGCTGGAGCTGGAGCTCGATCTGCGCGACGCGCTCGGCACGCCACGCACCGTGCGCGCGCTCGCGCGTCGCCGTTGGCCCACCGGAGCTTCACGACCGTTCGCGACGAGCGCGAGCGGCCCCACGCTGCGGGAGGTCGCGGACGCGTTGCTCGACGAGGTCGCTCCGGACGAAGAAGAGCGCGCCAGCGTGCCTGCCTCGGGCCCCGGTTCGCTCCAGGAGCTCGTGCTCGGTCTCGCGGCGCTCGCGGGGCTCACCATCAAGGTGTCGATCGAGCCCGGCCTCGTCGCGCGCGCGGCCGCTGGCGAACGCACGGTCTTCCTCGCCGACACGCGCTTCGGGGAGCGCGAAGCGCGGCGTCTCGCGGTGCACGAGGTGCTCGGTCACCTCGTCGCAGCCGCCAATGCGCGCAGCCAACCGCTCGCGCTTCTCTCGGTGGGAACCGCGGGTGCATTCGAGGACCAAGAAGGGCTCGCGCTCGCGCTCGAAGAGCTCGCAGGCCTGCTCGACGCCCGACGCGTGCGCACCTTCGCGGCCCGCGTGCTCGCGACCGACGCGGTCCACGAAGGCGCGGATCCGAACGACGTGGTGACGCTCCTCGTGGGCGAGCGCGGGCTCTCGGTCGACGACGCGATCGCGATCACCGAACGCTCGTTTCGCGGCGGCGGTCTCACGCGCGACGCGAGCTACCTCTTCGGCTGGATGCGTGTGCGCCGCGCGCTTCGTCGTGCGGACACCACGATCGACGAGCTGCGTTGGGGCAAGGTCGCGCTCGACGCGCTGCCCGCGTTGCGCGCGCTTCGTGACGCCGGCGTTCTGCGCGAGCCCGGTCCTCACCGCCCGAGCTTGGCGAGCAACCTCGACGCGACGGGCCCCGGGACGAGCTCCTTCACGTCGCCGCCGAGCGTCGCGGCCTCTTTGATGAGGTTCGAGGACACGTAGAAGTACGCGTCGTCCGCCATGATGAACACCGTCTCGACCTCGGAGTTGAGGTGGCGGTTCATGTTCGCCATCTGCAGCTCGTACTCGAAGTCGGCCACCGCGCGCAGACCGCGCAAGATGATCCGAGCGTTCTTGCGCTTGCAGTAGTCCACCAGGAGCCCGTCGAAGGTGTCGACCTCCACGCGGCCGGGGTCTTCGCCCATCTCTTCGACCGACTCGCGGATCATCTCGATGCGCTCGTCGACCGTGAAGAGCGCGTTCTTGCGCGGGTTGTGCAGCACCGCGACGACGATCTTCTCGAACGCGACGAGGCCGCTCCGGAGGATCGAGGTGTGGCCGTTCGTGATGGGGTCGAAGGAGCCGGGGTAGACGGCGACGCTCATCGAGTTCTCCGAGTTTTCCGGGGACGCGGGGTCCGGTGGAACGAGGTTCCGGCGCTCAGGCTTCGGGCGCCGCGGAGGGCAACATCGTCGCGAACACGACGACGGTGTCACCATACTCGTAGCGCGCGACCGGCGCGAGCGAGGCGAGGGTGGGTGGGGTCGCCGCCGCGTGCTCGATCACGAAGAAGGCGTCGTTCGCGAGCGCACCTCCCCGTGCGAGCGCGTCCAGGATCGACCCGACGAGCGCCGCCTTCGCGTAGGGAGGGTCGGCGAAGATCAGATCGAAAGGTCCGTCCGCGACGAGCCGCGCGACGTTGCCTTCGCGCTCGAGATCGAAGGGGCGGATCGTCACGCGCTCGCCCAGCCCGAGCTCGGCCACGCTCTGCTTCAAGCCCTCGAGCGCGCGACGATCGCGTTCCACCAGGACCGCGTGCGCGGCGCCGCGCGAGAGCGCCTCGAACGAGAGCGCGCCCGTCCCCGCGAAGAGCTCGAGCACTCGCGCGTCTGCGATGCGACCGCGGGAGAGCAGCGCGGAGGTGAGCGCCTCGCGAACGCGCTCGGAGGTCGGGCGTGTGTGCTCCCCGACGTGCGGACGAAAGCGGCGGCCCTTGAGGGAGCCGCCGACGATGCGAAACGTGCCCACTGGTTCCTTCGAGGGTGCCGTCGCGCGATTCGCTTCCGCTCAGAAGTCGAAGCCGAAGTGAAGCCCTGCGTCGCGACGCCCCGCCACCGGCGTCAGGCGGAAGTTGCGCGCACCTTCGGTCGCCGGCGCCGCCTCCTCGTCACCGCCCCCCGCGAGCGCGACCACGAGCCACGTGATGCCCGCGCCCGCGAGCACGAGCCCGGTGAGGTTGAACACGTACTGCAGCGTGGTGTGCTTGTTCAGATCGCTGCACGCGCTCCGTACGTCGGCGCGCAGGCTGTCTTCGAAGCCCTCGAAGTCGCTGTACTCGCCGCGGCAGGCGTTGCTGCCCTGTGGGGTGCCGAGCAGCGCGTGCTGGTAGGGCGAGAAGCCGTCGATGCGCATGCCGTTGTCGCGCAGGCGGTTGACGAGATCCGACACGCCACCCGCGCGTCCGTTCAGCTCCGACGCGTCCTTGTCGTAGTCGCGCACGATGCCCCAGCTCCGCAGGCCGAGCCCGAACATCACCGCGCCACCCGCGATGAGCGCCGCACCCGGGATCCAGCGCAGGTTCGTCGGCTGATCGGCCGCGAGGCTCGCGCGGAAGTCCGTGCGCTCGTCCGCGACGACGCGGAACGAACCTTCGTACCCCTCGTGATCGAGCGCGGTGATCGCGAGCGCGTGCTCGCCCTCCGTGAGATCCGGGATCTCGATCGCGCCCGAGGCGTCGGTCACTCCGACCTCGTTGCCGTCCACGATCACCGTCGCGCCGGGGACGTTGGTCGAGACCCGCGCCGATCCGTAGCGCGTCTGGTTCGTGAAGCGCGCCATGTAGCGCGTCGCGCGCGGACGCAGCGGGTCGATGTCGGACTGAGCCCGCGGCACGGTGTCGGTGAGCGAGTCCGCGATCTGACCGGTCTCCGCGTCGAAGTAGTAGAGCGTGAGCGCGAAATCGTATTGATCGCCTGCGCCGGTGCGGCGGACGGTGCCGTAGACGATGCGCTGCTGTTGCAGCTCGCCCGCGATCTCGGCCATGCACGCCGCGTCCGGCTCGTCGCAGCCATGCACCATCGACATCTGGGTGAGCGTCACGTCCGCTTGGCTCACCGTGATCCCGGGCAGGTTCGCGGCGGCCTGGCGGAGCGCGCCGGTCAGGTTGCGCGCGAGCTCTTCGTCACCTTCCACGGAGCGGATGCCGAGCACGATGAGGCTCGTCTCCTGAGCGGCGACGCGTTCCGAGGCGACCACGACCGAGGCGAGCGCGAGGAGCGACGAAGCGAGGCGCACGAAGCTGCGAGGCATGGGGCGGAGAGTATTCGACCCGGCGGGCGCGAGGCAACGAAGGACACGGGCACGGGCGTCCCCAGCCGGTCACGTGCGGTACGTGCGGTCCCGTGCGGTCCCGTGCGGTCACGCTGCGGTCACGTGGTGACGTCGCCACCGCGCCGTGGGCGGTAGCCGTCAGTCGTCCGTGGCGATGCCGTAACGCTCCAGCTTTCGGTACAGCGTCTTGCGGTCGAAGCCGAGCACCCGCGCGGCGGAGCTCTTGTTGCCACCCACCCGCTCCATCACGTGACGCACGTAGCGGCCCTCGATCTCGTCCATCGGCACCAGCTCGTCGGGTCCGAAGAGCGCGTCACCCGCCGGCGCCGCGTCCGTCACGCTGCGCGGGAAGTCCGCGAGCTGCAGCACGTCGCCCCGCGCGAGCGCGACCGCGCGCTCCACCGCGTTGCGCAGCTCACGAACGTTGCCCGGCCACGGATACGCCAGCAGGCGCGCGAGCGCGTCGGGCGCGATCGCGCGGATCGGCTTTCCGTAGCGCTCCGCGAGCTCGCGTCGAAAGCGCTCTGCCAGCTCGAGCACGTCACGTCCTCGCGCGCGCAGCGGCGGCACCTCGATCGCCACGACCTGCAAGCGGTAGAGCAGGTCCTCGCGGAAACGACCCTCGCGCACGAGCGCTTCCAGATCGCGGTTGGTCGCCGCCACGATCCGCGCGTCGAAGGGAACCTCGTGCACGCTGCCCACCGGGCGCACGCACCGCTCTTGCAGCACGCGCAGCAGCTTCGCTTGCAGCGCCAGCGGGAGCTCGCCGACCTCGTCGAGGAAGAGCGTGCCACCCTCGGCCTGAACGAAGAGCCCCGCGCGGTCGTGGCGCGCGTCGGTGAACGCACCCTTCACGTGCCCGAAGAGCTCGCTCTCCAAGAGAGTGTCCGGCATGGCCGCGCAGTTGATCGCCACGAAGGGCCCGCCGCGTCCGCGCGCGCGGTGCAGGCTGCGTGCGACGAGCTCCTTGCCCGTCCCGCTCTCGCCGAGCACGAGCACCGTCGCGTCGTGAGGCGCCACGCGGACCACGAGATCGCGCAGCTCGCGCATGCATGCGGAGTCGCCGAAGAGCAGCTCGTCGCGCGCTTCGAGCGAGTGGATGCGACGGTGCAAGCGACGATGGGCGACCGCGCGTGCGATCGCGAAGCGCAACACGTCGAGGTCCACCGGTTTCTGGAGGAAGTCGAACGCGCCGAGCCGCAGGGCCTCCACCGCGCCCTCGATGGTCCCGAAGGCGGTGAGCACCACGACCGGTCGATCCGGGTGGGTCGCGACGAGGTGTCGGCAGAGCGAGAGCCCGTCCTCGCCGGGCATGCGCACGTCGGTGAGCACCACGTCGACCTCGCCGCCCGCGACCAATGCCCGCGCGCGCGCGGCGTCGGGGGCGGTGCTCACGCGATGTCCGAGCCGCTCGAGCGCCGTCGTGAGCATCGCGCGCAGATCGTCGTCGTCGTCGACGATCAACACGTTCGCGAGGTCGGTGGGCTCGTTCGTCACGACGTCTCCTTCGACGGCTCGAGGTCGGTCGCGCTCACCTCGGATCCCGTCGACACCGGCAAACGCACCACGAAGCTCGAGCCTTCGCCCGGCGCGCTCGTCGCGCTCAGCGATCCACCCGCGTCCTGCACGATGCCGTACGCCACGCTCAGTCCGAGCCCCGTCCCTTCGCCCACGTCCTTCGTGGTGAAGAAGGGATCGAACACCCGCGCGAGCGTCGCTTCGTCCATCCCGACGCCTCGGTCGCGCACCTCGACGACGGCCTCGTCGCCTTCGCGCGTGACTCCGAGCTCCACCCGCTGTCCTTCGCCGCTCGCGTGGATCGCGTTGACCACCAGGTTGGAGAGCACCTGACGCAGCCGCTCGGGCGGAACGTCCACGCGCAGCTCGACGTCGGCCTGCACGTCGATGGCGACGCCGCGCTTCTTGCCGAGGAGCGAGAGCATCGCGCCCGTCTCGCGCGCGACCACACCCACCTGCGCGCTCCCTTCGTCCGTCGTCGAGGCGCGCGCGAAGGTGAGGAGCTGCTGCACGATCGCGGTCATGCGCCGGCACTGCTTCACGATCGCCTCGCCGGCGGCGGAGGCTTCCGGATCCGTCGTGTCGCGCAGGAGCTGAGCGTGCCCCTGTGCGACGTTCAGCGGTGTCCCGAGCTCGTGCGCGATGCCCGACGCGAGCGTGCCGATCGTGCGCAGACGATCGACGTGCCGGAGCTGCTCGACCGCCTCGAAGCGTCGGCGCGCTTCCTCCACGGATCGCTCGCGTGCCTCGCGCAGCGCGAGAGTCATGCGGTTCATCTCCTCCCCGAGCTGTGCGAGCTCGTCGCGTCCGGAGAGCGCGATGCGGGCCTCCAGATCGCCGGCGCCGACGCGGCGCGCGTGCTCGACGAGCAGTCGCGTCGGGCGCCCGACGAAGAGCTGCAACAAGATCGCGGCCGCGAGCGAGCAGAGCAGGGCGAGCAGCGCGGCGCCGAGCACGATGTTGCGGAGTGTCTCGCGCAGGTAGGCCTCTTCGTCGCTCTGCGGATCGTCGATCACGATCGCGCCCGTGCTCCCGTCGGGCAACGTCACCGGGAGCACCGCGTGGAGCCCACGCTCGTCGGCCTCGAACCGCTCGCGCGCGGGCCCCGAGCGCCACGCGATCGTGAAGGCCTCCTCCGCTGCGTTCGCGGTCGCGAGCTGCGTGCTCACCTGCTCCTCGCCGCCTTCGAGCCACGCCACGCGCACGAGCGCCGCGAGCGTGCGCCCGTACACCGCGGCGTCCTCGCGCATCTCTTCTTCGAAGCGCTCCGTCACGCGCGTCATGCGCACGGAGCCCATGATCGCGTGCACGGCCGCGATCGCGAGCAAGAGAACGACCGTGAGCTTGGTGGCGACGTTCATGTTCGACGCAGGATCGCACGACCTGTCGTGCGCTTCGGCGTGCTCCTCATTCGGCTGCGCGCTCGGGTGGGCGAAGAAGTCGCAGCGCGGTGCGGAGGTCGTCGAGGTCGAAGGGTTTTGCGAACACGCCGATCGCCCCGAGCGCGCCGGCCGAACGCGCGAGCTCCGCGTCCGCGAACCCACTCATCAAGAGCGCCGGGACCCGCGCCCCGAGCGCGCGCAGCTCCGCGAGGACCGAGAGCCCGTCGCGGCCCGGCAGGCGCTGGTCCACCACGATCACGTCGATGCGCGAGAGCAGCGGGACCACCGAGGGCGCGTCGCGGTAGGGCAGCACCTGGAAGCCGTCGCGCCGCAAGCTCGCCTCGAGCAGCTCGCGGAAGTCGTCGTCGTCCTCGATGAGGAGCACGGTCGTGGTGCGCATGAAGCGCGCTTCAGCAGCATCCGCGCCAGCAGCATCCGCGCCAGCCGGACCCACGGCCCGTCGACCCGCGATCGTCGACGCCATCGCGCCGTCGTCGACGTCGTTCGACGCCGAGCCACGATCTTGCGCAGCCCGAGCGGGTCGACGATCCCCTTGGCCCCGTTGGGGACAAATTCCCCACCCGCACCCTTTCACCCCGCGCGCTCTCGCCCACCGCCCCGAGCGTGCGCCGTGAGCGTGGACGTCCTCGTTCGGCGCGATGCCGCGCGCCGCGCTCGGTTTCGCGGTCACGGCGCGTCGAAGCAGGAGCGTCGTGCGCTCGTCACCGTCGGCGGTCTCCCGACGTGGCACACGCGGTGCTCTGGGGCTCCGTCCGCGGCCAGAAGCCGCACACGGCGGCCCGCAGCCGCACCTCGGAGGTTCCCCGTCATGCGTACGCTCCTCTTCCTCTCGATCGCCCTCGCCGCGAGCGCCTGCTCGCGCGACGCCGAAGAGACGTCGACCCTTCCCGATCAGTCCAGCACGGCGTCGCGCACGAGCGGAGATTCGCGCGCCACCGCGCAGGATCTCGGCCCTTCCACCGCGCGCGATTGTGAGCTCCAGCCGGTGTACTTCGGCTACGACTCCAGCGATCTCGACGCCCGCACCCGCGAGGCGCTCGCCGCCAACGCGCAATGCCTCCGCGTGAAGCCGGATCTCGCGATCACCGTGGTCGGCATGACCGATCCGCGCGGCACCGAGGAGTACAACCTCGCGCTCGGCGAGCGTCGCGCCCGCGCCGCGAAGCAGTACCTCGAGTCGCTCGGCATCGAGGGGCCGCGCGTGAGCGTGCACTCGATGGGCGAAGAGAACGCCACCGGCTCCGACGAAGGGAGCTGGTCGCGCGATCGACGCGCCGAGCCGCGCCCCCGCTGAGGCATTGGTCCGCGCCGGAGCCTCGCTCGCGCCGGAGCCGCGCTCCAACGAAGAAGCCCGCACGACGTTTGGTGCGGGCTCTTCGTGTCGTCGCGGTCGATCGGCGGACGTCGAGCTTCGTCGCGTCGCCTGCTCGCGCTGAGCGCTCGAACCTCAGGCCGGCGGCAGCCGCAGGTGGAAGCTCTTCGGGCGCGTCAGCGACTCGAACCCCCAGCGGCTCAGCGTGCAGCCGCGTCCGCTGTCCTTCACGCCGACCCACGCGAGCTCGGGGTCGAGGTAATCGCAGCGGTTCATGAACACCGTGCCGGTCTCGAGCGCCGCGCCGAGCCGCTCCGCGCGCTCGAGATCGCGCGTCCAGATCGACGCCGTGAGCCCGTAGCGGCTGTCGTTCATGAGCCGCAGCGCCTCGTCGTCGTCCGCGACCTTCATCAGCCCGATCGCCGGACCGAAGGTCTCGTCGCGCATGAACGCCATCTCGTGCGTCACGTCGACGAGCACCTGCGGCGCGAGGTACGGCAGCCCGCGTTCCGCGCCCGGGAAAGTCTTCGGATCGATCAGGCTCCGCGCGCCCGCCGCGATCGCCGCGTCGATCTGCGCCTGGATGCCGCGCGCGTTTCGCTCGCGCACCACGGGCCCGAGCGTGGTCTCGTGTACGCGCGGATCACCGAGCACGTACTGCTTCGTCAGCGCGACGAATGCCTCCACGAAACGATCCCAGATCGACACGTGCACGTACACGCGCTCCACCGCGCAGCAACTCTGCCCGCTGTTGAAGAACGCTCCGTCGACCACGTTCTCGACCGCGAAGTCGAAGGGCGCATCGGCCGCGACGTAGGCGGGATCCTTGCCGCCGAGCTCGAGGCCCATCCCCACGAACCGTTCGCTCGCGGCCTTCACCACCGCGTGCCCACCTTCGACCGAGCCCGTGAACGCGACGAACGCGACCCGAGGATCACGCACCATCTCCGCTACCCGCTCGTGGCTCGCGTGCACGTGCGAGAAGACGCCCTCCGGCAGACCCGCTGCCTTCGCGGCCTCGCTCATCCGATCGGCGACGAGCGGCGTCTGATCGGAGTGTTTGAGCACCACCACGTTCCCCGCGAGTAGCGCGGGCACGATCGCGTTCACGGCGGTGAGCCACGGATAGTTCCAGGGGGAGAGCACCAGCACCACGCCGAGCGGCTCGCGGTGCAGCCTCCGCACGAAGCCCGCCTTCGGCCCCGGATCGAGATCGCCGAGCGCGTCGGGCGCGAGCCGCATCATCGTGCGCGCGCGATCCTCGAAGCCTCCGAGCTCACCCTCGGTGTAGCGACGCGGTCGCCCGATCTGCAACGTGAGCTCGTCCGCGAGCGCGCTCTTCTTCGCGACCAGCGCGTCCACGAACGCACCGACGAGCTTCGTCCGCTCCTCGAGCGACGTGCGCCGCCAAGCCTCGAACGCGCGCTGGGCTCGCACGAGCACCGCGTCGGTCTCCTTCGCGCTGGCGAGCGGATGCTCCGCGATCACCTGACCCTCGATCGGCGAAACCGTCTTCTGCACGTCGCTCATGAACGCCTCCGGCCCGCGAGCGCGTGGCTCGTGCGGGCGCGCGGAGCATCGAGCCGCGCCGCCGCGGATTCAAGAGACGGATTCGTGAGAGCACCGAGACGAGGTGATCGACCGAACACGAGCGATCACGGCGTCGCGTCGCCGACGTTCCCGAACCGATCGATCAGAGCGTCGCGTCGCCGTTCCCGAACCGATCGATCAGAGCGTCGCGTCGCCGTTTCGAACCGATCGATCAGAGCGCCGCGTCGCCGACGTTCCCGAACCGATCGATCACCCGCACCGCGCTCGCCCCGCTCGGGGCCTCGACGTCGAACGCGCCGTCCGCGCCGAGCGTCGTCTCCACGTCCACGTCACCGCCCGACGTGCTCACGCGGAGGGTGACGGCGCCGGTCGCGGGCACCGGGCCGTTCGAGGGCAGCGTCGCGTGCAGCAAACGCCAGCCCTGCTCGGCGTGGAAACGTGCGGTGCCGCGCAGCCGTCCGTCCGCGACGCTCGCTTCGACGAGGATCGACGCTGGACCGACTTCGAACGTGCGGCTCGTGATCTCGTAGCCCGTGCCCACCACGCGGAAGCGGTAGCGCCCGAGCGGCAGCCCGACGCGATCGTCGAGCCCGTCGCGTCCGTCACTACCCCACGGCGTCACGAGCTGCCACTCCACCGCCCAGCGGTGCGTGCGCTGCTGCAGCGGCTCCGAAGGAATCAGCGGATCGGGCGTGTGGTAGAGCATGAAGTCCTGATCCTCGATCACGCGCCCGCTCCGACGACGCACCGTCTCGTACGTGCCCTCGTCGACCTCGCGCTCGATCGTGATCGTCGGCGTGCCCGCGCGCGGCGACTCACCCATCCACGCGAAGATCGCCGAGCGCAGCCGCGGGATCGACGCCTCCGGCTCGTTGTTCGCGATCGTCTGCCCACGCACGTAGAGCCGCGAGTACACCGTCTCTTCCACCGTGCCCGCGAGCGGCGCCGGATCCGGCGGCGGCACGTCCGACTCGTCGAGCTCGCGCGGGACGTAGCGATCCGCGCCTCCGACCTCGCCGTCCTCCCGCTCGTCCGTCACCGCGAGCCGCGCGAGCTCGAGCGCCTTCTCCGCGATCAGCTCGCCCTCCAGCGGACCCCACGCGTTGATGCTCGGCTCGTAGCCCTTCGCGAGCCAATCCTCGACCGTGAGGATGTAGCCCACGTGCCCCTGCGCGTAGCCGAGCACCACGGTTTGCCCGTACGGAACGGGCGATTCTTCACGCACGAGATCTGCGATCGTCGTGTTCACCTCGCCCGGCAGCGCCACGAACACGAAGTCCTCGTCACCGAGCCCGAGCCGCAGCGCGCTCACGATCGTCCGGGTGGTCGCGCACGAGGGCATCGGCTCGAACGGCAACACGATCAGCTCGCCGAGGATCCCCACGGCCTCTTCCACGCGCGAGCAGCTCGCGTATGCGTGGTCTTGGTTCCACGTGCCTTGGATCTGGCTGCGCGGGAAGAGCGCGTTGCCGTCGCCGCCGCAGAGCGCCGCCCCGTACGGCGCATTGAACTCGTCGATCGGCGACACGAGGTTGCCGCTCTCGTCGAAGACGACGTTGTCCGCGTGCGTGCGGCCGTCCATCGGCGCGTAGCGGAGCGCGCCGTCGCGGATCACGAAGTTGTTCCAGTCCGGCCCGAGCGCGACGTGGCGCGTGAGCATCTCGATCGCCAGCTCGCTCTGCATCGAGCCCATCATCTCCGGGCTCTCGTAGAGGCTCAGGATCGGATCGACCGCCAGGCGCCCCACGCTCTCCGCCTTCGCGAAGTTGTAGCAAGGCCGCCGCGGACACGAGATTCCCCCGGTGCCGGCGGGCGAAACGTCACCTCCCGCGCCTTGCAGGTGCATCACGACCACGCGCTCGTCGAACTGCTCTTCGATCGCGCGCTCGATCGCGCCCGGCCCGTCGGTCGACGCGAGCAGGTTGTCCGCGTCGAGCACGGTGCCGTGGATGCCGAACACCGGCAGGATCGCGATCGGCGCGCCGCTCTCCGCGTCGTCGACCCGCACCACGAAGAGGTCGCGGTCGTCGCGCGGACCTCCCTGAAGCGCGTCGTTCTCGCCGCGCCGATCGCGCGTGACGAGGTCCTCCGGATCGAACGCCGGGTCGTGCGCGATTCCGAGGCGCGCGGGTCGAAGATCGTCGAGCGCGGCGATCGCGATCGCCGAGAGGTCGTTCACCATGCGCTCGAACACGATCGCGCGCTGCCGTCCGAGCCCGACCCAGAGGAGCGAGTTCGTCGTGTACTGCGCGAACTGCGAGTGGCTGTGGCTCGTGCTGATCAGCACCTTGCCCGACAGATCGATCCCGCGCGCTTCGCCCACGCGCCGCGCGACCTCGTGCGTGATCGCCTCGTCCGCGAGCGCGAGGTCCGCCTTGATCACGATCACCGTCTCGCCGCCCGCTTGCAGGGCGAGCGCCTTGCCGCGCTGCCGCGTCTCGATGCCGTACGAAGGCACGAACGCGCCGCTGAGCTCGTCGAAGCGCCGGTCGGGGCTCGAGCTCTCCCCGAGGAAGTCCGCGCGCCCCGTGAACGCGCCGAGCGCGGTGCCGACGGGCGGGCTGAGCAACCCTTCGGCCGCGCCCGCTTCGAGCGCGCCCGCCTCGACGGCGCCACTGCTGTGCGCGTTGGCCGGGGGATCTTCGTACGTGCAGTGCGCGGTGGACACCGGCTCGGGCGGCACCTGCGCGTCGACCTCGGCATCGACCTCCGCGTCCTCCGGGACGGCGGCGTCGATCGTCGCGTCGTCGTCGCCGCAGCCATGCGTGAAGCCGAGCGCGAGGCCCGTGAGCAGGAGAAGGAAGAAGCGCGTTCGCATCGCGCGCAGGGTAACCGGGTCCGCGCTTGCGGGTGGTGCGCGGATGCGACTTCTTGCCCTGGTCGGCGGGGTCAGCCGCCGACTTCCCCTCCGAGCGACCCCGCGTCTCGCGTCGCCCATGTTCGTTCGGGCGGATCGGTGTTCGGCCCGGAACGACCCGTGGTCGGCTCGAGGTCGGAACGACGCGATCAGCGCAGCACGACGATCGTCGCCCCCCAACCGCCGCGCTCGGGCGGAGCGAGCGCGAACGACACCACGTCCTCCCGCCGCTCGAGGATCGCGTGCACGGTGCGTCGCAGCGTCCCGCTTCCCTTCCCGTGGACGATCCGCACCTCCCGCAGCCCGGCGGCCCGACACTCGTCGAGCCAGACCGGCACCAGCGCCGGCACCTCGCGCGGCGCGAACGTGTGCAAGTCGAGCATCCCGTCGATCGGCAACGCGACCGCCGCCTCGGGATCGAAGTCGTCCTCGTCCATCGTTCTGGGAGCGTACTCCCACGCCGCGGTCAGCTCCCGTGTGCGCGCAACCAGGCGATCAGCCAAGGCGCGAAGTCCGGTGCTCGAGCTTCATCGCGCTTCACGGCTCGCGTCGTCGCGAGGCACGAACGCTCGAGATCCTCCGCGACGCGCGCGCACGTGGCCGCGGTCCACGACTTCTCGGGCATCGAGTCCACCAGCGCCCGCAGCGCGCTTTCGCGCCGATCGACGAGCGACTTCGCGTTGAGTACGAGCACCTGCGTGACATCGCGGTCCGCGGCAGTTCGCTCCACTTTCAGCAGGCCCGAGAACTTCAGCTTCGTGACCTCGAACGTCGGTCGCTCGAACGGTTCGACGTAGTCGAGCTTCTGACTCCCCTTCGCATGATCGCAGTGCGGCGTCGATTCGTCCGCGTTTCCCCCATCGCACGAGAGCGCGAGGTTGTTCCACTCGAACGGATCGACGCTCGGATCGGACCGCGGGATCACGTGCTCCACGTGCGTACGTCCCGCTGTCTCGAGGTCGAGCCGACGCCCACAGTAACAACAGAGCCCCCGCTGCACCTGGAAGAGCCGCTTCCGAACCGCGTCGAGCACCGCGCTCGGCAGCTCGTCCCAACGAGGTCGCCCCGCACCTACCGCCGCGGGTATCTTCCGGAACTCGATCAGCTCCCGCGGCGCCGGGCCGCGCACGAACCACCTCATTCGTGAACCGAAGCGGCGCGGAAACGAGTCGCGAGAGTTCGATAATAGACGACATCCGGTTCGTCGCCGATCTCCTTCTCGAGCTCGTCGAGCGCTTCGAGCGCGGCGTCGTAGTTCTCGTCGTCGACCAGTCCCTTGATCTCCCGGAACTTCTCTTCGACCTCCCGCGTCCGGATCGAGACCCCGAACGTGTCCTCCAACACCTGATTCACGTCCCGCCCGCGCCCATGCTCCGTCGTGACGAGCTTGAAGTCGTTCAGCACCCGCAGGTTCTCGCGCTCGATCTCCGAGACGACGATCGGCGAATGTGTGGTCACGACGAACTGCGCATTCGGGAACACGTGCAGCAATCGACCGAGAATCTCCCGCTGCCACTTGGGGTGCAGATGGAGCTCGATCTCGTCGATGAGGATGAGCGCGGGGACGTCGAACGCAGAGCCTGGAGCCCCGAAGATCGCTGTGCGTCGTGCGATGTCCGCCACGAGCAGGATCAGGTTGCGTTCCCCCTCCGAGAGTTCGGAGAACAGACGCTCTGTGCCGTTCTTCTCTACTGTGAATACGGGCCGGCTGGACACGCCCGGGAGCATTCGTCGAACGCGCGGTTTGGAGAACCCGTCGGCAACGCGCGTGACGGCTTCTCGAAACGCCTCGAGTTCGACTAGCTTGCCGAGGCCGTCGCGTAGGTGTTCGTTCTCAAGATCCTCTCGCTCTCGAAGCCAGTGGAAGAAGCTGTCGTAGTCTGCTCCGGCAACCCACCATGATTCATGTGCATCCCTCTGCGACCATGACCTCGGCTTTGTTGAGCCAGGAGTGGTGTCGAGAGCATGTCTGAGCGCCGCGTAGTGAATGCACAACAACGATTCGAATCCCTTGTCGAGGATCGTCAGTAGTGGAGATGTCGGTCCGCGTCGATAGAACGGTCGCTGCGCCGCCGAGCCATCGCTGCTGGTCAATCGGGCAATCGCAACGTCGGTTGAAAGTGACGCACGAGAAAAGACGTTCCTGCTGACGTGTCGGTGGCTCAAGACCGCCACGATCGCGTCCAACACCGTCGTCTTCCCGCAGCCGTTCGGCCCCACCAACACCGTGAGCCGCGGATGCAGGTCGAGCACGAACGACTCGAAGCCACGCACGCCGTCGATCTCGACTCGACTGAGGAACATGAAGCGATCGTCGCCGCATCGTCGCCGCGCGGCAAGCTGCCGACGCGCGGTGCGGTGTCGTGGCGCGAAGCGCGGTCTGCGCGACTCCGTCTCGATCCGCGACTCCGTCTCGACCCGCGACTCCGTCTCGGTCCGACTTCGCCTCGGTCTCGGTCTCGTCTCGGTTCTCGGTCTCGGTCTCGTCTCGGTTCTCGGTCTCGGTCTCGGTCTCGGTCTCGGTCTCGGTTCGCGGTCTCCGTCTCCGTCCCGGACACCCGTCGCCCCTCACCGCCCCCGCAACATCCGCAGCACCAACGTGGTGAGGTCGTCGAGCATCACCTCGCGCGCCACGCCCTTCGGCGGCGAGAGCAACATCGCCAGGAACGCCCCACGCACCATGTTCGCCACCAAGAAGAGCGCCGTCGGCACGCCACCGAGGTCGACCTCGTTCCGTCGCCGCGAGCCGCCCGTCGCCGCGATGGCGACGAGCCGCACCGCCAGCTCCTTCGCTGCCGGCAGCCGCCCGAGGAACGGCACGTTCATCATGAGCTCGCGAACCAACGCGCGTCGTGCGTGCAGCTCCTCGAACGCGACCCCGAGCCACGCGCGCATCGCCGGCTCGAAGGGCTCGTCGTGCAGCGCCTCCATGCTCGACTCCAGCACGTCGAGCACGCGCCCGATCTCGCGCGCCGCGAGCAACGCGACCATCGTGTCGGCGTCCGGGAAGTACTCGTAGAGCGTCCCCACGCTCGCACCCGCGCGCTCCGCGATCCGGTTCGTGGTCAGCGCCGCGTAGCCGTCGCGCTCCAGAATCCGAGCCGTCGCGTCGAGCAGCGCGTCGAACGTCGCCCGCGAGCGTGCTTGGCGAGGCCATTTGCGGGGCTGTGGGTCGTAGCGCGGCGGCTTCACGGGCGAGCTCCAAATCCGAGCAGATCAACCATTTTGCTCGGATTACGATTCTCCTGTCCAGCACCGAACCCCGGCGCCTCGATCGCGCCCGATGCGCCCACGAGATGCGCTCGAACCGAGGAGGCCCCATGCGCCCGACGCCCACGCGTTTTCGCGATCCGAGGACGAACGAGAGCGAGCCCATGCGCCTCTTCCGCCTCGTCCACCGCCTCCCGCCGCCCGGCGAAGAGCTCGTCT
>CALJLK010000302.1 GCA_937982655.1 uncultured Sandaracinus sp.
GGCGTGGGCGCCGCGTGCGAAGGCGTGGGCGCCGCGTGCGAAGGCGTGGGCGCGGCGGGCGACGCGGGCGCTCCCGGCCACGAGGCGCTCGCAGTAGGCGCGGACCCAGCGGGCGTAGCGGGCGCCGTCGGGCCTCGAAACGCTGGCGCGCCCGGGGGCACGCTCGGCGCCATCATGGTGCCCGCGTGCGCGAGGGGCCCCGTCGCGTTTCGCTCACGCACCGCGTCGAGCGCGGCCCGCATCGAGGCGGCATCCGCGAAACGCGCGGACGGATCGCGTCGCAACGCGCGGTCCACGACCGCGGCGAGCTCCGCCGACACCAACGCGACCGACGCGAGCGGGGGCGGCGACTCGGTCGCCATCTTCACCACGAGGCCTTCGTAGCTCGGCGCATCGTACGGGAGCCGACCGCTGAGCATCTCGAAGAGCATCACGCCGACCGCGTAGAGATCCGCGCGCGCGTCCACCGCCGACGTGCCGTGCACGAACGTCTCGGGCGCCATGTACACGGGCGTGCCGAGCAACGCGCCGGTGCGCGTGAGGCGATCGCGATCGCCCGCTTTGCTGATGCCGAAGTCGACGACCTTCGGTCGCTCCAACGTCCCCTCGCGCGCGAGGAAGACGTTCGCCGGCTTGAGATCGCGGTGCACGATCCCGGCCGCGTGCGCGACGCCGAGCCCCTCGAGCACCGCGTCGATCACCGCGAGGGTCGTCGCGGGATCCATCGTGCCGAGGCGGTGCAGTCGCGTCGCGAGATCCTCGCCGGAGAGCAGCTCCATCGCGAGGAAGACCTCGCCGTCCGGCGTGATGCCGCAGTCGTGCACGCCGACCACGTTCGGATGGTGCAGGCGCGCGAGGATCTGCGCCTCGCGCAGAAAGCGCTCGCGGACGGAGTCGCTGCGCGCGAGCCCCGCGTGCAAGAGCTTGAGCGCGACGGGCCGATCCATCACGAGGTGACGCGCGCGGTACACGGCACCGAACCCGCCCGCGCCGAGCACCGCCTCGAGGCGGTACCGATCGATCGTCTGGCCGAGGCGAGCCTCCGCGACTGCGGCGTCCACGGCGCGAGCATAGCAGCGGCGCGCGGCGCGCTCGTGGGTTCGTGCTCCCGTCGAACGACGGCAGGCTCAGCGCAGCGCTTCCGCCCTCGCCTCTCGATCCGCACCGACCGCGAGCTCGAGCTCCTTGCCGAGCCGCGAGGCGCGCTCGTCCACGTCGTGCGCTCGATGTTGCTCCGCGAGCTCGGCCGCCAGCTCCGCCGCGGTGGCTTCGAGGCGATCGACCAGCGCCTCCGCGCGCGCACGCGCGACGTCCGCGTCTGCCCGCAACGACTCGCGGCGGGTGGCGGCTTCGCGTCCTTCGCCGTCGATGCGCGCCGCAGCACGAACCAGCTCCGTCGCGTGCGCGCGCACTTGCTCGAACGCGTCGTGCACCTCGCGTGATTGCGCGGCCACCGGAGAGAACGCAGGACCGAGGCGCGTGACCTCGCGATCCACGGCGCGCACCGCGCGCGCCGCGCGTCGCACCAAACGAGGCCACGCGTCCCGCGAGCGCGCGCGGCGCCAGGCGAGCGCGAAACCGAACGCGAGGGCCGCGCCCAGCGCGCCGAGCACGCCGAGCACGCCGAGCGGCACCCGCGAACCCCGCCCCTCGGGCGTCGGTGCAGCCGCCATCACGACGTCCCCGACCACCAACGCGGGCTCTCGAATCGCACAGACGGCGATCGCGCCGCGCAGATCCGCGAGCACCTCGCTGCGCGTCCGGAGCTGCGCCGCGCCGACGCGACCGATCGCGAACGCGACGAGATGCGGACCTCCGGCGGGCAGTCGAATGCGGTAGCCGTGCGTCGCGAGGTCTTCGTGGACGAGCTCGCTTCCCTCCGGCAACGCGACGAAAGGCCCCTCCGCGACGAAGGTGCGCCCGTCGCTGCGGCGCGCGAACGCGTCGAGCACCGCGCCGTCGTGGAGCGAGTCGATCGTCCCGCGGAGCTCGATCTCCCGCGCGTCGACGAGCACCGGCGTTCCATCGAGCGGGAGCGCGGTGCCGAGCGCGCCGGGCACGCAGAGCTCTTGCGCGTGCGCGACGGTGCCGAGCGACGACGCTGCTGCGAACAGCGCGACCGCGATCGCTCGCGCGCGCGTCATCGCATCCTCCGGTCGCCGTAGTAGCCCATCGCCATCGCGAGCATCTGGCGCGAGCCGTGGTCGACCAGCCCGCCACCGAGAACGCGCTCGTAGCGCGCCAAGAGCGTGGCGTCCGCCGCGAGCGCCGGGTCGCGCCACACGCGGCTGGCCGCTTCGAGCAGCTCGCGTCGCTCCGCGATCGCGCGACGTGCGCCGTCGGCGTCGCCGAGCTCGAGGGACTCCGCCGCGCGCTGCAGCGCCTCGCCCGCTTGGAACGCGAGGACCGTGCGCTTCACGCCGCGCACCACGCTCGCGTGCGCGCGCTCCGTATCGACGCGCTCGGCGCGCACCTCGCGCACTACACGATCGTTCTGACGGCGGACGAGGTCTTTGTAGTCGAGCGTGACCGTCGCGACCTCCGCCGCCCGCGTCCCTGCGGGGACCTCGAGCTCCATCAGGATCACGTGCTGGTCGCCGCGTCGAAACGTCGGCAGGTGCACGCGCAGCCCGCGCTCCTCTTCGCGCTGACGATCCGCGACGATCCCGAGCTCGCGCGCGATGCGTCGGTCGGTCGCCACCTCCGTCGCGCGCACCGCCGCGTGCTCGTCCTCGCTCAGCAGCCGTGAGCCATACACCTTCCGCGCGACCACGCCGTCGCCGAGCTCCACCCGGACTCGCAGCGCTTGCGCCACCGCCTGCACGCGCGCGCGCAGCTCGTCCTCCAGGATCGTCCGCACGTCCTCGGGGCGACGCACGAAGTGGTAGCTGCCGCTGCCTTCGCGCGCGATCGCGAGCATGGTCTGTTCGTCGAAGTCCGTGCCGAGGCCGATCGCGGTCGTGAGCGTGCCCGTCGCGTCGAAGTGCCGCCGCGCGATCGCGCCGAGCTCACGCGGCGAGGTCTGCCCGACCGTCGCTTGTCCGTCGCTCACGAGCAGCACCACGCCCATCGCCTCGCGGTCGGCCGCGTTCTGCGCGACACGCTCCAGCGCCGCCGAGATGTTCGTGCCTCCGCCCGGCTGCAGCGCTCGGATCGCGGCGTGCGCGCGCGCGCCATCGCCGCGACGCGCGGGCCCGAAGTCCACCGTCGCGTCGTCGGAGTAGCTCACGAGCGTGAAGGTGTCGGTGGGCGCGAGGTCGTCGACGATCGCGTGCGCAGCCGCGATGGCGTGGCTCCACTTGTCGCCGTGCATCGAGCCGCTGCGATCGAGCACGAGCCGCACGTCCATGCGCGGCCTCCGCGGCAGCTCGCCCTCGCGCCCCACGAGCGCGATCTGCAAGTGCACCCGATCGGTCTCGGTCGAGAGTCGTTCGCGCTCGAGCTCGGCGAACATCGCCATGCCCTCCGCGGCCGGCCGCGGGTACGGCAGCGGCTCGCGCTCCGCGAAGGCTTCGAGGCGGACGTGCCGACCGCCGACCATCACGCCGCGATCCATCAGATCTTCGAGCCGCGCGCGAACACCTTCACCGCCGACGAACGTCGACGCGAGCACACCGTTCTGAGGTAGCGCCGCCGCTGCGGCTGGGAGCGCGCGAGGCGTCGCCGTGACGCCGGGGTCGAACGCGCGCGCGGGCGAGGCCATCGAGGGCGCCTCGTTGGACGCGACGCGACGATTCGTCGGGCGCGCCGGGCGTGCCTGCAGACCTGCCGACACGTCTTCCGCTTCGCCTTCGCCACCGCCACCACGCCCCAACGTGGCGGGCGCGGCGCCGTACGCGGAGCCGCTCGACACGTCGAGGAGGTCGCCGATCTCTTCGAACGCAGCCTCGGGCGAGGGTGTCGTCGCGGTCGCGAGACGTGCCTGCTCGGGCTCCGCTGCGACCTCGACAGGCGATGCCGTGTGTGGCTCGGGCGCGCGCGCGTCCGTGCAGGCCCACGCCGACGCGAGGACGCACGTCGCCCACGCCGCCATCTTCCGATGCGGTTCCATCGTTCCTCCTCCGCGCGCCCTCCGCGCGCTCGGTGCATGACGCCCGGCGCGATCGATTCCTTGGCTCCCGTCGCGAGGCGCTCGACCCAGACCGCGTCACCCGACGGAGGTTCCCCCAAACGACGTGGCGCGGACGTGGCGCGGACGGGGAGCACGCTCGAGCTCCGTGGCTTCCTTCGCCTCGCGGAACGCGCTATCCACCGCGCCATGCAGTCGATCGTCACCACCACCTTCCGCGACGACGTCGCCGTGATCCAGATGGACGACGGGAAGGCGAACGCGCTCAGCCCCGCCATGCTCACCGGCCTCGCCGAGGGCCTCGAGCTCGCCACGAGCAAAGCGCGCGCGGTCGTGCTGACGGGGCGCGCTGGTCGCTTCAGCGCGGGGTTCGACCTGAAGATCATGACGAGCGGCCCCGAGGCGGCGCGTGCGTTGGTGACCGCGGGCTGCGAGACGGTGCTGCGGCTCTACGAGCACCCGCAGCCGGTCGTGGTCGCCGCGACCGGTCACGCGATCGCGGGCGGTGCCGTGCTGCTGCTCGCCGGAGACTTGCGGCTAGGCGCGAAGGGCCCTTACCAGGTCTGGCTCAACGAGGTCGCGATCGGCTTGCCGATGCCGCTGTTCGTGAGCGAGCTGGCCCGCGAGCGCCTCGCGCGCGAGCGATTCGTGCAGTCCACGTTGCTCGCGCGCCCATGCGATCCCGATCAAGCGGTCGCGACCGGCTTCCTCGACGCCGTCGTCGACGAAGCAGCCCTCTTGGACGAGGCTTGCGCGTCGGCGGCCAAGCTCGCCGAGCTCCCCGCCAAGGCCTATGCCGTCACGAAGCGGTCCTTGCGCGAGGTGCTGGTCAACGAGGTCCGCGCCACCTTGAACGACGATCTCGATCGCGTCTTCGCGGCCTTCGGTCGTTGACCGTCCGAGCCTCGTCCTCGCACGTGAGATCGCGCGCGATGCTCCAGCCGACGGCCTGGTGCGACGACTCGACGCGGCCCGGGTTCTTGCCCGCCGCCACGGTCGACCCCTACCATCCCGGACATGTCCGAACGCATCTCTCGTCGTGTCTTCCTCGCACGCGGCGTGGCCTTCGGCGCCGTCGCGGGCGCCGCTCTCACCGTCGGTTGCGGGGGCGAAGAAGCCCTCACGTGCACCGACGTCTCGGGGCTGACGCCCGCCGAGCAATCGGCGCGCACCGGCCTCGGCTACGTCGACGCCTCCCCGCACGGTGCGCAGAAGAACTGCCTCAACTGCAACTTCTACCAGGCTGGTGCCGCCAACGCGTGCGGCTCCTGCACGCTCGTGAAGGGTCCCATCCATCCGAGCGGCTACTGCAACAGCTGGGTCGCCAAGGCCTGAGGCCTCCGCACCTACCCGAGAGAAAGAGGCCCCGCGCGAACGCACGGTGCCTCTTCTCTTGGACTCGTTCGCGAACGTCGATTCGCGCACACGAAAAAGCCCCGCTCGCGCGGGGCTTTTTCAGTTCAGGGTCGCCGCGCGATCACTCGCAGGCGCCGAGCTCGGTCGCCGAGGCACCGACGCAGGTCTCACCCGAGCGGCAGTCCGCCGTCTCCGAGCAGCCCGGGAAGCAGACCTTCGCGTCACCCTCGGTGATCGCAGTGCAGCCGAGACCCGCCTGGCAGTCCGCCGCCGTCTCGCACCCCTGGAAGCAGAGCGAGATGGGGGCAGCGCCCGAACCGAGACCCACGCAGAGATTGCCCTCGCCACAGGAGTTCTCGCCGCCGCGACCCGGCGCGCCGCAGTCGATGACCGTGCAGTAGCCGTTCGGGAGGTCGTTGTCCGCGAACAGGCTCGTGAAGCAGTTGCCCTCGCCGAAGGGCGACCAGCACTCGGACGCGTCCTCACAGGTCGAACCGATGTTCTCCGTGGTGACGTCGTTGTTCTCCGCACCCGGGAGGCAGAAGCCGTTGTTGGTCTCCGCCGCCACGCCGCTCCAGAAGCAGATCTGGCCTTCGCCACAGCCACCCGTGTTGCCGAGCCAGGTCGACGGATCCTCCGGGTTCGAGCCCGCGCCAACCGTGCACGTGGGCATGCAGAGGTCGATGCCGAGGCGGCGGTTCACGCAGCTTCCGCCCGCCGCGCAGCCGTTGCCGGCCTCGTTGCAGCCACGCTTCGCGCAGAAGCCAGCTTCGCCCCAGAACGCTTCGTCCGCGGGGGTGCCGGGCGCGTCCGCGAAGCACGTGCCGTTCGCTTCGCAGTCCCAGTCCTGCTCGCAGGGGTCACCCGCGGAGGCGCCGGGTGCACCGGAGAACTCGCAGCGGAAGGTGTTCAGGTCGCACGCGATGTCCGATTCCGACTCCGGAACCCAGCGCAAGCGGTCGAAGTTCGTCGCGGTGCCGCCGCAGTCCGCCGGTCGCGCGGAGCAGTCGGCTGGCGCCTGGATGCCCGGGACGCCGTTGGTCTCCTCGCGGATGATGCGGCACTCCGCGTCTTCCGTGCAGCCGGGAAGGCAGACGTTCGCGCCAGCGAGGCAGTCGTAGCCGTCGCGGCACGTGCCGTTGTCGGCCGAGCTCGGCACGCCGCAGTCGGCGAAGCAGACGCCGAAGTTCTCCGCCGCCTCGAGGCAGCTCGCGCCCGGTCCGCACGGCTCGTCGCCCGCGTCCTCGGCGTCGAGGTCGCAGTCACGCACGATGCAGTAGCCGCCGAGGAACGACGAGGTCGTCAACCCCGACGCGATCTCCGCCGGCGCGCCTTCGATCGGATCGCCTGGACCACCCACGGTGTTCGTGCTCTCGTCGAGGCAGGCCTCGCCGGGGCCCGGGCAGCCACGCATCGCCGTGCAGCGCTCACCAATCGTGGTGGTCACCATACCGCCGTCGCGTCCCGCATCACCCCCGTCGGGGCGCGGCGTGTCCGAGTCGCCGCCGCCGTCGGGTATGATGATGGGACCGCCGTCCACACCCGAGTCCACACCGGGGCCGTCGTCGTCCCCACACCCGATTCCGGCGATCGCACAGAGCGCCGTCAAGCCAATCAGCCTCTTCATTCCGTCCTCCGCAACACACGAACCAAAAAAGCCGCCGAGCTCGCGCCCGCGGTCTGGAACCGGCGGACGCTAGTCGGCACGTTTCGGGCAGTCAAGCACAGCGCCCGAGCATCGTCAGGGGGTCGACCGCGTGAATCTCTCGCGACACCCTCAGCGCCCGAGGAGCCTACGCAGCGCGTCGAGATAATCCGTGCGCGCGATCACGCCGGCGTCGATCAGTGTGAGCACGAGCGCCTCCACGCGCTGCTCCACCGTCGCCTCGTCCTCCACGCGATGCACGGGCATCGTCGCGATCGCGTCCAACATCGCGCGATCCACGCGCTGCGTGGACTCCGTCGGGAGCTCGCGCGTCGCGGTGGCCGCCGCGGCTTGGCGCAGCGTCGCCTCTCGGTGCACCACCTTCGTGTCCCCGCGGTACGCCCGCTCGATCGCGCTCTGGATGCTCGAGAGGGTCGACACCATCGGATCGATCTCGAGCCCGGTCGCCCGCCGCACCGCTTCGAGCGCTTCGGGATCGAATGGGTCTGCGAAAGCCACGCGGAGACGATCGGCTTCGCGCGCGACCGGAACCACGAGGTGTCGGATCGCGACGCGCTTGGGCACGAGGCGCACCGAGTCGTCGTCGAGCTCGCCGTGCTCGACCGCGACGAGCACGGTGCCGAGCGCGCGGGCCGCGAGGTCCGCCACCACCTCTTCTTCCACGAGCCCGGCCCGGACGACTTCTTGAACGAAGGGCGCGCCACGCTGGATGGAGCGCCGAGCCACGTCGTCGATCTTTCGAGCGTCGACACCTTGCTCGATCAGGAGCTGCGCGAGGTCCACGACGAGAGGTTACTCGGTTTCCTTCGCCGTCGCCTTCCGTCGCACGAGATCCGGCCCGCGTGAGCTTCGGCCCGCGTGAGCTTCGGCCCGCGTGAGCTTCGGCCCGCGTGAGCTCCGGCGCGCCAGCTCCGGCCTGCATGAGGAGCTCACGCAAGATCGGTCCGCGAGATCACTCCGCGCGGGCGCGGCGAGTGTCACGTCTTGCTCGGATCGGGTTTGCCCGAGTCGGGCTTGCTCGGAGCGGGCTTGGGCGAAGGCACGTCCGGCGAAGGTGCGCCAGGGATGCGGTACTCCGGCGGAAGCGAGGGTCGCGGCTCGAAGACCGGCGTCGCCGGCGGCGGGGGCAGCGGCGATGCCGTCGTGATGCGCACCTCGGGCGCGACCGGAGGCGGCGCGGAAGGAAGCCTCGAGACGCGACGCAGGTCGCCGCGACGACGGCGCAGCAACTGGACCGACCGCCCGAGCACCTCGACGGTCTCGCCGCACGCGAACTCGCTGCCCACCGTGCTCGGCTCCGCGGTGTCGAGCGCCACCGTCCAGAGCCCCGCGCCGACCTCGGGCAACACGAAGTCGAGCGTCGCGTGGTGCCCGTTGAGGATCAGGTAGAACGAGTCGTCGAGGATCGGGCGACCGCGCTCGTCGACGCTGCCGATGCCTTCGCCGTTCAAGAACACCCCGAGCGAGCGCGCGTAGGCGACCTTCCAGTCGCTCTCCGTCATCTCGTGACCGTCGGGACGGAACCAGCCGATGTCCGAGAGCGCGGTGCCGCGGATGGAGCGGCCCTGAAACCAGTTTCGTCGCTGGAACACCGGATGCTCGGTGCGGAGTCGAATCAACTTGCGCGTGAACGCGAGCAGCGATTCGTCCGCGTGCTCCCAGTCGATCCAGGTCAGCTCGTTGTCTTGGCAGTACCCGTTGTTGTTGCCGCGCTGCGATCGCGCGAGCTCGTCGCCGTGCGAGAGCATCGGCACACCTTGCGAGAGCATGAGCGTCGCCAGGAAGTTTCGTTGTTGTCGCAGGCGCAGCGCGCGGACCTGCGGATCCATCGTCGGGCCCTCGACGCCGTGGTTCCACGAGCGGTTGTCGTCGGTGCCGTCGCGGTTGTCCTCGAGGTTCGCGTCGTTGTGCTTCCGGTCGTAGGCGACGAGGTCGGCGAGCGTGAAGCCGTCGTGGCAGGTGACGAAGTTGATGCTCGCGTTGGGTCGCCGCTCGCCCCCGTGGCCGTTCACGGGACCGTAGAGGTCCGAGCTACCGGTGAGGCGGTGCGCCAGCTCGGCGAGCGTCTGATCCCTTCCGCGCCAGAAGTCGCGCACGGTGTCGCGGTACTTCCCGTTCCACTCCGACCATTGAGCGGGAAAGTTACCGATTTGATATCCACCTTCCCCGAGATCCCAGGGCTCGGCGATGAGCTTCACGTTCTGAAGGACGGGATCTTGCTGAATGATCTGGAAGAAGGTCGAGAGACGATTCACCGAGTGGAGCTCGCGCGCCAGCACCGGCGCGAGATCGAAGCGGAACCCGTCGACGTGCATCTCCGTCACCCAATAACGGAGCGAGTCCATGATGAGCTGGATCACGTGCGGGTTTCGCATGTTGAGCGAGTTGCCCGTGCCGGTGAAGTCGACGTACTTCGTCGGATCCTTTGGGTCGATCCGGTAGTACGCCGCGTTGTCGATGCCGCGGAACGAGATCGGTGGCTCGTCCGGGGTGCCCTCGCCGGTGTGGTTGTAGACGACGTCGAGGATCACCTCGATGCCCGCTGCGTGGAGCGAGCGGACCATGTCCTTGAACTCCGAGACCTGGTGCCCGTCGCTTCCGCGCGCGGCGTACTCGCCGTGGGGCGCGAAGTAGCCGACCGACGCGTAGCCCCAGTAGTTGCGCAGCCCCTTTCGTCGCAGGAAACGCTCGTGCACGAACTCGTGCACCGGCAAGAGCTCGACCGCGGTGGCGCCGAGCGACTTGAGGTGCTCGATCGCCGCCGGGTGCGCGAGTCCCGCGTAGGTTCCACGCAGCTCGGCCGGGATCTCCGGGTGACGCTGCGTGAAGCCGCGCACGTGCACCTCGTAGATGACCGTGCGGTGCCACGGGACGTTCGGCGGGTGATCGCCCGACCAGTCGAACCACGGCGAGGTGACGAGCGACCACCGCCCACGCTCGATCGCCTTCGCGTAGGGATCCAGCAGCAGCTTCGTCGGATCGCAGCGATGCCCGCGCGCGGGATCCCACGGCCCATACACCCGAAAGCCGTAGCGTTGACCCGGCAGCGCGGCCTGCACGTAGCCGTGGAAGACGTGGCCCGAGCGCTCGGGGAGCACGAGCACCTGCTCGAGGCCCTCGCGGTCGATGAGGCAGAGCTCGACCTTCTCGGCGACCTCGGAGTACAGCGCAAAGTTGGTGCCGGCGCCGTCGAAGGTCGCGCCGAGCGGGGTCGCCTTGCCAGGCCAGATCTCGTAGGTCGTCACGGGAGCCTCGGAGTACCGCAAGCGGGTCGAGCACACCAGCGCTTCGACGTTCGGGGGCCCGGCGAGCTCAAGGCGAGAACATGAAGCCGAGCCCGACCGAGAGCTCACCACCGAGGCCCGAGTCCAGCCTCACGTTCACGTCGACGAACACCGGCCCGAAGAGGACCGCACCGCGGTACGCGAAGCCCCAGCGGCTGCGATCGGGATCGTCCCACCCGAAAGGCCAGTAGAGGAGCTCCACCTCGTTGAGGAAGGTGCCGAACTTGCTCTCGATGAGGCCGATCCCGAGGCTGACCGCGCCGGGCATGGTGAGCTCGCGGTTGCCGGTGATCTCGTCGCGATCGCCTTCGAGGTCGAAGCCCTGTCGGTAGCCGACGAAGAAGTAGCGGATGCCGTGGATCCAACCGGCCGGCTCCCACCAGCTCCGCGTCGTGGTGTGGCGGTAGGTCGTGCAGGTCGCGTAGCCGCACTCGGTCGAGTAGCGGGTGTTCGTCGAGGAACGCAGCCCGCCGGGATCGAACTCGTGGACGTCGAGGAAGTAGCCGACGCGCACGCCCGCCACGAAGGGGAAGGTTCCGCGCGTGCGGGGGCCGTAGCCGTCGAAGCGCCCTTGCACGTACAAGCCGCCCGAGCTGCCCGCCGTGAGCGTCCACGCCGCGTGGTAGGCCTGCGGGAAGCCGTCGCCCGGGACGCGCGAGTGACCCGCGAACGCGTAGCGCCAGCCGGCTTCGATCGTGGTGTTCACGGAGCGAGACTGGAGCTGCTGACCGAGCTGCTGCTGTGCGGCGGCGGGGGATGGCGTCGGGACGGAGAGCGCGAGCACGGCGAGCGCAACGAAGGTCGAGATCCGCATCCGGCCCAGGATGCCAATTCTCTCCCCAAAGGAAAACTCCGTTCACCTCAAATACGAACGAAGCAGATCCCTTGGATTTCGGTGACGCATGCGATAGTCACGCGGCGTGACGTGGCCCACCGCTGACGACCTCTACCTCTTCAACGAGGGCAACCACTTTCGCCTCTGGGAGATCCTCGGATCGCACCCCGAAGACGACGGCACGTACTTCGCGGTCTGGGCGCCGAGCGCGCGCGCGGTCAGCGTCGTCGGTGACTTCAACGCGTGGAACGACGCTTCGCACCCGCTGACCCCGCAGGGCAACTCCGGCATCTGGGCCGGCAAGATCCCGAACGTCGGGCGCGGCGCGATCTACAAGTACGCGATCCGCACGCAGACGGGTGAGAAGCTCGAGAAGGCCGACCCGGTCGCGATCCACCACGAGACGCCGCCCAAGACGGGCTCGATCGTGTGGCCGCGCGACTACGCGTGGGGCGACGCGCAGTGGATCGCGGAGCGCGAGAAGCGCCAGCATCGGAACGCTCCGATCAGCATCTACGAGGTGCATCTCGGCTCGTTCCGTCGCGTTCCGGAGGATCGAAACCGCTCGCTCTCTTACCGGGAGCTGGCGCCGCTGCTCGCGGATCATTGCGAGAAACACGGCTTCACGCACGTCGAGCTCTTGCCCGTCATGGAGCATCCCTTCGACGGAAGCTGGGGCTACCAGGTCACCGGGTATTTCGCGCCGACGAGCCGCTTCGGAACACCGCAAGACTTCATGGCGTTCGTCGATCACCTGCACCGGCGAAACATCGGCGTGATCGTCGACTGGGTACCCGCGCACTTCCCGACCGATGCACACGGGCTCGCGCGTTTCGACGGGACCGGGCTCTACGAGCACGAGGATCCGCGGAAAGGCTTCCACCCGGATTGGACGACCTACATCTTCAACTACGGGCGCCACGAGGTCCGCAGCTTCCTCATCAGCAGCGCCGCGTGTTGGGTCGATCTCTTCCACGTGGACGGCATCCGCGTCGACGGCGTCGCCTCGATGCTCTACCTCGATTATTCGCGCAAGCACGGAGAGTGGATTCCCAACGAGCACGGCGGCCGCGAGAACCTCGAAGCGATCCACTTCCTGAGGCGCTTCAACGAGCACCTCTACGGCGCCTATCCGGGTATCCAGACGTACGCCGAAGAGTCGACCGCGTGGCCGGGCGTCTCGCAGCCGAGCTACCTCGGGGGGCTCGGCTTCGGGATGAAGTGGGACATGGGCTGGATGCACGACACGCTCACGTACCTCGAGCGCGAGCCGGTGCATCGGAAGTGGCACCACGGCGAGATCACGTTTCGCGCGCTCTATCACTCGACCGAGAGCTACGTGCTGCCGCTGAGCCACGACGAGGTCGTGCACGGCAAGGGCTCGTTGCTCTCGAAGATGCCGGGCGACGAGTGGCAGCGCTTCGCGTGCCTGCGGCTGCTCTACGCGTATCAGTGGGCGGTCCCGGGCAAGAAGCTGCTCTTCATGGGTGGCGAGCTCGCGCAGGCGCGCGAGTGGAACCACGACTCGAGCCTCGACTGGCATCTGCAGAGCGCGCCGCTGCACGCCGGCATCGGGCGGCTCCTCGGGCGCTTGAACGATCTCTACCGCACCGAGCCCGCGCTCCACGAGCGTGACCTGCGGCCGGAGGACGAGCCGAAGGGCTTCGAGTGGGTGTGCGGCGACGACGCGGAGGGCAGCACCCTCGCCTTCCTGCGCCGCGCGGCGGACGGATCACCGCTCCTCGTGGTCTGCAACTTCACGCCCGTGGTCCGCGAGGGCTACGTGGTCGGCGTGCCGCTCGGCGGGCGCTGGGTGGAGCTCTTCAACGGCGACGCCGAGGAGTACGGCGGCGGCGGCATCGGCAACCTCGGCGCGGTGGAAGCGCGCGAGGTGAGCGCACACGGCCGACCGTTCTCGGTGGAGCTGAGGTTGCCGCCGCTGGCGTGCGTGTACTTGCGTCCGGGGTGAGCAGGCAGCGCAGACCCGTCTGGTTCGAGCGGCTGCTCCAGATCTCGTCATCCGTTCGTCGGGATGGCCGTCCGCTCCCGTCGGCAGCCGTTGCCCACGACGGAGCCTCGGACATCAAAGCAGACTCGAGATCGAGAAGCTGCAGCTACTCCAGTCCGTGGAGCTCAAGGTCGTCGTGGCGTGCACCACGGTCTCACACGAGGACCTTGCATAGTCCGTCGAGGAGTTCAGGCCCCCGTCACAGAGGTCGTCGCCTGCTCCGCCGGCCAGGTAGTCGTGGCCTCCAGACGACTGATCATCACCATAAATGTCATCGTCTCCACCGCGACTGCACATGTAGTCCGTGGCTCCGTCGGATGGATAAGCGAACGAGAATCCGCCAGCGTAGACCTCTTCGTTCGACACCAGTCGGTCACGCCATGCCGTACCCACCAGCACGTCTTGACCCGGTCCGCCCTCTGCGAAAACGCCGATGTCGAGGTCAGACTGAAGGGGACGAATCCACGTTCGCGTCCCCGGTCCGCTGGTGGGCCCCGTGCATTGGTGCGCAACGTCGATCTCCGCGAGCCGATCGTTGCCCGACCCGAGGGCAACGTGGATCATGGCGTTGGGACTGCTCGTGGTGTTTGCGGCAGGAATCGTCGTGACCACAGCAGTCGAGCTCGACACGCGCCGGTGGCAGGTCGCAACGTAGTCTTGCCAGATGACGGGCCAGCACGCCCACCCCGGTGACGTCGTCGTCGTGTAGCACACCTGCGTACCGTATTCTCCGAAGCCCACGTACACATCCTGTGTTTCGGAGGACAGGTTCAGATCTTGAGCACGTACAGGTGCCGCACCGACGAACGAGAGAATCGAGACTGACAGCAAGATGGACGAAGATGAATATCGCATGACACTCCTACCCGAAGGGCAACCCATGGCCCCTGGAATATGAGTCTAGGACGGCGACCTCACACGTAGCATCACCCAATCAGGTATTTCGACATACGCCCAATCCATCCCAAATCGCGGACAAGGAACGTCGCATCAGCAGTTCGTCTTGCGCCACATTCGACCTCCCGGCAACCCACCCTCCCCAAGCGTGGGGATACGCGAGTTCGAATGAAGACCCGCGCTCGCGTCACAGCCAGCGCAGCAGCTGATCCACCGTTCGAGGTTCGGGAGAGGCGCTGAAAAAGCGAAGCTCCGGGCGCAGTGGGACCGCCACGTAGACGGCCGGCTCACGGAGCACTCAAACGCGCCGCTCTAAGCGCAGAGCCGGAAGGCAGCGGTGTTACGACCCGTCGCCACTCTAGGTCCGACGCGTGCGGTACCGCGCGACAGCACCGTGTGGAGTACCATCGAAGTACTCGGCTGCGCGGAATGCGCTCGCGCGTCTTCGTCACGACGGGTTTCGAGAACGCCCCGGACCACGCGGCCGCCGCAACCCCGTCGTTGTCGTTGTCTTCGTTCGCGTCGGTTCCGCCGTTGTCCAGCGATCGAGGTGCCCGGTCGAATCGCGCGTTCGCGTCGTTGCAGCCGACGTTGCCCGCAGCGCAGCTCGTACCGGGCCGCGGTTGCGCCAGCCGGGCTCTCCGTCGAGGTAGGTGGTAGGCACGTGACCCCTCGTCGTCGACCCGCCGCACGAGCTCTTCGTGACCGGCGCGAATTGGTGCCGTGGCCCGCAAGCTCAGACGTCGCCGAGCTCGGCCAAGAACTGATCGACCTCCGACAGCGCCGGGTCTTCTTGTTTCGCCTTGCGCGCCCAGAGCAGCGCGCGTCGGCCCTCACCGCGCACGTGCGCGATCTTCGCCTGGAGCAAGAACGCCATCGCCTTGCTCATCGGGCCGTCGTTCTTCGCGAGCGTGACCGCGCGCAGCGCGCCGAGCGCGATCTCGTGCTCGCCGAGCTCGTAGCTGAGCCACGCGAGCTCGCTCGCGATCTCGACGTTGTTCTTGTCGCTCTCCATCGCGGCATTGAGCCACTGCATCTCGAGGTTGCGGTCGCCCGCCACCTGCGCGAGGCGCGACATCCGCTGTTGGAGCTCCGCGAGCTCGGGGCTGCGGCGGCGTGGGTGATTCTGGATGGAGGTCTCCAGGAGCTGGCCCGCTTCGGCGTAGTAGCCGCCTCCGATGTACGCATCCGCGAGGAGCACGATGGTCGCGTGATCGTCGGGCTTCGCGTCGACCGCGCGCTGGAGCATCGGCAACGCGCCGTCGGGATCGCCCACCTCCACGAGCACGCGGCCCGCGCGGCGGAAGAGCTCGAACGCTCGCTCGGGGTCCGCCATCGACGCTTCGTGCGCGAGCAAGGTCGCGAGCTCGCGTCCGGCACCGATCGTTTCGTAGAGCCCACGCAGACGCTCGATGACCCGCTCGTCGCGTGGTTGAACCGAGAACACGTGCTCCAGACCGTCGCGTGCGAGGCCGGGATTCTCGAGCGCCTCCGCGGCGTCGACGAGCAGCATCGCGGCCTCGACCTGCTCGCCGTGCTCGAGCACCCGCACGAGGGCGTCGCTCGTCGCGACGACCCCGCTCCAGTTCTGCAGGCGCAGGTCGATCGTCCGAAGGCGCAAGAGCGCCTCGCGATCCGTGGCTTCGCGTGCGCACCAATCCGCGAGCGCGTCGCGCGCGTCGTCGAGGTTGCGCGCCGCTTCGAGCACGTCCACGCGCCGCCAGAGCACCGCACGCTCGGCCTCCGCGTCGTGGCTCACCTCGGACTGGCGCTGCGCCAGCGTACGCGCGAGCGGCTCCGCGAGGTCCGCGGGCGCCACCGCGTACGCGGTCTCGAGATCGACGAGCGCCGCCACGGTGTCGCCCGAAGCCGCGCGGAGGCGCGCGCGCACGCCGAGCAGCTTCGCCCACGTCGCGTCCTGGGCCTCTTGTGCTTCGAGCGCCGCGCTCACTTCGCGTGCGGCACCTTCGAGATCACCCGCGCCTTCGAGCGCAGCGACGAGCTCGTCGAGCAGGTCCGGGCTGCCGGTCTGCGCGTAGGCGCGTCGCAGCGCGTCGATCGCGCCCTGGGTGTCGCCGAGCATCTCGCGACGAAGCCGCGCCGCCTCACGAAGCCGCGCGATCGCGCCGTCCGGATCGGAGCCCACGAGGCGCGTCGCTTCCATCCCGAGGAAGTCCGCCAGCGCAGCCCAGTCTTCGTTGGCGCGGTAGCGCGCTTCGAGCGACTCGCGCAGCCCCGTGTCCTCGGGGTTGCCGTGGTAGCCGAGCGCGAGCGCGCGCAGCGTGCCGTCGGGATCCTCGAGGGTCTCCCACTCCGCGTAGAGCTCGCGCGCGAGCCGCGACGCCGCGTCGCCCACCTCGATGCCGAGGAGCTTCTCGCGGACCTCCGCGCGCTCGCGCGGATCGTCGTCGGGACCGAGCATCGCGAGGTACGCCTCGATGACACCACGATCGGTCGGGACCCAGTCGAGCCCGCGTCGGTACACGTCGAGCGCGTCGTCGCGCCGCACCTTCTCGAGCAACGCACCGAGCTTGAGCGTGAGCTCCACGATCAATCCGAGATCTTGGTTGTCGCGCGCGACGTCGAGCTGCTGCTGGAGCAGCTCGACGAGATCCTCGTCGTAACCGCTCTTCTCGTAGAGACGCCCGAGCAGCTCCGCCGCCTCGGGATGCCCGGGCTCTTCGCCGAGGGCGTCCTTGAGCAGCTCGACCGCGTCGAACTCGCGACCCTCGAGGCTCATCAGGAAGCGGGCCTTCGCGAGGCGTGCTTCGTTCCGGAGCGCCGGATCGAGCAGTCCGTCGAGGAGCTGCGAGACGAGGTCGTTGAGGCCGTCCTCGTCGCCGCGCTGGAGCTGCACCGCGAGGAGCGGGCGCCAGAGCGACTCGTCGATCGGATCGACCTCGAGGAGCGCGCGGTAGGTCTCGGCCGCGACGTCGAGATCACCACCCTCGCCCGCCGCGACCGCCGCCAGCTCGCGCTGCATCGCGCGGCGCTCGTCGTCGTCGGTCGCGGTCTCGACCGCCTTCTGCATCCACGCGAGCGCGCCCGAGGGATCGTTCGCCTCGCGCCGCAGGTCGGCGAGCTGCCGCATCGCGTTGCGCGCCGCCGCGACGTCGTCCGCCGCGTTCGCGAGACCGAGCGCGCGTTGGAGCAGGACTTCCGCGCGCGCCGAAGCGCGCATGGCGAGCGCCTTGTCGGCCGCCTCGCGCACTTGGGCAAGCGTGGCGTCCTCGCGCTGCGCGCGGCGCTCGAGGAAGGTCAGCGCGAGCGTGTCGTCGCCCGAGTCGAGCGCGACCTCCGCGTAGAGCTTCATCGCCCCGTCGTGCGCGGCGTGACGTGCCACCACCGCGTCGAGCGCGGCGGCGAGCGACGCGTGGCGCGGATCGGCGTCGAACGCGCGGCGCGCGATCGCGACCGCGCCGTCGAGCTGCTCCGCGTCGCGTTGCGCCTCGCGGAGCAACACCTGCGCGAGCTGGTGCAGCGCCGACGTGCGCGCGGTCGAGGAGAGCTCCGGGAGCTCGACCAGCTTCGGGAGCACGCGCCGTTGCAACGCGTGGTCCTCCCGCGCCGCACCCACGCGGGCGAGCGCGATCCACGCCTCGGACGGGCTCGCGGCATTCGACTCCGCGCGGCTGTACGCGCTCGTGGCCTTCTCGAGGTCGTTCTCGTCCTGCTCCGCGATCTCGCCGAGGCGCATCCAGATCGTGGCTTGGAGCGCCGCGTCCTCGTCACGCTTGTGCACCTCGAGCAGGCGCGTGAGCGCGGTCGAGAGCTCGGTCACGCGACCGAGCGCGCGCGCGTCGCGCAGCGCGGCCTTCTGGAGCTCCACGCTCGACGCGTCGTGCGAGAGCGCCTGCAGGCGACGTTCGAACGCCTCCGCGGTGCGCTCGCTGCGCGCGAGCACCTGCGCCATCGCGCCGAGCACCGTCGACTTCGACGCCGGCTCGTCCGCGAGCTTCACGCGGCGCTCGAGGCCACGAAGCGCGAGATCGGGCTCGCCTCGCTCGACCAAGGCGTCGCGGAAGCGGAGCGCCTCGGCGTCGTTCTGGGCGGCCGCTTCGAGCGCGGACTCGAGGAGCTCCGCTGCCTGTTCGGCTTCGCCACGCGCGTTCGCGATCGCGTGGAGCTCGAAGAGCACCTCGCCGCTGCCGACGTCGACCTCCGCCGTCGGCCCACGACGGCGCACCGTCATGAGGAGCGCGCGGTAGGCCTTCTCCGCGCGATCGAGCTGACCGGCTTCGCGCGCGAGCCGCCCGAGGGCGTCGAGCATGCGCGGCTCCGCCATCGCCATCTTGGTCGCGAGGTCGAACTGTTCGAGCGCACCTTCGACGTCGCCTTGCGCCTTCGCCACCGTGCCGAGCTGGTAGTGCACGTCCGCGCGCTCGGGGGAGCGACGGCGGCCGAAGCCCTCGACGACCTCTTCGAGCAGCGTGCGCGCCTCCGCGAGCTCGCCGCCTTCGCGCAGGCCTTCCGCGAGCTGCAGCTTGATCGCGCGGTCTTCGGGCGAGAGCGCGAGGCCCTTGCGGAGCACCGGGATCGCGTCCGCCGGACGGTGCAGGACGTCCCGGTAGAGCGCGGCCGACTCGCGCACGAGATCGAGCGCGCGCTCCGGCTCCACGTGCTCGGCCGAAGCGGCGAGCGCGCGCGCGAGGGCGTCGTGATCGGAGAGCGTGCGGAGCTGGGCGACCAGGAGGTCGCGGAGGTCTTGGCGCGCCGGTGCGGCGTCGAGCGCGCCGTTCAGCACCTCGACCGCACGTTCGAGACGACCGGCCGACACGAGCTCGTGCGCGAGCTGCCCTGCGATGTCCGCGCGCTCGCTCGCGCTCGCCACCGCGAGGCGACGATCGAGCCAACGCGCCGCTGCAGCAGCTTCGCCCCGCGAGCGATGGATGCGCGCGAGGGCGTCGAGCGCGGGCACGTCGTCGGGCACCAACTCCACGACTTTGCGGAACGCGGTGACCGCGCGATCGAGGTCCGAGAGCTCGGCCTCCGCGAGCGCGGCCGCGCGACGCCAGAGCTGCGCCGCGCGCTCGCCTTCCAGCCGATCGGCCTGGCTCGCGAAGAGATCCGCGAGCTCGAGGTGCGCGCGACGCGCACCGAGCAGCCCCTCGAGCGCGACGAGGCTCGCCTCGTGACCCGGGCGCTCTTCCAGGTTCGCGCGCAGCGCCTCCATGCGGCCACCGCGCTCTTCGATCTCGGTGACGAGCGAAGCGATCTCGAGGCGGACCGCGACGCGACGCTCGGGATCGTTCGTGACCGTGAGCTCCTTCTGACGGAGCCCGAGCAGCTCCGCGCGCCGACCTTCGGCCGCGAGCAGATCACCGAGCCGACGCAGCGCCTCCGCGTCGTCGCGACCCTTCACCACGTCGCGGTAGAGCTCCATCGCGGTCGCGCGATCCCCACCGGCCTCCGCGCGGCGCGCGGCTTCCTTGCGCCAGGTCGCCGCGTCGACCGGATCCATCGGAAGACGCGCGACCTCCACGAGCAGCGGGACCACCTCGGCTTCGCGGCCTTCGGCGTCGTAGCGCGCGACGAGCGACTCCGCGGCCCAGGTCGCCGCCGCGTCCGCCGCGACGCTCCCGTTCGCGCTCGCGCCGCGACGCCACAGCCCCGCCGCGCGCTCGAAGAGGCGCTCCAAGATCGACGTCGCGAGCTCCGGCGCCGCCGTCGGCGCGAGCTTCGCGGCTTCGTGCAGCGAGTCCAGATCGTTCGGCGAGAGCTCCGCGAGGCGAAGCAACGTGGGCATCAACGCCGCAGGCTCGAGGTGACGCTGCGCGGCTGCGAGCCGAACGACGTGCGAAGGAGGCGCGAAGGGCGCATCGGCCGCGCCCGCGAGCGCGTGCGCGGTCTCCTCCCAGCGAGCCGTCAGCTCGGCGAGGGTGAGGAGTCGGTCCGCGTACTCTTCGCGCAGCGGGGCCGCGGCGAGCGCGCGCGCACACGCGTCGAACGCTCCCCCGAGATCTTCGAGCGCGTCCTGTCGGATCTCGCTCTCACGCGCCGCGAGCGTCGCGCGCCGCGCGCCTTCCGCACCCACCGAGGCGTTCGCGAAGGCGTCCGCGAGCTCGTCGGCCGCGCCCGCCGCTTCGGCGAGCCGCTCGACCTCCGCTTCGAGGCGAAGGTCGTCCGGTGCGAGCACGAACGCCCGCGCGATCGAACGCAACGCGGCGCCCGGGGCACGCGCCTCGCGCTCTTGGAGCTCCGCCGCTTCGCGAAGGAGACGCACGCGCGTCGCGACGTCCGACGCCGCGGCGAGGCGCGGCTCGAGCAGCGCGAGCCGCGGCTCCCACTCGCCCGTGCGCTCGTACGAGCGCGCGAGCGCTTCCACGGCGTCCGCCGCAACGCTCGCATCCTCGCAGAGCACCGCGAGGCCTTCGCGTGCGGCTTCGTGGGTCGGACTCGCCTCCAAGGCACGCCGGAAGCTCGCGAGCGCGCGCGTGGCGTCACCGAGGTACGTCGCGAAGACCGATCCTTGGCGCGCGCGGACGTCCGCGAGGTGCGCGTCCTCGCGCTGCGCCGTCCGATCGAGCACCGCGGCCATCTCTTCGTAGCGCTCCGTGCGCTCGAAGAGGGTCGTCAGCGCGTCCGCGACCTCCGCGTCCTCGCCGTACACCGCGCCGACCTCGGTCCACGTGGCGATCGCGTCTGCCGGCTGCGCGAGCCGCTCGCTCTGCACGCGCGCGATGCGCACGAGATCGGCGCGCTTCTGCCACGCGCTCGACGTGCTGCCTTCGCGACGCCGCAACGCCCGCACGAGCGCGCTCCAGCGCTCCTCGCGCTCGAGCAGATCCACGATCGCGCCGAGCGCCGCGGAGTCCGAGGGATCCTCCACGAGGCATCGCTCGTGGAGCGCGAGCGCGCGATCGGCGTCGCCCAGCGAAGCCGCGAGCTCCGCCGCCTGCGCGAGCGCCTGACGACGGCGGCTCGGGGTGTCTTCCAGGGTCGCGAGCCGATCGAGGGCTGCGAGCTGTTCTTGCGTGCGTCCGGTCGCGCCGAGCTGCTCGACGAGCAGCCGCGACGCGCTCATCGCGAGACCCGGCGCGACGTCGGGCTCGTCCGCGAGGAGCTGGAGCTGCGGGATCGCGGCCTGCGGCTCCCCCAGCATCACCAGCCGCTCGGCAGCTTCGAGGCGCAGCGGGGCGCGCTCGGCCACCGCTTCCACCGCGTCCGCCGAAGCCACGAGCAGGTCGACGAGCCGACGTGGGGTGCCTGCTTGGTCGGCGACCTCACGCGCGGCGACCAACGCCTCTTCGTCGTTCGGCGCGAGCACGAGCACCGCGCCGAGGTGCTCGAGCGCTTCGTCGAGCACACCCGCCGCGCGCAGGCGCTGTGCGGCGTCGCGGTGCAGGGTGATGCGCTCGCCGACGTCCGCGAGCTCGAGCGCGGTGTCGAGCGTCGCGATCACCGCCGTCGTCCGATCCTCCGCGTCGTAGCGCTCGCGCAACAGGCCGAGCGCTTCGCGACGGGCCTCCGCCGGGAGCTGCTGATCGCGCGCGATCTTCTCCAGCATCTGCAGCGCGGGCGCGGGATCGCCGCCCTCGTCGAGCATCGCGCGCAGCTCGGCGGTCGCTTCCTCCGCGCGAGCGAGTTTCTCGTAGAGGTGCTCCGCGATGCGGAGGCGCACCTCGCGGCGTTGCTTCGGCTGGCTCGGCAGCTGGTCTCGCCAGAGCGCGACGAGGTCCGCGTAGCGCTCCTGACGTTCGAGCAAACGCTCGAGGTTCGAGACGAGCTGCTTGTCGCCGCGGCGGAGCGGGAGGAGCTGCTGCAGGTAGCTCGCGGCGCGATCGGGAGCGCCCGCGAAGTCCTTCGCGGTCTGCGCCGCCTCGTCGAGGAGCGACGCGCGGCGATGCTCGTCGGCCGCAGACGCGATCTCGCGATCGTAGAGGGCGAGGAGCTCGTCCCAACGCTCGCCGACCGTGAACACCACCGTCAGCCGCTGGAAGGCCCACTCGCTCGCGCTCGGATCGATCGCGAGCACACGCTGCAACACCGCGACGAGGTTCGGGGAGTCCTCGCGGAACCACTCCTCGTGGAACTGCACCGCGCGTTGACCCACGAGGGCCGCGGTGTCGGGCGCGAGCTTCCGGTCGAGGATCTCGCGGTAGAGCGCGCCGACCTCGTCGGGTCGTTGAGACGCCGCCGCGAGCTCTTCGAGCTGGTCCCACGCGCCTTCGTCGCTCGCGTCTGCTCGCACGGCCGCCGCTGCCGTCGCGAAGACCTCGTCACCCTCGAGCATGCCCGCCTCCTGCTCGTCGCGATTCATGTGTGGACCCCGTTCCCGCCGAGGCTCGCGCGGCGGGCCGCGAGGATAACAACAAAGACTCCCCGCTTGGCGATGACGATCTTCCCGACGACGACGTTCGCGTGCGTGGTCGCAACGCGCTGGGTCGATCGACGACCGCGCCCGCACGACCGCGCCCGCGCGGTGCGGCTGCTCGCGCCCTCCCGACGTCCCGCCGAACCGAGGAGACGGACGGGTCGGCGTCAGCGCAAGACGAGCGCGCTACCGAGGACCGCCGCCTGTCCGCGGGAGACCACGTCGCCCTGCGCAGCCCAGAACATCATGTGGTCGCCGCCGGCGCCCATACACTCGGCGGCCAAGAGGAAGCCGTCTCCGTCCGTGTCCCGTTCGGGACCGCAGATCGGCGTGTCGTCGATCGGATCGAGCACCGTTCCGTCGAGCTCGCTGGTGTGGAAGAGCCCGAGGAAGTGCCCCGTCTCGTGGGCGATGACGCGGCCGAACGGCGGCGTGAGCGGCTCGGGATCGAGCACCGAGTCGACGCTGATCGCGATCCCGTTGGTGATCTCGCCCGGATGCATCCACGCGCCCGGGATGTCTCCCGCGATGCCGAGCGCGCCCGAGATGTCGCGCACGAGGAAGATGGGCAACGAGCCGCGACCCGCGCCGGCCGCGAGCGCGAAGAGCTCCTGCAGCTCACCCGGGGTTCCCTCGAGCCCGCTGTCCACGATCGCCAGCCGACCACGCAGGATCCCGGGGATCACGTGCTGGCGGATCTCGCCGAAACGGATGCGCGAGGGCGCGAGCGTGCGTTCGGCTTCTCGCAGCGCGCGCATCACGCGGGGAGACACGCTCCCGTCGGCCTCCGGGCGAAGCATGCCGCCGCCGACGTAGAAGAGATCGACGTCGAGCACCCGCCCCATGCCCGCCGAGCCGAGGATGCGCGTGCCCGACACGACTGCGCGACTCGGGAACACTGCGACCTCGACGGTGAGCGCGCCCGACACCGGACGCGAGCCGTTGGGCGTGAGCAGGGAGAACACGGAGCCGAAGCCCGCGACGGGGTTTGCGGGCGGCATGTTCCCCGGGAACACCGTGCCGATGTCGAAGAGGGTTCGCCCGTCCGCGGTGAGCAGGCGCTCGGTCTGCATCGCCACGTTCGGGTCGCTCGCGCGGAACACGTGCAGCGTGGGCGCGGAAGGTACGGGCGGCGGCGTGAGCGAGCCAGAGCCGGCGATCGTGGTCGCGGGGAGCGACTCGCTGCGCACCGCGTCGTGAAGCACGAGCGGCTGCACGCAGCCGTTCATCGGCTGCGCAGCAGAGAGGCTCGTGAGCGCGTAGACCGGGCGACACGCGTAGCCCGTCGTGCAGTCGGCGTCCGACACGCAGGGCGGCACGCACGTGCCCGCGAGCACGCAGAGCCCACGATCGCAGTCGGACGCCGCGTCGCAGAATTCGCCGTCGGAGGCGGCGGCGTCGAGCGCGCCGCAGACGAGCGGCACCGGCGCGAGATCCGCCGGCGCGCGGCGCGTGTCGCGACGACACCGGAGGTCGCCGCAGTCCGCGTCGCGTCGGCACGAGCCGGCCATCGTTCCGGAGTCCGGTCCCGCGTCGCGGCCCGCGTCGATCCCTGCGTCACGACCCGCGTCGACACCTCCATCACGCGGCGGTGGCGGCGGCCCTCCGTCGACGAGCGGGATGAACGCATCGCGCCCCGCGTCGCTCGGGCTCGGTGCGGGTACGCCGCTGCCTTCGAGCTCGGTTCGCGCGCCGCAACCGATCAGAAGCAGGGCCCACGCCGCCCGACGGATCGCGGGCGCGAAGTCGGCGGCCGACCTGGTCGACGAGTCGGCGGCTGACCCCGCCGACCTGGCCGAGAAGTTTCGATGGCTCACGGTTCCTCGTCGAGACGTTCGAGCAAGCGCCGCGCGCGCGCCGCGAGCGCGGCCGCCCCGGCGAAGTCGTCGACGCGTTGTAGGACACGGAGCACGCGGCGCACGCCGGCGGCGTCGGCATCCGTCAGCGCCTCTTCGAGCGCGCCTTCGAGCAGCGCTCCCGGATCGTCCGCCTCGGCGACCGCTTCGAGCAACGCGCGCAGCTCGTCGTCCGCGACCGAGACGAGCGTCACCGGAGGCGACGACTTCGGCAACTTCGGGAGGGACTTCGGCAACGGCGGCTCGGGGGGAAGTCGCACCGGTGGTCGCGCGCCGATGCGCGGCAGCCACGAGTCGAGGTGGCCTGCATCGCCTCCCTCTTCGCGAGGCGCCAGCACGAGCGCTTCGAGGGGATCCAACGCGTCGCTCGGAGCGTCGCCTTCTCGATCGTCCTCTCGTTCGAACGCATCGACCGAACGGAGATGGCGCGGCTTCGGTGGCTCGCTCGACTCGTCGAAAAGCCGATCGAGCGCCGCCGGATCGAGCTCGTCTTCGTCCAGCCCTCCCGCGAACGAGTCCGCGTCGAGCGCGTCGTCGCCCTCTTCGTCATCGACCAACGCGGAACCGGACGGCGAGAGCACCTGGCTGGTCTCCGGCGGCGAGAAGAGCACCATGCTCCGTTCGCCGTCCACGTCCGACTCCCATGGCTCGTCGTGCCGCGCGCGGCTCGGGGGTATCGACGAAGGTTGCGTCGACGACGGTGTCGACGAGGGAAGTATCGAGACCGCCGGCCTGTCGCTCGCTTCACGTTCGTGCAGCTCCAACGACGCCGGATCGTCGCCGAGCTCCGCGAGGAACGGGCGCGCGCGATCCGCGGCGCCACGCACGAGGTGGTGGCGCGCCGCCACGAGCAACGCCGCACGTCGTTCCGCACCACGCCGCGCGTCCGGTCGGAGCAAGCGCGCGTAGAGCTCCTCCGCCGCCACGACGTCCCCACGCTCGACCAACACCGCCGCGAGATCGCAGAGCACGTCCGGCGCATCCCCCGCGTCGGCGAGCGCTCGACGAAGCAGCGGCTCCGCGGCTGCCGGGCCTTCGATCCCGAAGAGGAGCTGCGCGGCCCGTCGTCGCCACTCGGCGGCGATCGCGGGATCGTCCGCGGCGACCGACTCTGCGGCGCGATCCCAGAGGCGCGCGGCCTCTGCGAGCTGACCACTCCGATGTGCGAGCGCAGCCCGCGCCGCGAGCACCCGCGCGCTCTCGGGCGCCAACGCGGCGGCGTCCTGCACGATGCGTTGAAGACGCCGCTCGACGACGGGATCTTCGTCGTCGACGTCGGGATCCGCGAAGGCGTCGAGCACCCCCATCGCGGCCGACACCGCGAGCTCCGCGCGGCTGCTGCGCGGGAGCGGCCCCGCGAGCGCGACGTCCGCGAGCCTCAGCGCGCCCACCACGCCGCGATCGGAGAGCCTCGCGATCCAGCGACGCCACGCGCGCTCGTCGTCCGGGAACGCCGAGAGCCCGAGCACGAGCAGCTCGATCAACGCGTCGGGGCTCAGCGCGTGCTCGAAGCGCTCCGCGATCGCGAGGGCTCCTTCGCCGGCGAGCCAACCACCGAGCCGTCGCTGCGCGACGCGCGCGCCGTCGAGGTCCGCCGCGTCGAGGCACGCTCGCAGCGCACCCGCGTCGCCGCTCGGTTCGGAGGCCTCGAAGACCGATCCGTCGCTCAGCGTGGGTCTCGGTCCGACCAGACGTTCGCCGACCTCGACGACGATCGCGTCCGTCGACGCGGCGAGACGCACTCCACAGCCGCGCTCGTCAGGCACGCGCCATCCGTGAGGAAGAAGGACCTCCGCGAGCAATGCGCGGATCGGTCGCTCGATCCGCAGCACGCCGCTCGTCGCATCGGCGCGGCCGCCCACCCGCTCCGCGAGCTTCGCCCAACGCTCCCACGCGCTGCGCGGCGAGCCACGGACCCACGCGAGCTCACGCGGGCTCGCGACCAAATCCACGCCATCGAACGCGAGCCCGACGTCGAACGCCAGCACCCCCGCATCGTCGCGATACGCCGCCCCCAGCGAGGTGTCGTCGTGCGACGGCGCCGCGCGATCCTCGACCCGCAGCGTGCGCCCCTCGTCGATCCACGACGCGAGCCGCGCCGGGCGCACGCGGAGCCGCAGCTCGATCACGCGCCCGCGGTGGTGACGAAAGCGCTTCGCGCCGCCGCGCAGATCGACCGGCCCGCGGAAGTCGAGCGCGATCACGAGGTGCTCGATCGTCACGCCGTCGATGCCGAGCGGACGCCCGAGGCTCAGGTGAACGCGCCCCCGCTCGAAGCGCAGATCGAAGCGCGGCCCCTCGGCCGTCGGCCGCACGAGCTCCACGCTCACGAACGCACCTCCGAGCTCCTCGCGATCATCGCGGCGCAGGGTAGCAGTCCGCAGAAACCGTCTTCGAGACTTTCCCGACCGCCCTCGCGTTTCCGATCGGAAGCGACTCACGTGTACCGGCGAGAACACCCCTCGCGTTTCCGTCGCAAGCGCCGGTCGCGTCGACGAACGGAGGTACGTGCTCCCGAGTGCGACGCCGCGCTATCGTCCCACGCGATGGATCGCGATCGCCTCGAGAGCTGGTTGCGTGGGCCACGCCGCACGTGGCGGTGGAACCGCGGAGACGCGACCCGCTACGCCGCGGTGGAGGCCACCTCGCGCGCGCTGCGTTGGTATCGTTGGTCGCACGAGCTCGAGGACGGGGGATCGAGCGACGAGCTGCACCAGACGCTCGCGGCATTCGTGGCCGCGGGTCCACCCTCCGGTTTCACCGACGCCCCCGCGGGGGTGCTCCGCGAGCTCCGGGAGTGGATCGATGCCCTCGCTTGAACGTCACCCGCGCGTCGACCTCCCGCCCGACACCTTCCTCCCGCTGCGACGCCGCGCCTGGCTCGCGCGCCACGGAGTCCGCGACCGCGCGCGCGAGATCGGCTTCGTGCGCACGCGCGATCATTGGCACCTCGCGCTCCATCGCTACGGCACCACGCCGAGCGCGCGACATCCGGTGCTCCTCGTGCACGGGCTCGCCGCGAACCGCTTCTCGTGGGACCTCGACGAAGAACGCTCCTTCGCGACCTGGCTCGCGTCCCGCGGCTTCGACGTCTTCGTGCTCGAGCTGCGCGGTCACGGCCGCAGCGAGAAGCCCGGCGCGCGCGCGCCGCTGCCGGATGAGCTCGATCGCCGCGGACGCCTCGGGGTCGGGGCGCCGAAGCGTTGGTGCTGGGACTTCGACACGTACGTCGATCTCGATCTCGACGCCGCGCTCGACGCGGTGCTCGCGTGGACCGGCGCGTCGGCCGTGCACGCGATTGGCCACAGCATGGGCGGCATCGCGCTCTCCGTCCTCGCGCACCGCGAAGACCCCCGCCTCCGCTCCGTCGCCACCGTCGCCTCCGCGCTCGACTACTCCGGCACCGAGAGCGTCTTCCACGCCGCGCGTCGCATGCTCTGGATGACCCGCATCGTGCCGGTGGTGCCGCTCGGTCCGATCGCCGCGACGCTCTCGCCGTTCGCGCTCGCGTTCCCGAACCCGATCGACGCGGTGAACGTGTGGCATCGCAACGTGGAGGTCGGACGTTATCGCCGCCTCGTCGCGCTCGGCTTCCATCCGATCCCGGGCGACGTGCTCGCCGATCTCGCCGCCTGCTTCGTTCGGCCCGGCATCCGCGACGGATCCGCGCCGGTCGCGATCGGTCTACCGAAGCACACCCCACTCACCGCGCTCGCGGGGAGTCGCGACGTGCAATGCACCCCCGTCGCCGCCGCGCGTCACGCGGGTGGGGCCTGCCGCGCGTTCGGACGCGAGCACGGCCACGCGGAAGACTTCGGCCACTTCGATCTGCTGATGGGCACCCACGCACCGAGCGCGGTGTGGCCGGAGCTGCAGGGGTGGCTGGAGAGCCACGACTGACGGAGGAACGCGCTCGCCTCGTGCGAGCAGGTAGCGGCCGGTCATGCATGCGCGCATCGCGTCGTTGGAGCGACATGCGCGCGCGCATCGCTTCATCGCGACGAGTGGACCGCGCGGCTCACTTCTTCGACGGCGGCAGCTTCAGCTCGTGCGACGTGATGTGGCTCCACGTGGGCACGAGCACGTTCGGCGCGACCGTCACGACGTGCAGGCGCAGCACCACCCGCGTCACGGTCGACGTGCGCGAGAAGTTGCCGCGCACGTTCTTCGGGTGCTCGAACACCGCCTCCGTCCCGGGCCGCGGGAACGGGTAGCTGATCTCGAAGGTGTCGCCGTCGCGATGCTGCCCACCCACCAGCCGGTACCCGACGAAGGGGTGCTTGAGATCCATTTCGTTGCTCGCGCGGTCCGCGACGCCCACGCAGATGAGCTGCGGGTCGAGGGTGTAGATGCGGTTCTGCGTCCAGATCTCGAGCGTCTGCGGCGGCTGCGTCATGCGTGGCGCCGAGCCGTGCTGATGCACGACCTCGACCTCGACGAGCGGCGTGGAGTCGTGGATCGACGGGCTGCGCACGGTCCCGGGAGGAAGGTAGAGCTCACCGCTCTCGTCCGGTCCTCGCGGCGCGTCGGTCGCGGAAGGCTCGACGACCGTCGCGTCGTCGCCCCAGTCGGATTCGCGCGGCGGCTCGTCGATGCCGGGCGTCGCGTACCCCTGGTAGGTCTTCTGCGCCTTCCGCTTCTTCTGCTCCTCCTCGTCGTCGGCCATCGCCGGGATGCTACTTCCCCCGGCGCGCGCTGCGAAGCCGGTTCGAGCGGGGACGACGACGGCGCTTCCTCACGCTCGACACCGGAGGGCGCGTGGTAAGCACGCCGCCATGACGCAGAGGCTCGAAGGCAAGGTCGCGATCGTCACCGGCGCAAGCCGTGGCATCGGAGAGGCGATCGCGGTGGCGATGGCGCAGGAAGGCGCGAAGGTCGTGCTCGCGGCGCGCAAGCTGGAGGCGCTGCAAGCGGTCGCCGAGCGGCTCGGCGATTCGGCCCTCGCGGTCCCCTGCCACACCGGAAAAGAAGAAGACGTCCAAGCGCTGATGCGCGCGACCCTCGAACGTTTCGGCCACGTCGACATCCTCGTCAACAACGCGGCGACCAATCCCTATTTCGGCCCGATGATGAACGTCGAATGGGGCGCCTGGGACAAGACCTTCGAGGTGAACCTCAAAGGTTATTTCTCGTGTGCGCGCGCGGTCGCCAAGCACCTCCTCGACCGCAAGGCGCCCGGCAGCCTCGTGAACGTCACCAGCGTGCTCGGTCAGATGGCCGCGCCGCTGCAGGGCGTCTACGGCATGACGAAGGCGGCCGTCATCTCGATGACGCAGACCCTCGCGGCGGAGCTCGGCCCGCGCGGCATCCGCGTGAACGCCATCGCGCCCGGCCTGGTGGAGACGCGCTTCGCCTCCGCGCTCACCTCGAACGCGGAGATCTCGAAGATGGTGATCGATCGGACCGCCCTCAAGCGTTTCGCCCAGCCGGACGACATCGCGGGCGCGGCCGTCTTCCTCGCCAGCGACGAGAGCCGCTACGTCACCGGCCAGACCCTCGCGGTCGACGGCGGCTGGACCATCACCTGAGCGGCGGTCGCGACGCTCAGGTGTCTCGAGCTCGGTGTCTCGAGCTCGGTGTCTCGAGGTCGGGATTCGACGTTCGGGGGGTCGCGCCGAACCGAGCACGCCACGTCCTCCGGCAATCGAAGGTGCGCTCGTCGCGTTCCGAGTCTCCTCGAACACCGCCGCAGCTGACTTCTCGACCGAGTCGGCGGGGCAACCACCGACTTCTCTTCACCGCTTCATCCCTTTCGAACCTCCTCCTTTCTTCGCTTTGATCGCGCCGGCCGCGCCCGAGAATCCACCATGACGCTTCGCCCCATCGAGCTCGCGACCTCCTGGACCCTCGACGATCTGCACGATCTCGCGCACCGCCGCGCGCGGCTCGTCTTCGGTCCCGCCGCGCGCGCTCGCGTGGACGCCGCGCACGCCTTCGTGCGCCGCTTGGCCGAAGAAGGCGACGGCGCACCGAACGTCTACGGCGTGAACACCGGCTTCGGCGCGCTCGCCGAGACGCGCATCTCCGCGGCCGACATCCGCGCGCTGCAGCACAACCTCCTGCGCAGCCACGCCTGCGGCGTCGGTCCGGATCTGCCGTGGCCCGCGGTGCGCGCGATGATCGCCCTGCGCGCCCAGGTGCTCGCGCTCGGCCACAGCGGCGTCCGCAGCGCACTCGTCGAGCAGCTCGTCGCGCTCCTCGACCACGACGTCCGCCCCCGCATCCCCGCGCAGGGCTCGGTCGGGGCCTCGGGCGACCTCGCGCCCCTCGCTCACCTCGCGCTCGTGCTCACGGGCGAAGGCGAAGCCGACGTGGACGTCGACGGCGTGACCCGCCGCCTCCCGGGCGACGCGGCGCTCGCTGTGGTCGGCCTCAGGCCGCTGGCGCTCGAAGCGAAGGAAGGCCTCGCGCTCATCAACGGCACCCAGCTCATGCTCGCGGTCGGCGGCCTCGCGGTCGTGGAGGCCGAGCGCCTGTGCACCACGGCGGACGTGACGGGCGCGATGAGCCTCGAAGCCCTGCAAGGCAGCGGGCGACCCTTCGATCCCCGCATCCAGTCGGTGCGCCCGCACCCCGGCCAAGCCGCGAGCGCGGGCAACCTCCGCGCGCTGCTCACCGAGAGCGAGATCATGGCCTCGCACCGCGACTGCAAGAAGGTGCAGGACCCCTACTCGCTCCGCTGCATGCCGCAGGTCCACGGCGCCTCGCGCGACGTGCTCGTCTTCGCGCGCCAGGTGCTCGAGCGCGAGCTGATCGCGGCGACCGACAATCCGCTCATCTTCGTGGGCGACGACGGACACGCGGACGTGATCAGTGGAGGAAACTTCCACGGCCAGCCGCTCGCGCTCGTGCTGGATGCCGCCGCGATGGCCACCGCGGAGCTCGCGAACATCGCCGAACGTCGCCTCGAACAATTGGTGAACCCGGCGCTCTCCAGCGGCCTTCCGCCCTTCCTCGGCCCGCGCACCGGCCTCGACTCCGGCTTCATGATGGCCCAGGTCACGGCGGCCGCGTTGGTCAGCGAGAACAAGGTCCTCTGCCATCCTTCGAGCGTCGACTCGATCCCGTCGTCGGCTGGCAAGGAAGACCACGTCTCGATGGGCAGCATCGGCGCCCGCAAGCTCGCGCAGATCGTCGACCACGTCGGCAAGGTGCTCGGCATCGAAGCCCTCGTCGCCGCGCAAGGCCTCGACCACCGCGCCCCCCTGCGCCCCGCGCTCGGCGTGGCCGCCGCCCACGCCGCGGTGCGCGCGCTCGTCCCGACCTTGGTCGCCGACCGCATGCTCCAACCCGACATGCTCGCCTGCGAGCAGTTGGTGACGAGCGGCACGTTGCGGCAAGCCGCAGAGAAGGCCGTCGGCCCGCTGGCGTGAGGGCCACGCCGAGCCTCCGTGGTCGTCGACGTGGTCGTCGACGTAGTCGTCGACGTGGTCGTCGACGTGGTCGTTGACGTGAGCGGCGACGTGAGCGGCGACGTGAGCGGCGACGTGCCCGGCGACGGGCCCGGCGACGTGCCCGGCGACGTACCCGGCGACGTGCCCGGCGACGTACCCGGCGACGTGCCCGGCGACGTGCCTGGCGACGTGAGCGGTGCGCAGTGGGCGAGGGTCCTCGTCGCACAAACCGCTCGCTTCCCGCCCAGTTCCACCCGTTGCCCCACCGCGCCTTCCCGGGTACCTCTTCGGGTCATGCGCGTCGTCGTCACCAGCCTCGCGGTCGCTCTCCTCGCGGGATGCCCCAGCGATCCCATCGATTGTCGAGACCTCGGCCGCGTCGCAGGCCCAGCCGACAACTGCGTTTGTCCCGAGCCGCTCGTCCCGGTTCCAGCGGATCATCCGGACTATCCGGGCTGCGAATGTCCGGCCGGCACGATCCCGAGCGGCGACACGTGTGTGCTCCCCGACGGAGGTCCCGACGACGCCGGCACCGACGCAGGCCCGATGCCCGAAGAAGACGGCTGCGTCCCCGTCACGCTCCATCGCGACGCGGACGGCGACGGCCGCGGCGATCCGGACGTCACCACCACCGGCTGCCCCGGCCTGGCCGGACACGTCGAGAACGCCGACGACTGCGACGATGCGTGCGACGTTTGTTGGGACGGCGCGACCGAGACGTGCGACGAGTCGGACAACGACTGCGATGGGTTCGTGGATGAGGGGGTGCGGGAACTGTCCGCTGGCGTGCCGCTCTCCGCGACCATTTCCATGTCCCACCTCGCCGTCGAGAGCCTCGATGATGGAGGGGCCTTGGTGTTCTTCGTCGATGACAGCCTCGGTGTCGGCGACGGCGTGGTGCGCGCGGTCGTGGTCAGCCGCACCGGAACGTGGGGAACAACGAGTCTGGTCGCGCCAAGCATCGCGGGTGCAGCAACGAGCCTCGGAAGCGCACGCAACGGCTCACGCATCGTCGTGTCTTTCCAAGTCGGTCGCGACATTCACGCGCGCGTGTACTCGAGTGCGGATGGGAACGTTCTCTCGCCAGTCCGCACGCTCAACGAGGATCCAGCGACGAACGTCAGAGTCACGTCCTTCGGCGGAGGCTTTCTCTTCGCCTGGGAGCAGGCGAATCAGTTGGCATTCCAATTTCGCCTCGCAGAGATCGGCAACTCACGCGATTCCGCGCAGGTCATCACGACGTTCTCCGAGGACGAACCGCTCCGACCCACGACCTGGGCCGAGGCTGGACCGGAGCGGTGGCTCGTCTTCAAGGACGGAGGCCTCTTCGGTGTGCGGTTCGCTTCCAGCGATCCTGCAGACCCAACGCCCTTGTCGATAAGCCCGATCGAAGCCAACGAGTTCCTGGGTGCCGCAGAAGGACGCCCAGGCGAGGTCCTCTTGCATGGGTTCACCACCGATACCGCGGTGCTTGCGAGCTTTGGACTTTCCGACGCGACGTTGTCGACGATCGACTCCGGCGCATACCTCTTCTCGATGCCCGCGTACTGGAACGCGACGACGTTGTTGGCGCGTCGCCTCGCTCCGGGGACGCTCGAACGGTCATTGCGGCTCTACGAGCAAACCGCCGCTGGCTGGGCCTCGGTCAGCCTCGACGAGACCCCAGGCGGCACAGGTCCGGCTGCGACGGCTGACCTCGTCGTCTACTCGACGATTGACGCCGCAGACATCGAGAGGCTCGTCGTTCGCCGGCGCGGTTGTGCTCTCTGACCCGCGCCTGACGACCGCTGCCCCCCTGACAACCGCTTCGCCGAACCCGCCTCCCCCTAGACCGTCGTTGTCCGTTCGCAGGTAATACCTGTACGCTGTGCAACGTTGCGGCACCCGTGCGGGGTGCTTGGGGTGTGTGCTTGCCTGGGAGCGGGATCATGACGGCTTGGCGTCCGCGAGAGCGGGCGTCGTGGAGTTTTCTCTACGGCGTCCTGTCGTTTGGCTTGATCGCGTGCGGCGGTGGCGGCTGCGGAGGGTGCGGTGACGGCTGCGGCGTCGCCCCCATCCCGGGCGGCTTCCCCATCGAGCAGCGAGTCCCCAACTCGGCTCAGGTCCGACTGACCGACGAAGGCATTGCGTTCCTCGAAAGCAACTCCGACGCACTGGTCGGCCTGGCCCTGCCCGATGGTCTGGAGTTCGACGTTCCGCGGACGATGGGCTCGACCACCGGGGTCAGCTACGACATCTGCCCCGCGTCCGACTGCAAGGTGCGCGGAGAGGTCGATTCTCTCGACCTGGAGAGTGTTCCTACTGACACCCTCACCGCTCAGATCCGCGTTCGCCTCGACAGCCGAGATTCGGCCGGCGCGCGACGACACATTCCGGCGACACTGCGTCCGATCGGCATTCCCCTGAACTGCCGGATCGATCTCGACACATCACGTGGCTCACGTCCGTACGTCGGGCTCACCGCACGCATCGCCCTCCGGGAGGAAACCGAGGCCGCTCGGCGTGGCTACACCAAGGTCGTCGTCGAGGAAGCCGTGCTGACGCCCGGCGAAGACATTGAAGACGCCGACGTGGAGATCTCTGGCTGCTCGGGATTCGCGTGGCTCATCAACTTGTTCAAGGGAACGCTGATCGGAACACTGCAGGACCAAGTCAGCAGCATCCTTCAGGACACGATCGACGAGCAACTCTGCACCCGCCAAGGCGAGTACGGCTGCCCCACTGGCACCTTCGCCGTCCCGGCTGGCGACGACCCCGAAGCGGTCTGCCGCTACGCGGCGAGCGGCGACGCGGCCTGCGTCCCGATGCTGCTCGGCACCGACGGCCAGGGTGACCTCGGCGCCGCCTTCCTCGGCTCCGTCTCGCCCGGCACCCACGCGCCCGGACAGTTCCTGCTCGCGGCGGGCGGGGACGGTGAAGCCGTCAACGAGGGCATGAGCGTGTTCATGTACGGCGGGTTCCTCGGGACCAGCCGCGACTTCGCCACCGTCTACCCGCACAACCCGTGCGTGCCGGTGATCGAGCCGCCCGCCATCCCGACCATCCCGCGCGCGGCGGTCTTCCGTGCGAACACCGTCGAAGGCCTCGCCTCCGATCCGCACGTCGGCATCGGCCTCTCGGAGGACTTCCTCAACCACGCGGGCTACGGCGCGTTCGATGCGGGTCTGCTCTGCATCGGCGCGGGCACGAGCCTCTCGCAGCAGCTCAGCTCGGGTCTGTTCTCACTGCTCGTTCCCTCGCTGAACCGGCTGACCTTCCCGGAGAGCTCCGTGCCGCTCGCGGTGATGTTGCGCCCGCAACGTCCGCCCACCTTCGAGATCGGGGCCGGCACCGAGGACGAGCCGCTGCTCACGGTGTTGCTCGACGATCTCCAGGTCGACTTCTACGTCTGGAGCAACGAGCGCTACGTGCGCTTCATGACCTATCAGGCGGATCTCTCGCTCGGGATCAACCTCGCGGTCATGGACGGCGAGATCGTCCCGAACGTGGTGGGTCTGACCGCGACCGAGTCGACCGTGACCAACTTCGAGGATCTCCTCGACGAGGATCCGGAGCGGCTCGCGGGCGTGATCCAGAGCGTGCTCGAGACCTTCGCGGGCATGGCCTTCGGCGACCTCGGCGGCTTCGCGCTGCCCGAGCTGATGGGCCTCGAGCTGCAGGTCCAAGAGGGTGGCGTGCGTGGGGTCGCGGAGGGTGAGTCCGAGTTCCTCGGAATCTTCGCGAACCTCGCGGTCGCCGGTGCGGAGGCGTTCAGCGCCCCCGTCGACACCCGGCTCGCCCTCGGCGCGCTCGAGCTCGACCACCGCAGCATGACCCTCGAGCACTGGGGCGACGGCGCGCTGCCGCGGCTTCACGTCGACCTCTCGGCCGAGGGGCCGTCGGGCGCGGAGCTCGAGTACAGCGTGCGGCTCGACGGCATGGCGTGGTCCGCGTGGACGCGCGATCCGCACGTCGTCATCGAGGACGCCGCGCTCCGCTTCCAGGCGCGTCACGTGGTCGAGGCCCGCGCGCGGGTCGTCGGCGAGCGCGACAGCGTCGACCTCTCGCCCGCGGTCGAGCAGGTGCTCGTCGACATCACGGCGCCGGACCTGGAGCTCGTGACGGAGGCCGAGGGCACCCGCATCGCGGCGTGGGACGTGCTCGCCGAGCACCTCGACTACCGCTGGCGTCTCGTCGGTGATTCGTCGTGGAGCGAGTGGGAGCGCCTCGGCGATCGCACGATCCTCCCCGTCCTCGGCGACGTGGAGGTCGAGGTCCGCGACGAGGCGGAGAACGTCGCGTCGGCGTCCTCGGGGCTCATCCGCGGCGTCGGCAACCCGAACGCCGAGGGTGGCTGCGGCTCCTGCGCGGTCGACAGCCCGACGGGCGGCGCGAAGGGCACCTTCGTGGCGTTCCTCGCGGTGCTCGGCGCGATGCTCGCGCGTCGTCGGCAGGAACGCCGGAAGGAACCGCGCCGCGGGCGCTCCTTTCGCGCGATGACGGGTCGGAGCTTCCTCCTCTTCACGCTCCCCGTGCTCCTCGCGGTCACGGGCTGCGACTGCGGCGGGAAGAATCCCCCGGCCGATCTCGACGGTGGCGTGCCGGACGACGGTGAGGTCCCGACGGACGGCGGCATGCTGCGTCCCCTCGAGCCCGGACTGATGGCGATGCACCTCGACATGACCGCGCTCACCGACGGCACGCTGGTGCTCAGCGGTTACAGCCCAGGCGCCCTTCCCTCCACGCGCTACGGCGATCTCGTCGTCGGCTCGTGGAACGGCACCAGCGTGAGCTGGGAGATCGTGGACGGCGTGCCCGACGTCGCGCCGACGCGGGATCCCGCGAGCTGGCGTGGCGGCATCGTGGACGAGGGCGACGACGTCGGCCTCTACACTTCGATCGTCAACGACGGCGGCACGCTGGTCATCGCGTACCACGACCGCACCAACGGCGCGCTCAAGGTCGCGAGCGGCACCCTGGGCGGCGAGTGGTCGGTCACCGAGGTCGATGGCGACGGCGCGCAGGGCTACACCTCGCTCGTCCGCACGAGCAGCGGCTGGGCGGTCAGCTACCTCGCGATCACGCCGCCCGCGATGTTGCCGGGTCGCCCGATCTCGCAGGTGCGCGTGGCCACCGCGTCGTCACCTGGCGGTCCGTGGACGGTCGCCGAGGTGACGGGGGGACCGATCGCGTGTCGCCCGCAGTTCTGCGGCAGCGCGGACTGCCTCGCGACCGGCGAGTGCACGAACGACGCGGGTGAGGCCGAGGTGTTGCCCGATCCGTACGTGGAGGATCTCCCGCCCGCGATCGGTCTGCACACCTCGCTCGCCGCGACCTCGAGCGGTCTCGCGCTCGTCTACTACTCGCGCGCGGAGGGCAACCTCTACGGCGTGAGCTTCGAAGGTGGCGCGTGGGGCACGCCCTTCTTGATCGACGGCTACGGCGTCGGCGATCCGAACACGGGCGACTGCGGTCTGCACGCCAGCCTCGCGGTGGACGCCGCGGGCGTGTGGCACGTGGCGTACGTGGACGGCGCGGAGGAAGCGCTGAAGTACGCGCGCATCGAGGGCATGGCGATCACGCGCGAGATCGTCGACGACGGCGAGACCGAAGGCTCGACCGACGGCCGCCACGTGGTGGGCGACGACGCGGACATCGCAGTCACTGCGAGCGGCGAGGTGCGCATCGCGTACCAAGACGCGACGCGGCAAGACGCGCGCTTCGCCCGCAAGGCGAGCGGTGGTGCGTGGGCGGTGACGGTGATCGACGAGAACGACAGCACCGGCTACTTCACCACGCAGTACCTCGCGGGCAGCGCGAGCTCGGTGGCGTTCTGGTTCCGCCAGGAGGCCTCGACCGCGCGCTCGAACGGCATCCGCGTCGAGACGGTCGAGTGAAGCGCGCGTCGAGAGACGTGACGTGACGAAGAAGGCCGCGCCCGAGGGTGCGGCCTTCTTCGTTGGAGCTCTCGGTCGGACCGGACTCGGACTCGTTCGTAGCTCGTCGGGCGCGGGCGCGGAGCCGATGATCTCGTTCGTCGTCTTCGTTCGCGAGTCGCCGAGCTCGGTGCCGGGGGCGGGGCTCGAACCCGCACGTGTTGCCACGGGCGATTTTAAGTCGCCTGCGTCTGCCTGTTCCGCCACCCCGGCGGGGAGCGCGCGCAGCGTAGCGTGCCCGCGGCGATCCGTCCGCATCCGGCGTGTCCGAGTCGGTGTCCGAGACGCTGTCCGAGTCGGTGTCCGAGACGCTCCGAGTCGGAGTGTCCGAGTCCCCAAATCGAAAGAGCCGCCCGGGGGCGGCTCGAGATCGAGACGAGCGGAGCGCTCAGGCGGCCTTGGTCGCTGGCGTCTCGTCGACGAACTTCTGCCGCTCGTTGCCCACGAGCGAGAGGAGCTGCTGACGATCGACGAGGCCCGCGTCGAGGAGCGCGCGCATGTACCCGTCGGCGTAGCCGTGGGCGCGCGCGAGCTTCGCGTACGCCGCGCCGTCGAAGCGCGCCTTGAGAACGTCACGCAGCAAGTCGCGGAGCGTATCGAGAAGCTGGTCCTGATTCATCGCCTCGTCCTCCCGCCGGCCCGCGACCGTTTCGCCCTGCGCGCGCCGACCTCCCCATTTCGCTCGGAGGAGGTCCGACCGTCAAAAAATCCGCGGAGCGCGTTCGCGACGCGCGAGCACACACCGTTCGAGGCGAGCGATGCAGTATCGTCCGCGCCGATGATGACCCGCGACTCTGCGCCCAACATGGCTGTGTTCTGCGACTTCGAGAACGTCGCCCTCGGCGTCCGCGACGCCCGCTACGACGAGTTCGACATCGACCTCGTCCTCGAACGCATCCTCGACAAGGGCAAGGTCGTCGTGAAGCGCGCGTACGCCGACTGGGACCGCTACAAGAGCGCGAAGCGCGCAATGCACGAAGCGTCGTTCGAGCTCATCGAGATCCCTCACGTCAGCTACAGCGGGAAGAACAGCGCCGACATCCGCCTCGTCGTCGACGCGCTCGACCTCTGCCACACCAAGCAGCACGTCGACATCTTCGTGATCGTCAGCGGCGACAGCGACTTCTCCCCGCTCGTCTCGAAGCTCCGCGAGAACGACAAGCTGGTGATCGGCCTCGGCGTGAAGAACTCGTCGAGCGATCTGCTCATCGAGAACTGCGACGAGTTCATCTTCTACGACGACCTCGTCCGCAACCGACGGAAGGCCGCGCACAAACCCCAAGCTCGGCGCAAGCCCGAGCGCGCGGAGCGCGAGCGACCGGAGAAGGCCGCGGAGAAGAGCGCGGAGAGAATCGCCGACAAAGTCGGCGAAAAGGCGGCTGAGAAGCCGGTTGAGAAGCTGCTCGACAAGACCGCGGACAAGACCGTCGACAAGACGAAGGCGCCGCCCACCGACAAGCCCAAGCGCGCGGCCGACTCCAGCGGCGACCCCGCCGAAGCGCACGCGATCGTCCTCGACGTCGTCGAGTCGCTCTTCGAGGATCGCGACGGGAACCTGTGGGGCTCCATGGTCAAACAGGTGTTGAAGCGGAAGCGCCCTCAGTTCAGCGAGAGCTACTACGGCTACCGGACCTTCAACCAGCTCCTCGAGGACATGGCCAAGGCGGAGCTCCTCGAGGTCGAGAAGGAAGAGAAGTCCGGCAACTACGTGATCCTGGGCTTCGGCGCGAAGGCCTGACGCCGCACCGTGACGGCGTCGGCTCGGCCGGCGACGGCCTTCGCGACTCCGCTCAGCCAGCGACGCTCAGCCAGCGACGCTCAGCCAGCGACGCTCAGCCTGCGACGGTCTCCACGAACGCACCCTTCGTGAGCGTCTGATGCACGGGGCATTTGTTCGCGATCTCCAGCAGGCGCGCGCGCTGCTCGTCGTCGAGCGCGCCTTCGAGCTTCACCACCCGCGTGATGCGGTCCACCGGCGACTGGCCGACCACCCGCTCGTGACGCAGGTGCACCTCGACCGCTTCGAGCGGCCACGCCTTCCGCTTCGCGTACATCGCGAGCGTCATCGACGTACAACACCCGAGCGCCGAGAGGAGGTACTCGAACGGGTTCGGCCCGGTGTCGGTTCCCCCGAGCTCGACGGGCTCGTCTCCGACCAGCTTCCACTCGCGCACCGCGATGGTGTTGGCCAGCCCTCGCGCGTCCCCGCGCACCGTGGCCTCGACGACGTGTTTGCTGCTCATGATGTCCCTCGTTCGGTTGCGTTCGGTTGGCGGTGGGTGAGCTCGGGTGAGGCCGATCATCCGTCGCCGCATCCCGATCTCGAGATGTCCACGACCGCGGACACCCAAGGTCCGCATGCAGCATGAGCGCACGGGGCTGATGTCGGCAGGCGGAGCGTGAGCGAACCCCGTCCCCTTTCGTCGGGCAAACGGCGGACACCTCTGCTATGCGTCCCGCCGGATCGGATCGGACCCGCGGTCAAGCCGGTCCCACTGGTCCAGGCATGCCCATGCGACACCTCCTCGTCTTCCTCCTCGCGCTGACGGCCGCCACCGCCTTCGCGCAACCAGCTCGGCGCGCCGCGCGACGCCCCGCCGCCAACGCCGACGCTCCCGCGGCGCCGCGCGTGACGATGGCCGACCTCGAGTCGATCCTCACGCGCCTGCGAAGCAACGACGCCGACCAGGTGCGCGAAGCCATCGAGCTGCTCACCATCCTCGACGCGCCGGAGGTGGTCCCTCCGCTCGCCGAGCTCATCCGCGCGGGTCAGTCCGACGTGATCACGGATCGCGCGATCGGTGCGCTCGAGCAGGTCGCCGAGCCCGCCGCGATCGAGGTGCTCACCGAGCTGGTCAACCACCGTCGCGCCGGCGCACGACGCCGCGCCTACGCCGCGCTGGCCGCCATCGACGACCCGCGCGTGCGCCCGCTGCTCGAGCGCGGCCTGCGCGACAGCGACCGCAGCGTGCGCGGCGCGGCAGCCCTCGCGCTCGGCGAGACCGGCGCGAAGGCCAGCCTCGACCTGCTCTTCCGCGCCTTCGAGCGCAACGTCGTCGAGGCCGCGATCGCCATCGGCAAGCTCGGCGACGCCGCCGCGGTCGAGCGCTACCACGCGTTCCTCGGACAAGAGCCGCTCGGCGTGATGCTCACCGGCTACGACGCATTCCTGCGTCGCGCGGATGTCCCGCTCGCGACGAAGAAGGCGATCGTGGAGCGGCTCGGCGAGGGCGCCGGCCTCGCGGTGCGGCGCTTCCTGCAGGACTACCTCGCGAGCTTCCCGGAACGCACACGCGACCGCGGCGTTCGCGAGCTGCAGCAGCTCGTGGAGCAGACGATCGCGCGCATCCCGGAGTCGGGCGCCGGTGTTCGAGTGGGAGGTGGCGCGTGAGCCGTTTCGTCTTCGTCGCCGCGCTGATGGCGCTCGCGGGCTGCGCGACCGTCACGCAGCTCCCCGCCTTCAGCTACCAGCTCCCCGACAACCGCGAGACGGATGTCGCGCAGGTGATGGCCACGCTCCCGGGTGCGCGCGAGAGCCGCCCCGAGAACCCGAGCGGCGAACCGCTCGTCGTCGCCTCGTTGCACGAAGAGACCGCGCTCGTCGCGCTCTCGCTCGACGGCACCGAGCGATGGCGCGCCGAGGTCACCGCGATGACGCGGCCCGAGGTGCTCGGCGATCTCGTGGTGACCAGCGATCGCGAGGGCCTCGTCGCGCTCGACGCCGCGGACGGTCGTGTGCTCTGGCGTGCACCGATCGAAGGCCTCGCGTACGTCGGCTCGACCCGGTCGGGCAGCACGCTCGTGTACGTCGCGAGCGTCGGCGCCGGCGGTGGCGCGACGCGCGTGGGTCGCGTGCGGGCGGTGGACGCGCGCAGCGGCCGCGACCTCTGGGAGCACGAGATCTCGGGCACCCTCGGTCACCCGCAGGCCCGTGGGTCGTGGGTGTTCGTGCCCTGGGATCGTCAGAACGTCGCGATCCTCGAGCTCGGCACCGGCGTCGAGAAGGCGCGCCTCCGCTCCACCGACGACATCGTCGCGTGGGTTCGTGATCTGCCGAGCGGGCTCTTCTACGGTGGCCCCGGCATCTACCGCTTCGACGCGCGCTCCGCGTCGGGCACGAAAGCCGGCTCGACGTACCTTCCGCCGCTGTTGCCGGAGGCCCCGCGCGAGCCGCTCGTCGCGGACGACGGCTTCTTCCCGACCCCCGGCACGCGGTCGGCCCGTGGACGCATCCGCCTCTACGCGACGCCCGAGGCGCGCGGCGAAGCGCTCGGCCTGCTCGGCGACCGCTTCTACTTCGTCTACTACCGCTACGTCTTCGGCTACGACGCGGAGCGCAACCTCCAGTGGGCGCGCATGCTCGACGAGGACGTCATCGCCGCCGAAGCGCTCGCGTCGGGTCTCTTCGTGGTCGGTGAGCGCGGCGGATTGCGGGTGCTCGATCCCGCGACCGGGAGCGACGTGTGGACGGGCGGCGGTGAGCGCGCGCTCGCGAGCGCGGGCCTCGACGTGCGGGGCTTCGCGCCGACCGGATCGCCCGCGCCGCGCGAGCTCGCGACGAGCCTCGCGGAGATCGCGGGCGACCCGGACAACCGCCTCGTTCCCGCGCGTGCGTTTGCGGTGGAGCAGCTCGGCCGAATCGAGGACCCCGCGGTGTCGTCGGTGCTCCTCGATCTCTACGCGCAGCGCAGCGTGCCGAGCGCGCTCCGCGAGACGATCACCGAGGTGCTTCGTCGACGCACCGTCGGCACCGAGCACCTCGTGGCCGCGCTGCAGCAACGCTACGACTACCTCGACGAGCGCCCGGTCCCGCCGCTGGAGCTTCTCGTGCCCGCGCTGCTCGAGCAGCGCAAGACGGACGCGGTCGCGGGCCTGGTCGCGCACATGCTCGATCACGAGACGCCGATGGGCGTGCTCCCGCTCGTCGTGCGTGCGGTCGTCGAGCTCGGTGACGCGAGCGTGGTGCCCGCGCTGCGGAGCTTCCTCGTGCTCTACCACGCGGACTCGACCTTCTCGGGTCAGGCGGACGCGCTCGCGGTCGCGGCGGAGGGCATCTACCGGCACGGCGGCGACGAAGGCCGCGCGATGCTGACCGCGCTGGCGGGCGACGGTCGGAGCCTCGAGGGCGTGAGCACGAGCATCCGCGAGCTCTTCGATCGCGAAGCGCGTGATGCCGAAGCGCGGGCGCGGGCGGCGGCGGAAGCCGAGGCGGCGGCAGCGGAAGCGGCGGCGCGCGCGGAGCGGGCGGGCCGACCGGCGCGCCTGACGCAGGCGCAGATCAACGCGGTGTTCGCGGAGCGCGCGGACGCCTTGCGCGCGTGCTTCCAGCAGGAGCTCGAGCACGACCCGCAGTTCTCGCAGCTCCGCGTGGTCTTCATCTTGGAGAACACCGGCGTGGCGACGGACGTGCAGTACTCGCCGCCGAGCGAGACGCTGACGAGCTGCTTGCGTCCCGTGGTGGACGCGCTGCGCTTCCCGCAGTTCCAGCAGCGCCGACAGCGCGGTAGCTTCACGGTCACGCTGCGTGGCGAGACCGTCGCGACGCCGACGACGCCGAACGATCGCTTCTGGTGGTCGCGCGCGGAGCGGCAAGCTGGTCAAGGCGAGATCGGTCGTCCGTGGTGGGAAGTTCGGCAGGCGCCGCGCGTGGCTCCGACGCAGCCCGGGCAGCCGAATCAACCCACGCAGCCGAACCAGCCGACACAGCCGAATCAGCCGTGGTGGCTGGAAGGTGGCGAGGCGGGTGGAGGTCAAGCTCCTCCAGGCGGAAGCCCGACGCCGCCTGCCGGTGGCGCGCCGCCGAGTGAGACGCCGCCGCCTTCGCCCGAGGGTGGAGGGTCACCCTGGTGGTTGCCGAGCGAGTGAGCGCGGCTCCTCGAGCCGTGAGCCCGGAGCGCTCGACGACCGAGCTCGACGGCTGAGCTCGCAGACCGAGTCCGACGACGGACGAAGAAGACCGCGGCAGCTCCGCGGTCTTCTTCGTTCACGCCGTGCGGTCTTCTTCGTTCACGCCACGCAATCGGCCAACGCGCGGTCGAGCTCCGCGAAGCGCCACTCGAAGCCGAGCGCCCGCAGCCGCTCCGGCACCACCTTCGCGCTCGCGAGGAGCGCCTCGTCCGCGAGCTCGCTCCCGAACGCGAGCTTCGCCGCGAAGCGCGGCACCGGAAGGAACGTCGGTCGATGGAGCGCGCGGCCGAGCGCCTTCGTGAACTCCGCGTTCGTCACCGCGCCCGTCACCGCGTTGAACGCGCCCACGATCGTCGCGTCGTCGATCGCGCGCACCAACATCGCGACCACGTCGTCGAGGTGCACCCAGCTCATGTACTGCCGCCCGTCGCCGAGCACGCCACCCACGCCGAGCTTGAAGGGCAGCGCCATCTTCGCGAGCGCGCCTCCGTCGCGCGCGAGCACGATGCCGATGCGGGGATGCACCACGCGCGCACCGGCTGCGCGCGCCTCGTCGGCCGCCGCCTCCCACGCGACGCAGACCTCCGCGAGGAAGCCGCTCCCCGGCGGCGCCTGCTCGGTCAGCGCTTCGTCGCCGCGGTCGCCGTAGATCCCGATCGCCGACGCGCTGATCAACGCGGGTCGCGTGCCGAGCGCCGCGACCGCGCGCGCGACGGCGTGCGTTCCATCGACGCGGCTGTCTCGGATGCTCCGCTTGCGCGCGTCCGTCCACCGTCCGTCCGCGATGTTCTCGCCCGCGAGGTGCACGATCGCGTCCACGCCCGTGAGGCCCGCGACGTCGACCTCACGCGTGCTCGGGCTCCAGCGCACTTCGCCCGGGCCACGCGCCTCGCGCCGCACCAGCCGCAGCACGACGTCGCCCCGCGCCTCCAGCGCTTTCGCGAGCGCCGTCCCGACCAAGCCCGAGCTCCCCGTGATCGCGATCTTCATCGTGCGTTCGTGGGGCCGTCGGGGTCGCCGGTCCACCCGCCGCCGACCGGCGTCCGGAGGCTCCCGCACGCCGCGCGAACCCCGCGGGCGACTTTCGCGGCAACCTGCTAGGGTCGCGCCCGATGCACGTGCTCTTCGTCACCACCGAGGTCGCGCCTTACCTCGGACGAACCGCCGCCGCCGAGGTGTGCGGCGCGTTGCCCAAGGGACTCCGTTCGCTCGGCCACTCCGTCTCGGTGCTCGCGCCGCTCCACCGATCGATCGATCCGGCCGCGAGCTCGCTCGCGCGGCGCCTCTCGAAGATCGAGGTCGAGGTCGACGGCGCTCGCTACGCGTGTGAGATGTACACCGGTCGCACCGTCTCCGGCGTCGACCTCATCTTCCTCGGCCACGAAGAGCTCTTCCGCAACGCGGACGACTTCGAGGGCGAAGGCTTCGCGAAGCGGCTCGGCGTGTTCGCGCGCGCCGCGGCCCACGTGGTGATGGAGGGCAAGCTCCGCTTCGACGTCGTGCACGGCCACGACCTCGCCGGCGCGCTCACGCTCGCGCACCTCGCCGCGAAGGAGAGCCCGCTCCCGCGCGTCCTCGGCCTGCATCGCGGGCCCAGCCATTTGCCGACGCTCAGCCCCGAGACCGCGAGCACGCTGGGCGTGGAAGGCTCCGCGCTCGAAGCCGGCCTCGACGCTGCGGTGCGCACCGTCGTCGCCTCCGAGACCTTCGCGGGCACCCTGCGCGGTCGCTTCCCGCGCGCGACGGTGTCCGCGGTGCCGAGCGGCATCGACGCCGCGATCTGGAACCCGCTCACCGACGCGCACCTTCCGTCGCGCTTCGATCCGGTCGACGCGCGCGGCAAGGCGCGCTGCAAGGAGACGCTCCAGCGCGAGCTCGGTCTCCCGGTCCGCGCGGACGTCCCGCTGATCGTGGCGGAGCCCGACGCCACGGGCGGCGGCACCCTCTCGCGCCTCGTGAAGATCACCTCCGAGCTGCTCCGCAACGACGTGCAGGTCGTGGTGCTCCTCGGGGACGCGCACACGGATCTCGTGGCGGCGTTCGAGGAGCTCGCGTCGCGTTGGCCCGATCGCATCCAGGTGCGCGCGCGCCACGACGAGCCGCTTCGCCATCGCGTGCTCGGCGCGGCCGACCTCGCCGCGATCGCGCCCGACGACGCTCCCGCCGGCGGCGCCGTGATGCGCGCCCACCGCTACGGTGTCGCGCCCGTCGCGCGCAGTGTGGGAGCGTTGGCCGACCTCGTGGTCGACTGCGACGCGCGCCTCACCACCGGCACTGGCTTCCTCTTCGAGGGCCACGATCCGGACGAGCTGCTCTCCGGTCTGCGTCGCGGCATCGCGGCGTTCACCGAGCGCGAAGCGTTCGGAAGGCTTCGCGAGCGCGTGATGCGCGTCGACCACAGTTGGGATCGCGCGGCCCGCCTCTACGAAGGCATCTACCGCGAGCTCACGACGCCGGCTTGAGGTCTCCGTCGCGCGGCGCGTCGTGACGGCATCGTCGCCGTGCTGCGCAACGTTCGAGTCGATCCGGATCGGACGTTCGAGGCGCCATGGCGGCGTTCGAGTCGCGACACTCCGAGCCGTTCGAGTCGGCGGCGTTCTAGGCGCGACGGGTTCATCTCGCTTTCGCCTAGGCGGACGTGCGCTGTGGCGTCTTCGGCAACGTCGCGTCCGACGGACGCACGTAGTCCGGCTCCAGGCTCGCCACCTCGTCGCGCCCCGTCGCCACGAAACGCGCGCGCCCTTCCCGCGCGACCCACGCCGCGTCCGGCATCGGCGCGGCCGGCAGGTCCAGACCGAGCGACGCGCTCGCCACGAGCAACCCGCTCAGCCGCGCGCGCGCGACCTCGGGGCGCGCGAGGAATGGCGCGTCGTCCGTTCCGTCGGCGGCTGACCCCGCCGACCCAGTGGATCCGTCGGCGGCTGACCCCGCCGACCCAGCGGAGCCGAACGCGTAGACCTCGCCGCGACCCGCGTCGATCATCACACCGTCGATCCTCCGACCCTCCGCGCTCGCCGCGCGTCGGACCGCGACCAGCGAGCTCACGCCGACGAGCGGCCGCCCGAGCGCGAACGCGATTCCCTTCGCGGTCGCCACGCCGACTCGCGTGCCCGTGAAGAGCCCGGGGCCCGTCCCGACCGCGACGAGCTCGATCGCGTCGCGCGTGATCCCCGCTTCCGTCAGCACCTCGTCGACCCACCCGAGCAGACCTTCTGCGGGCGGCGCTTCGACGTCACGACGGGCGAGCACGTGGTCGTCGTGACAGAGCGCGACGCTCACGACGCGGCTGGAGGTGTCGAAGGCGAGGACGATCATCGAGGAGCCTTGGCGTCGGAGGTCTGGACGATCGGAGCGGAGCGGCGCGGCTCGATTCGAGCGACGGCATCGACGATCGACGTCGGGGCGCGCCCACCGCGAGCGGCTCTTCCGGGCTCGTACTTGACCCCGCGAGCGCGGAACGCTACTGCCGCCCGGAGGCCGCCGCCACCCGATGCTGCATCTGCTCGAGCCCACCGACCCCCGCTGGGTGGAGGTCGTCGCCCAAGACCTTTCGGGGCTCCTCGCCGACCACGCGCACTGCGAGCTCAAGGCCGCGCAGAGCGCGCTCGCGATCGTGGGACGCTTCGGCGCCGACGCGCCCGAGCTCGTCGATCCGTTGACCACGCTCGCGCGCGAAGAGACGCAGCACTTCCGGCAGGTCCACGAGCACCTCGTCGCGCGCGGCGCGCCGCTCGGGAAGCCCGAGGTCGACGAGTACGTGAAGCACCTGCAGAAGGCCGCCCGCGTCGACCACGACGAAGCGCCCGCGCTCCTCGATCGTCTGCTCGTGTCGGCGCTGATCGAGGCGCGCTCGTGCGAGCGCTTCAAGCTCCTCGCCGAGCACCTGCCGGACACCGAGCTCGCCGACTTCTACCGCGCGCTCATGGTCGCGGAGGCGCGACACTTCACGCTCTTCCGCGGGCTCGCCGAGGCTCGCTACGGGATCGACGCGCGGACGCGTCTCGAACGCCTCGCCGCACGCGAAGCCTCGATCGCCCACCACCTCCCCCTCGGACCCACGGTGCACGGATGAGCGCGGACGCGCAGCCCAAGACGACCTCCGCCTCTCCTCGGGGAGGTGCCCGCGAGGAGTCGAGCTGGGAGAAGTTCAAGTCCAACGTCCGCACGATCGGGGGCGCGGTCCTCCTCGCGATCTTCATCCGCATCGTGCTCTTCGAGGCCTTCGAAATCGACGGGCCCTCGATGGAGCCGACGCTGCAGCACGGCGATCGTGTGGTGGTCGCGAAGATGCTCTACGGGCTCTTCCTCCCTTGGGCGAACGAAGCCGTGATGACCTGGGGCGCCCCGCACCTCGGCGACGTCGTGATCGTGAAGAGCCCCGCGGACGAGGTCGACATCGTCAAGCGTGTGGTCGGCGTGCCGGGCGACGTGATCGAGCTGCGCGCGGGCCTGCTCTACCGCAACGGCGAACCGGTGCCGCACACCGAGATCGGACACTGCGAGCGCGACGAGCAGAAGGACGAGTCGGTGAACTGCAAGGTCTACGAAGAGGAGATCGCGGGCGTCACCTACCACGTCAGCCAAGAGGCTTCGTACGAGGACGACATGCGCCCCGTCACCGTGCCGGATGGGCACGTCTTCGTGCGGGGCGATCATCGCGATCGATCGAACGACAGCACGAACCCGATGATCGGCCCGGTGCCCGTCAGCCGCATCAAGGGCAAGGCGCTCTTCATCTACCTGAGCTGCCACGACGAAGGCGGCGGGTTCCTCTGCGACACCTGGCGCTGGTCGCGCTTCTTCATGCCCGTGCAGTGAAGCGCGACGCGCACCCGCACGCGCACGCGACGCTCACGCACGCGAACGGCTTGACGCGACACCCGCAGCTCGAACGCGATGCGAAAGCGTCCAGCAGCGATCAACGCTTCGCGATCAGCGTGCCGAAGAAGACCGCGCCGAGCGAGAGGATGATCGTCGCGCCGCTCGGCACGTCGAGGTGGTAGCTCGCGAAGAGCCCGAAGGCCGCGCCGCCCGCGCCGAGCGCGATCGCGATCGCGGTCGCGCGACCGAGCGAGCGCACGAGCAGGTTCGCGGTCGCGGCGGGGAGCACCACGAAGCTGCTCACGAGCACCACGCCCACCGTCTGCACCGAGACCACGATCACCACCGCGGTGAGCGCGAGCAGCACGTAGTCCAGACGCGCCACCGGCACTCCCGAGAGCCGCGCGAGCTCCGGATCGAAGGTCGCGTACGCGAGCCGCCCCCAGAACGTGCCGAGGAAGATCGCCGCGACGAGCGAGGTCACGACCACCACGAGCAGATCCGTCGGCCCGATCGCGAGCAACGAGCCGAAGAGGATGCTCTCCACGTTCACGACCGGACGCGTGGGCTCGCGCAGCGAGAGCAGGAGCACACCGAGCGCGAACGAGACGCTGAAGAACACCCCCGTCGCGACGTCGCCGTGCAGCTTGCCGGTGCGGAGCAGGAACGCGATGCCGAGCGCGACCGCGACCGTGAAGGGCAGCGCGACCCACGTGGCGTGCTCGGTCTCGATCTCGAAGAGCAACCCGATCGCGATGCCGCCGAACGCCGCGTGCGCGAGCCCGTCGCCGATGAACGAGAGCCCACGCTGCACCACGAACACGCCGAGCGCGGCGCAGAGCCCGCCCACGAGCACGCCACACACGAGCGCGCGGACGAGGAACGCCTGGGAGAGCGGCTCGATCAGCGCGTCCACGTGCCCTCGTCGGTCGCGGCTTGGCGCGTGCTGCGCAGACGTGGATCGCCGATCGACACGAGCCCCGCGCGTCCGAAGAGCTCGGACGGAAGGCCACACGCGACGACGCGGCGATCGAGGTAGAGGACCCGGTGCGCCATGCGCGCGACGACCTCGGGGTGATGGCTCACGAGGATCGCCGCGAACGCCGCGTCGCAGGAGAGACGGTGCAGGAGCTCGACGATCTCGCGCCGGCCTTCGGTGTCGACGCCGGTCTCGGGCTCGTCGAGCACGAGCAGCTTCGGCTCGAGGACCAGCGCGCGCGCGAGGAAGACACGTTGCAGCTCGCCCCCCGAGAGCGCCGCGAGGGCCTTGCCGTAGAGCGTCGACGCCCCGACCGCGTCGAGCGCGCGCAGGGTGCGCTCGCGTTCGCCCACACGGATGCGCCACGGCCAACGACCACGGAGGTTCGCGACGATCAGCTCCTCCACGCGGGCCGGAAACCCCTTCGGGAGCACCTTGCGCTGCGGCACGTAGCCGATGGGGCCGCCGCGCACGATCACGCGACCCTCGGTCGGCACGAGCAGACCGAGCGCGATGCGCACGAGCGTGCTCTTCCCGGCGCCATTCGGCCCCACCACGCAGAGCACCTCGCCCGCGCGCGCCACGAACGACACGTCGTCGAGCACGACCTCGTCGCCGAAGCGATGGGTCACGTGCTCGGCCTCGAAGACCGGCTCCGAGGGCTCGTTCAACGGAGCGCCTCGTCGAGCACCTCGACCTCGTGCAGCAGCAGCGCCTCGTACGAGTCGCGCCCCTCGGTGCCGCCGAGCGGATCGAGCTCGTGGATCGTTCGCCCCGCCTCGCGCGCGACGATGCGCGCCGGGCGCGGATCGAGCTGCGGCTCGTAGAAGAGCGCCGCCGACTCCGCCGCCCGCAGCGCCCGCACGACCTCCTCCACGTAGCGCGGCGTCGGCTCGCGCCCCGGCAGCGGCTCCACCACCGCCACCACCCGCAGGCGGTAGCGATCTGCGAAGTAGCCGAAGGATCCGTGGAAGGTCACCACGTCGCGCCGACGCCAGCGCTGCGACGCGCCCTCGATCGCGGCGTGGAGCTCGCGCAGGCTGGCCTTCTCGGCTTCCCCTCGTGCGCGCAGCTCCGCCGCGCCTTCGGGATCGAGGGCGACCAGCGCCTCCACGATCGGATCGATCGCGCGCTCCATGCGAAGGGGATCCATCCAGAAGTGCGGATCGATCGCGCCGTGGTGGTGGTCGTGTCCGTCGTGCCCGTGGCTCTCGCCGATGATCCCGAGCTCGGCGGGCGTGAAGCGCCGCGGCTCGATCGAAGGCCCCAGCTCCACCGTGCGCACGTCGTCACCCGCCGCGCTGCGCACCACGCGCGTGAGCCAACCGTCGAGCTCGAGCCCCACCGCGAACGCGAGGTCGGTCTCGGCGAGGGCCGCGAGCTCGCGCGGCGTCGGCTCGTAGCTGTGCTCGGTGCGCCCCGGCGGCAACACGCAGAGCACCTCGAAACGATCGCCCGCGATGCGCCGCACGACGTCGAAGAGCGGGAAGATCGACACCGCGACCGTGGGCCGCGACGGCGTCGTCGACGAGCTCCCACACGCGCTCACCCCGATCGTGAGACACAGCGTGAGCCACGACGCAGCCCACCGACGCCACGACCCGCGTGGTCCGCTCGTGAGGCAGATGGGTTGCCGATGCGACACGGGTGCATCTAATCGCGCGCCTCGTCCGCGACGCAAGCCGACGCGAACGGAGCCGCGCAGCGCCGTCGGCGGCTGACCCCGCCGACTCCGCAGCGCCGCCGGCGGCTGACCCCGCCGACTC
>CALJLK010000303.1 GCA_937982655.1 uncultured Sandaracinus sp.
GACGTCACCCGGCGCACCGAGCACGACGACCGAGCGCCCGAGCACGGACGGCTCCGAACGCTCGCCCACGCCGATCCTCGTCCAGACCGAGCGCACCGATCGATTCGATCTCGGCGCCGAGGTCGCCGCGATCTTCGAGACCCTCACCGGCGAACGCACGACGCTCGGCTTCTTCTCGCTCGCGCTCACCTTCGCGCTCGCGATCCTCCTCGCGCTCGCGTTGCGGCGCGTGCGCGAGTCGCTCCCCGATCGTGGCCTGATCCCGACGTCCCTCGCGTTCCTCCACCTCACGCTCCGCCTCGTCGCGGTCGCGATCCTCCTGCTGCTCGCGCTGCGCATCCTCCCGCCGCGCCTCTCCGTCGTCGCGCTCTTCACCCTCGTCGCGGTCGCGGTCGCGCTCGGTTGGTCGGTGCGCGACTTCCTCCCCGATCTCGTCGCGGGCTTCGTCGTCGTCTTCGAGCGTCGCGTGCGACGTGGCACCTGGATCTCCGCGCCTGGCTTCTCCGGTCAGGTCGAACGCCTCGGCTTTCGTTCGACGCTGCTTCGCGACGCCCAAGGTCGCCGCGTGGACGTGCCCAACCGCCACCTCCTCTCCGCCCCCGTGACCTCCGGCGGTCACCACGAGCGTGAGCACGAGGTCGAGGTGCACCTCGACGCGACCTTGCCCGCCTCCGTCATCCGCGCGGCCCTGCGCGACGCGGTGCTCGCTTCGCCGTGGGTCTTCCCCGGCGCGGACGCCGTCGTGCTCCGCGATCCCGACGAGCCGCGTCGCTGGCGCGTGCGAGGCCGTCTGCTCGAAGGCAGCTTCGGCGCGCGCTTCGAAGGCGAGCTGCTCGAGCGCGTCGAAGCGCTGCTTCCCGGCGCCATCACGAGCACGATGGCGGGCCTCGTCGTTCCCCCCGCGCCCGAGACCCCGAACACGCGCACCGATCCGATCGACCCACCGTCGCGTACCCGACGCGCACCCGACGACCCGGAGGTCGTATGACCCTCCTCGCCCGACGATTCCCCAAGCTCAGCCTCGTCCCGCACGTGCCGCTCTCGGTCACCACGCCCGTGCAGCGCCTCGCGATCCCCGGCGTCGCCTCCGAGGCCTGGGTGAAGCGCGACGACCTCACGAGCTCGCGCTACGGCGGCAACAAGGTCCGCAAGCTCGAGTTCCTGCTCGGCGACGCGCGAAAGAAGGAGCGCGATCTCTTGGTCGCGTCGGGCGCGTTCGGATCGCACCACGTGCTCGCGACCACGCTCTTCGGTCGCCAATGGGGCTTCGACGTGCACGCGGTGCTGGTGCCGCAGCCCTGGAACGATCACGTCGAAGAGAACCTGCGCGTCGGCCTCGGCGCGGGCATGACGCCGCATCCGGTGCGGAGCTGGGCTGCCGTGCCGCCGACCCAAGCCGCGCTCGCCGCGACCCTGCGCCTCGAAGGCCGCCGCCCTTACCGCGTCGCGTACGGCGGCTCCAGCGCGATCGGTGCCCTCGGCTACGTCGAAGCGGGCCTCGAGCTCGCGGCCCAAGTCGAAGCAGGCGCGCTCCCCGAGCCCGACACGATCTTCGTCGCGCTCGGCAGCGGCGGCACCGCAGCCGGCCTCGCGATCGGCCTCGCGGCGATCGGCGTGACCGCGAAGGTCGTCGCGGTGCGCGTGACCCCCGCCCTCGTCTGCAACCGCGCCACCGTCGCCGCGCTCGTCGCGAGCACCATGAAGAAGATCCGCGACGTCGAGCCCGCGTTCCCCGCGGTCGGTCGCGCGGCCCTCGCACAGATCGAGATCGACGCTTCCCAGTTCGGCGAGGGCTACGGCACCGTCGACGACGCCGCGACCGAAGCCACCGCGCTCGCCGCGGGCTTCGACCTCACGCTCGACCCCACCTACACCGCGCGCGCCTTCGCGTCGTTCCTCGCGCACGTCCGCAGCGAGCACGCCAAGAAGACCCTCTTCTGGCACACCCTCAGCAGCGTCGATCTCGCGCCGATCGCGGCCGAAGCCCCCGAGGTCCCGATCGCGCTCCGCGAGATGGCCTTCGCGCAGAGCTTCTGACGATCCCGAGACTCGCACGATGCTCGCGCGAGCGCTCCTGCGTTTGCGACCGAGGCGTTTCGCCCCGCTTCGAACGATCGAGAAGCGAACTGTCACCGGATCTACCTCGTTTGAGGGATGCGGTGACGCCGAAGATCGGTCACCGTGATTCGGCGATGAAGCGAGCCGCGGCGATGTTTCTGCTCTCGTCGATCGGCTGTGCGCCGTCCGAGACCACCACGCTCTACGGGCGACCCTACGACGAGTCGCGCGGTTGTTTCGGGTCGCGCACGCCCATGGAAGAAGTCCCCGGCCCGAGCGAGCGGATCGCGGTCGACGTGGGCGCCGTCGTCGAGCACGTCCCGACGGGGACGCTCTGGTGGGTCTGGTCGGAGAGCTACCTCGCGTGGCTGTCCGACGACTGGCGCGCGCCATGCGAGCGGTACGACGACACGTGCCCCCTCGTCACGGGAGGGATCGAGCTTCGGTTCTGCGACGAGCTCGACCTCTCCGACGCCGGCCTCGACTGACGCTCAATCCACCGCGTTCAAGAACGACGCCATCAGCGTGCGCGGCTTGTCCTCGCCCGCGAAGAGCACCTCGAGCTTCGCGCCCGAGTCGATCTCCTTGAGCACTTCGCCGACCCCGAACTTCGGGTGACGCACGCGGCGCACGATCCGCTCGACCGAGACGATCGCCGGTTGAAACGCCGCGACCTCGTCGTCGGAGAGCGTCTTGAACGTGCGCGCTTTCTCTTCGGTCTCCAGCTCGCGAAGCGCTTCCTTCTCGGCGCCGATCAGGTCGTCGAGCCAGGCCTCGAGCGGGCGCATCGCGGAGGCGCCGGTCTCTTCCGAGTAGGTCCCGACGCTGGTCCCGAGCGCGTTCGCGGTCAGCCAGGTGTTCTTCTCCGCGTCGAAGCCGATCGCGACGAGCCCGCGCGGACCCCCTTGTCGGCGCAGGCCGAGCGTGAGCTCCACCATCTTGCCGATCGCGATCTCCAAGCGTCCGAGCGCATCGTCGCCGTTGGCGAAGAGCGCGAGCAGCGGGTCGCCGAGCTTCACGCGGAGCGCCGTCTCGGCGTCCTCGATGGCGTGGGCTTCCACCACGGCCGGGACGTGCGCGCCGCAGAGCCCGCGCAGGTGCAACAGGCGCCGCCGGAGCGAGACGGGCAGGTCGAGGTTTCGAACGGGGGTCATGCGGCGGCGAGGATATCCCACGCGCGCGGCTCATGCCGCGGAGAGTTGCAGCCGCGGGCCGGCGCCCTCGCCGCGCACGCGCTCGGCTCGTGCCGCAAGACTCGCACCCGCGCGCGACCGTCCTCATCGCGCGCGCAGGATCACGAGCTCCGACTGGTCGCACTCGCCGCAGATCGCGAGCGACTCGGTGCGCACCCGGTGCACGACCTCGAAGCGCGGGCTCGCGACCAGGCCGGGGAACCAGCTCTCGAAGACGACGTACCAGCGAGGTCGTCGACGCTGGAGCACTGCGGCGCGATCGATCAGGACCTCGGCATCGTTCAATCCGAGGAGATCGACCACGGGGCGACCCGTCAATCGACGAACTGCACCCGCATCGTTGCTCGCGATCCAGTCGTTCTCTGCCGCATGTTCGTCGAGGTAGCGCGCGGCGGCGACGTTCAGCTCGAGGACGTTTCGTGCGCTCTCCCCCACGTGTCGCGCGGTGCTCCAGGCGCCCGCCACGAGCGCGAGTGCGATCGCCGCGAGGGCGAGCCGGCGCCGTCCTCCCTCGAGCCGGGTCACACCGATCGCCAGCAGCACGAGCACCAGCGGATGCATGGGCAGCGCGTAGCGCCACCAGTACAGGCGCCACGTCTCGCGGAGGTCGTGCGCCCACGCGATTCCGAGCGGCCAGAGCGCGAGCATCACGAGCACGAGGAGGCCCGCAGTGCGCACCGTCGCTCGCGCGTCGTGCTTCGGATCGTCCTTCGCGTCCTTCGCGTGCTTCGCGTCCTTTGCGTGCTTCGCGTCCTTTGCGTGCTTCGCGTCCTTCGCGTGCTTCACGTCCTTTGCGTCCGCTTCTCGCACGAGCGCCCGCCCCCCGAGCAGCACCAGCGGGAGCGTCGCCAGCATCGGCCAGGCGCCCATCGTCTGCGCGACCGCGCGCGGCAGATCGCGCCACCGATCGAGGATCGAGAGCGGCCCGTGCTTCGCGAAGAACGTGGTCGGCAGCAGGGTGCCCGCGGCATGATGGTTCCACGCGGCCCATGCCCCCCACGCGAGCACGCCCGGGAGGGCGACCGCGAGCGCGGCGCGCCGATCGCGACGCAGCACCAGCGCGATCGCGGCGAGCCACGCGAGCGTGAGCTCGGGCCGCGCGAGGATGCCGAGCCCGAAGAGCACCCCGGCGAGGGTCGTACGGTCCTCCGCCAGCGCGACGAGCGCGAGCACCAAGACGAGCGCGGCGAGGATCACCTCCATTCCGCTGAGCGCGGCCGCGGCGAGCGCGGGGTCGAGGGCGACGGCGAACGCGGCCAGCGAGCTCGCGTCGAGCCCTCCAATCCCGCGATCGCTCGACCCGCCGAGCCCAGCGCTCGACCCGCCCGCGCTCCCGGGTCCCCTCGGCACGGGGCTCGACGGCACGGGGCTCGACGGCACGAGCGCACGCACCAGACGTCGCGTCGCGAACGCGAGGGCGAGCCATCCGAGGATGCCGAGCAGCTGGGTGAGCGGGACGAGCGCGGGGAGGGGCGCGAGCTGGATCGGCGTGAGGATCAGCGCCTGCAGCGGGCTGGTGCTCCCCGCCGCGGGTGTGCCCGGCAGGTACGAGAGCCCATCGCCGTAACGAACTCCTTCGGCGTAGACGTGGTGGGTGTACGCGTCGTCGAGCGGAAACGCCTCGGTGAGCGCAGGCCCGAGCGTCACGAAGAAGCCGGCGTGGGTCAGGAGGACGCCCGCGACGGCGAGCGAAAGAGTCGTTCCGCGGGCGGTCGACGAAGGCCCCGTCGACGGAGTCGACGAAGACGTCGACGAAGGTTTGGGCGAGGAGGGCCTGGGCGGCCGGGGCATCGCGCCGAGGCTGTCGCGGCTCGCCACCGAGGTCCACTCCTCGATCGCGGCATCGCGATCTGGCCGTCCGTCTATGCCGAACGTCTTGGACCGAGTATGCTCGTTCACTTCCGGGGGGAACCGGAGCAACGACCGTGAAGTGGCCTTCGATCGTCCTCCTTTGCTTGGCGTGCTCGGCGGACCGGGCTGGGCTCGCCGAACGCGAACGCCCCGATGGCGCGGTCGAGCTCGACGGCGGCGACCTCGACGGTGGCGGCCTCGACGGCAGCGGCCTCGACGGTGGCGGCCCGGATGCGGGGCCAGACGGCGGTGGTGATCTCGATGCGGGCGACCTCGACGCAGGCGACCTCGACGGCGGTGTCGACGCGGGCCCGGGCTGCGACGAGGGGAGCCGCATCTGCCGTGACGGCGCCATCTACTCCTGCACGAGCGGGACGTTCGTCCTCGTGACGGCGTGTAGCGCGCTCGGGTGCACCGAGGTCGGCGGTGCCCATTGCGCGACGTTGACTCCCTCGAACGTGCCCGACGAGCCTTTCCTCGCGCGGACGGGAGTCACCGTCGACGCCCCTGCCGTCACGTACGACACCAACACCTGCTCCGAAGGCGCAGTAGTCACCCAAGAGGGCGGCGGCGAGGTCTGCCTGATGCGCTGGGCGGGCAACCTCCGCGTCACGGGCACGGTTCGCGTGCATGGCGCCCGACCCCTGATCGGGCTGATCTCTGGCGACCTCGTCATCGAGAGCGGGGCCGGCTTCGATCTCGGTGGGGTCGACGCGACCCCGGGTGCGGGCGGCGGCGTCGGCGCGACGACGGGGGCTGACGCAGGCGGCGCGGCGCCGGGAGGCGACGGAGACGACGAGGGGAACTACAGCGACGGCGGCGGCGGCGGCGGCGGAAGCTGTGCCGCCGGCGGCGCGGGTGGCTTCGGATCGAGCGATGGGGCGGGGGGAGAAGACCGTGCCCTCGGAGGTCCGGGCGGTGGTGCTCACGCGGCCGACTACCTGCTCGAGCCCCTGCGCGGCGGTGGTGGTGGCGGCCTCGGCGCGCGCAGCACCCGCGGCGGAGGCGGCGGCGGCGCGCTCCAGCTCTCGGTGCTCGGCCGCATCACGGTGCGCGGTCGCATCGACGTCGCGGGCGCAGGCGGCGGCGGCGGCGACAACGACGGAAACTACGAGGCGGGCGGCGGCGGCGGTGCGGGCGGAGGCGTGCTCCTCGAGAGCGGCCTCGGCGTGACCTTCGAAGGCTCGTCGGAGGTGTGGGCCGGCGGCGGCGGTGGCGGCGGCGCAGGCAGCACGAGCGCCTCGGGCGGCGCCGGACAGCCCGGTGACGTCGCGCCCCCCAGCGGTGGCAGCAGCGGGGGCACGGTGTACGGCGCGGCCGGTGGCAACGGCGGCACCGACGGCAACGGCAGCCCCGGCGCCAACAACGACACGCGCCAAGCGAACGGCGGCGGCGGCGGCGGCGGCGCAGGCTGCGTCGTGGTGCGCGCGCCGGGCGCCGCGGGCGCGGTCCCGCGTGCCGCGAGTGGGCACGGCATCTACCGTGGCGCCGAGCCCCGCCTCGAGTGATGCCCGAGTGAGCACAGGTCACGGACGCAGTCGTGGCTCGATCGATCAAATCGAGCCCCCAAACGATCGATTCGACACGGGTCTCTGGACTTTCTCGCGCGACCTGTCACTCTTGGCGTCGCGTGGTTGGCCACGCCGGCCGTCCAGGCCGCGATCGTTGCTTGGTTTCGCACCCCGCAATCGTGTCGACCGGCCCCGTTGCCGGAGTTCCGAAAGGAACGTTTCTCGTGTCGATGTGGTTCGCGACGGCGGTGCTCGTAACGGCAACGACAGAAGACTTCGAAGCGTCGATCGGACGTTTCGGCTGCGGCGCAACTGGCTCCGCAGGGTGACAAGAGAGGTTCTCGGGGGAGCCGCCTCCGAGACGGAAAGTGTTTGTAGAGATGACGACCAAGGTATTCGTGGGTGGCCTCAGCTGGGGCACGAATGACGACCAGCTCTTTCGCGCGTTCGAGAAGTTCGGCTCCGTGGTGGAGGCCCGCGTGATTACGGATCGCGACACCGGCCGCAGCCGTGGCTTCGGTTTCGTGACGTTCGAAGATGCTTCGGCCGCCCAGTCGGCGATCGAGGGCATGGATGGCAAGACGCTCGACGGTCGCGCGATTCGCGTGAACGAGGCGGCTGAGCGCGCGCCCCGCACGGGTGGCGGCGGCGGTGGCCGTGGCGGCTTCGGCGGCGGCGGCGGCGGTGGCTTCGGCGGCGGCGGCGGCGGTGAGCGTCGTGGCGGCGGCGGCGGTGGCCGCGGCGGCTACGGCGAGGACCGTGGCGGCCGTGGCGGCGACGGCGGTGGCCGCGGCGGTCGCGACCGCTGGTGAGCCCAGCTCGAACGATTCGTCGTTCGACGAGGCCGCACGCTCGAAAGAGCGTGCGGCCTTCGCAATTGGCTGGTCGGCTTGCTGGTCGGCTTCGCCGACTTCTGGGGAGTGACCTCCCCAGCTCCCCAGCCCCC
>CALJLK010000304.1 GCA_937982655.1 uncultured Sandaracinus sp.
GTCCGAGACGGTGTCCGAGACGGTGTCCGAGACGGTGTCCGAGACGGTGTCCAAGACGGTGTCCGAGACGGTGTCCGAGACGGTGTCCGCCATCGCTCTCGCCACGAACGCCACGAGGATCGTGCGGCCACCTCGCTCACGCGGCAGCACAGCGGCTTCGACACCCAAGGCACGCAGCGCGTGCTCGACCTCTTCGGGCTCCGCGCGTTTGCCGGCGAGCTTCACCTGGCGGTCGAGGCGTCCTTCGAAGATCCACGCGTCGCCCTCGCGTCGCACCCGATCGCCCGTGCGGTACCAGCGCGCTCCGTCGCGCCACACGAAACGCTCGGCGGTGCGCCTCGGATCCCCCGCGTAGTCCCGCGCGAGGCAGGGTCCGCCGATCCAGAGCTCGCCCTCGACGATGCGGTACCGAACCCCCGGCAGCGGCGCCCCGAGGGTCCCACCACGCCACCCCGCATCGCAGCGCTCGAGGCTCGTGCACACCGTCGCTTCCGTCGGCCCATACACGTTCACCACGCGCACCCGCGCCGCCGCGCGCCGCACCGCGTCCGCGTCCGCCACCTCGCCGCCGATCACGATCGTGCGCAGTGACGTCGGCAGCCGATCGGTCGTCAGTCGCGCGAGCACGCTCGGGGGAAGATCGATCGAGCTCACCTCCCGCCGCGTGAGCACCTCGAGCAGTCGCCGCGGATCTCCGAGCACGTCCGGCGTGTCGATCAGCAACGTCCCGCCCGCGAGCAGCACGGTGCCCACGTCCGAGACGCTCGCATCGAACGAAGGCGAAAGCACCCAGAGCGCTCGCGTCGTCGCATCGAGCCCGAACGCCTCGATCTGCGCGCGCAGCATCGTCACGAGCCCCCGATGCTCGACCCGCACCCCCTTCGGATCCCCCGAAGATCCCGAGGTAAACGCGACGTAGGCGAGGTCTCCGTCTCCGTGTCTGGCTCCGTCTCTGTCTCTGGTTCCGTCTCTGGTTCCGTCTCTGGTTCCGTCTCTGTCTCTGTCTCCGTCTCTGTCTCCGTCGCTGTCCTCGTCTCCGTCACGGATGGCCCGGACCTCTCCCTCCACCACCTCCACCCTCGCCCCCGCGATCGCCACGAGCCGCGCCCTTCGCGCCTCCGGCAAGCTCGGCTCCACCACCACCCACGCGGCCCCCGCGCGCCACACACCGAGCATCCCGATCACGAGCGCGCTCGATCGCCCCATCGACAGCGCCACGACGTCCTCACGCCCCACCCCGCACGCCGAGAGCGCCCGCGCGAGCTGCGACGAGCGCGCCCAGAGCTCCGCATGCGTCACACGCGACCCGTCCGCCGACTCGATCGCCGCGTGCGCTCCTCGCGCGCGCACGACGTCGCGATACGCCTCCACGAACGCGCTCACCGAAGCCTCCTCCGACACCGCCTTCACGCCGTCCGCACGTAGTCGCGCAGCGCGCTCCCGCGCGAGCGTCCGTCGACGTTCGGCGCGCCCTTCCCCGCCGCGTGATCGCCGAGGTGCACGAGCCGGAAGTCCAAGCTGAAGCGCGTGCGCCCGCTCGCCTGCGGCAGCGTCTGATGGAAGTGCGCGCCCGCGAAGGTGAGCTGCTGCGCGCGTCGACACGAGAAGCCCACCGCGCGCCCCGCGTCGACCTCGCCGACCACGCCCGGATAACGCGCGGTCAGCCCCGCGTCGGCGCGTTGCCAACCGATCTTCAGCTCCCAGCCGTCGCGTACCCAGTCGTCGTAGTCGAAGACCTCCGAGTCGTTCGGCACCGGCCGCGCGAAGCGCTCCGGATGGAACACGAACGTCTCGTCCGCTTCGAGATCGTCGAGCGGGATCCACCACGCGACGAGCGACTGCGGATGCGCGTACCAGGTGTCGCGGTGTGGGTAGTAGACCGCGCGCGCCGCCGCGACCTCGACGTCGCCTCGGCTGCGCACCACGCGAAGCCGCAGCGGATCGAAGGCCACCTCGCGCGGATCGCCGCCGCGCTCGCGCACCAGCTCGCGCAACGGTTCGTGAAAGCTCGGATCGCAGTAGAGCGCTCGGCGCACTGGCGAGAGGCGCGCGAAGAGCTCGTCGTTGTCCATGCGGTGCTGCGCGAGGCGCGGCTCGGGCCCGAGGGCGTCCTCGAGGAGGCGCTGCACACGCTCGACCAGCGTACGCGAGGTCGGCGTCGGATCCGTGAGGTGCACCGCGCCCGCGTACGTCGCGTCGCGCAGCGCCTCGAAGCTCGCGGGCGCCTCACGCGTGATCTCGAACGTCTCCGGATCGATGGTCTCGCGACCGGTCATGCCGCCCCCTTGATCGCCACCGCGATGCAGCGTGGGCTCTCCACCGTGAGCGGCGATCCGTCGATGCCGCCGACCAGCGACACCTCCGTGAAGCCCGCCGCGATCAACATCGCGCGCAGCTCCCACGGCGTGTGCAGGCGCACCGTGCTGTCGCGCTCGACCGTACGCCCGTCCGGGAGCGCGTACGACCAACGCTTGTGCAGCAGCCCCGCGTCGACGTCGAGCGCGCTTCGACGCACGAGCCGAATCCCGCGCCGCTCGATCACCACCTCCGGTCGAAACCCACGAATGACGCCGGGCACGTTCATCGTGTCGAGCACGAATCGCCCACCCGGCACGAGCGATTCGTACGCGCGCTGCAGCATCCGCAGGTTCAGGGCGTCGTCGCGCGCGTAGCCGAAGCCGGTCCACCAGTTGAACGCACCCGCACAAGTCTCGGAGGGTACGAACTCGAACGCATCCGACGCGTGCAGCTCCACCCTCACGCCAGCGCGCATCGCGTCCTCGCGTCCTCGCGCGACGTAGCTCTCGATCAGGTCGCAACCCACGACCTCGAAGCCGCGCGCCGCGAGCGGCACCGCGAGGCTCCCGATCCCGCAGCATTGATCGAAGACCCGAGCGCCCGGCGCGAGGGCGAGCGTGCGCACCAAGAAGTCGATCGTCTCCGCCGGCTCCTCGTCGCGCTCGAGCAGCACGGTCGCGAGGTGCTCGTCGTAGAGCTCGCCCCACCAGCCATCCGCCGCCGCGCCGACCGCGTCGACGCCGGGCCGTTCGATCGTCTCGTCCATCGTCCCTCCCACGCGATCTCTCCCACGCTCACGACAGCCCGAGCGAGCGCCCGAGCAGCCCCGCCGAAGCCAACGTCGTCCACACCGGATCCGCCGCCGCGCGCTCGTCGTCGTCCGCGCGTGCGAGCCCGTCGATCCATCCGCGCACCGCGCTCGAATCGAAGAAGGGCACGTAGGCGATCGCCTCGAGCAAGAGCGCGCGCGCGTCGTCGAAGGTCGCGCCGACGAGCACCGGCGGCGCCAGGAACGGCTGCTTGTTCCGCGTCCGCACCGGCTCCGGCACCACCCCGACGAGCGCGTCGCGAAGCACCGCCTTCTCGCCCCGCCGCGCGTCGAGACGGGCCGACACCGGCAACGACCACGCGTGCTCGAAGAGCACGTGATCGAGGAAGGGCGGGCGCCCCTCGATCGACGCCGCCATCTCGGTTCCATCGCCGAGGGTGCGCACGATGTAGCCCGCGAGCGCGAGCCGTGTCCAAAGCCACGCCGACCGTTCGACCGGCGATCCGCTCGGCGTCGGGAGCTCCGAGAAGAGCGCCTCGAACGGATCCTCGATCCGCTTCGCACGATCCGCACGATCCGACCTCGCGCCCGAGCTCGCGTCCGACGACACCAAGCCCGCGAGCTTCGCGCCGAACGCGGCCTTCGCGCGCACGAAGCTCGGCACGAAACCGAGCGCGCGCTCCACCGCAGCGAGCGGTAGGGTTGCGGGCTCGACTCGGTCACTCCGGGGAATCATCACGCCACGCGTGATCGCGTCGCTCGCCCGCTCGCTGGCCGCGCCGTAGTGATCGAGCCGCAAGTGCGGGTACCCGAGGTACGCCTCGTCCGCGCCTTCGCCCGTGAGCACCGCGATCACGCCCGCCGCGCGCGCCGCCTTCGCGAGACGGTGCTTCGCGACGAGCTGCCCGTTGATCGCGATCCCCTCCGCGAAGCGCACCGCCTCCGCGAGCCCGTCCACCAGGTCGCGCTGCGTGACGCGGACACGCTCGAAGCCCACCTCGAGTGTGCGCGCGCTCTCCTCCGCGAGGTCGCCTTCGTCCCACGGCGCACGCTCGAACGAGACCCCGAACGCTCGCAGCCCCGGACGCTCGCGCGCCGCGAGCGCGACCACCGCGGTCGAGTCGAGCCCACCGCTCAGGTACGCGCCCACCGGCACGTCGCTTCGCAGCCGTAGGCGCACCGCCTCCTGCAAGTGCGCGAGCGTCTCCTCCGCGCGCGTCTCTTCCGAGGCGCGCGTTTCGCTCGCTGTGCGCGAGGAATCCACGTCCCTTTTGTCCGACGTGGTGCGACCGCCGTCGCGTCCCTCTCCCGGCAGCGCGTGGTAGCGACGCACCTGCGGCGTGCCCCCGAGGGTCGCGGTGAGCACGTGCCCCGGCGGCAGCGCGTGCGCGCCGTGCACCAACGTGCGCGAAGGCGGCAGGTACTGGTGTGCGACCACGTGCGAGAGGCTCACGCGATCCCACCGCGCCGGCAGGCCGAGCGCGATCAGCGCCTTCAGCTCCGACGCGAAGCAGAGGCGACCGTCGATCGTCGCCCAGTAGAGCGGCTTGATGCCGAAACGGTCGCGCCCCGCGAGCACACGACCGCGCGTGCGATCGAAGAGCACGAACGCGAGCTCGCCGCGCACGTGATCCACGCACGTGTCGCCGTGCTCTTCGTAGAGGTGTACGAGCAGCTCGCTGTCGCTGCGCGTGCGAAGCACGTGACCGCGCGCGCGCAGCTCACGCCGTAGACGCACGTCGTCGTAGATTTCGCCGTTCACCACCGCGACGACGGTCTTGTCTTCGTTCGCGATCGGTTGCGCGCCGCGCTCGAGATCGACGAGCGCGAGCCGCCGATGCCCGAGCCACACGCGACCCCCGAGCAGACGCGCGAGCCCCTCACCGTCCGGCCCGCGATGCGCGATCGTCGCCAGCGCGCCTTCCATGCGCTCGGAGAGCTCGATCGGCTCGGCGCCGAAGCTCGCGACTACGCCACACACGCGCGCGACCTCTCGGCGGGGACCGCCTGCTCGCGCGGCGGCTCCGCCTCCGCGAGCGCAACCGATACGTCCGGCGCCAAGAAGACCTTCGTGTCCTCGCGGGCGCCGAGCAGCTCGCCGAGCGCCTCGAGCGGACGCACGTCGCCGAGCAGGTCGTCGACGGAGATGCGCGCGAACATCGCGAACGCCTCGTCGAACGAGGCCCAGCCCACCGCGTGGAGCCGTAGTCCACGCGTCACCGCCTCTGCGACGTCGAACACGATCGGCGCCGCGGGTCGGCT
>CALJLK010000305.1 GCA_937982655.1 uncultured Sandaracinus sp.
GATTCGTCGAGCGCGGATTCGTCGAGCGCGGATTCGTCGAGCGCGGATTCGTCGACGAGCAGGCGGCTCAGCGTTCCGCGCGCGGGTTCACGATCGCGCAGCTCCCGTCGGGGCAGGTGTCGATCACGCGCCCGTCCGGTCGACAGAACTCGTCGAGCTGGCGGAGCATCGGCTCGGTGAAGCGCAGGTCGTTGTGCGCGTCGTTGTCTTCCTCCGCGACGTTCGAGCCCTCCGGGATCGGGGCGACGTTCGTGAGGTGGTAGATGACGTAGCCGCTGGAGGTCGGGCCGTCGGTCGCGTCGATCACGTCGTCCGCTCCGTCGCCGACTCCCCACGGCTCGTACACGCTCGACCGGTAGAAGGGCAGCCCCAGCGTGCGCGCCGCGATGTCCGACGCGACCGTCGGCACCTGCGCGTCGTAGAGGGAGGTCTGGTAGAGGATGCGTTTGCGCGAGACGTCGACGTCGTCCGCGAGCGGATCTCGGAAGACGTGCGGCGCGAAGGTCGCGGGCTCCGCGAGATCCCAGATGGCCTGGGTGGAGACGAGGAACCAGTCGCGGTCGAGCTTCGAGCCGTACCACTGATCGAAGATTCGTTCGAAAGGCAGGAAGTCGACCGAGCGACGCAGCATGATGCTGTAATTGATCGCGCCAACCTGGAGCACGTAGGCGTCGATGGTGTCGCTGAGCGCGGCGAGGGTGACGCCCATGATCCCGCCTTGAGAGATGCCGTAGTAGTACATCTCTTCGGTGTTCGCGAGCAGACGGTTCTCTTCGCCGACCGTCATCGTCAGCTCGGCGAGCTCGGCGCAGCTCCCGGTGGCGAAGGTCTTCTGCAGCAGGAGCGAGTTGATGGTGCCCTGGACCAGGCGCTCGCCGACCATCGCGAAGTTGCCGAAGTTCGTGACGGCGTTCGTGATGATCTCGGCTTCGTCGGCTTCGCTCAAACCCCAATACGTGGTGCCGAAGCCCACGAGCTCCGAGCCTTGATACGCGGGAGTGGTGCCACCGCTGGAGACCTGACCCGCGGAACCGAGCAGGCCGTGCCCGTACTGCAGCATCGCGCCGGGGCCGTCGCCGCGCATCACGCGGTCGCGCACGCTCGGCGGGATCACCACCTCGAAGGGCGCCTCGGCCACGCCGTTGTAGGCGGGGAGCCCGTCGTCGCCGCGGTAGGTGCGCGCGCCCTCGTACGCGGTGGTCATGTACAGGGGCACCTTGAAGGTGCCGCGCACGCGCCTCCAGATGCGCTCGTTCACGTCTTCTTCGACGCTCGTGACGGTGCAGTCGCCGACGCCCTCGGTGCCGGCGGCGAAGCGCTCGAAGGCGTCGCGTCGCGCGGCGAGCATGTCGCCGTGCAGCGAGCCGCCGGAGGCGGTGCGGAAGTCCCACGCGAGGATCAGGTCCTCGCGCACGACGCCGGCGTCGTCCAAGAGCGTGAAGATCGACTCGAAGTCCGCGCGACGCGCTTCGAGCTCCGCGATCTCGGTGGGCGTTCCGTCGCGGAGCGCGCGGAAGTAGTCGCTCGGCTCGACCGCGCTTCCGTCGGTGCGCACGAGGTCGCGGATCGCGGCGACGTAGCGGCGGCCTTCGCGCAGACGCACCGCGGGGCGCACGTAGAACGTCGTGGTGTCGGGATCGGCGTTGTACCACTCGTCGATCTCGGCGAAGTGCGCGACACGCTCGCCGGTCTCGGCGTCGATCAGGATCGTGGGCGAGCTCTCGCCGAGGCTCTCCGCGATGCGGTCGTACGCCGGCAGGTTCGTCGGGTCGACTTTTCCTTCGAAGCCCGCGATCAGGCTCGTCGCAGGACTGAAGCCGTCGAAGCGGTTCCAGGTGTTCGGATCCGCGGGCTCCTCGAACTGGTTGAGCGGGAGCGCTTCGGGGGGGATCGCGACCCGAAAGCCGGTGGCGGTGTCGTCGTCGGCGGCGAGGAAGCGGCTCGACGGGTACGGCATCAGACAATGCGTCGGGTCGAGGTTCTCGCACTCGGAGCGGGAGACGTCGATACCGGGGCGACCCGAGTCGTCGGCGCTCGCGTCGGTCGCGCCGGCGTCGGTCGCGCCGGCGTCGGTCGTCGTGCCGTCGTCGTCTCCACACGCGCCGACGAACGTGGTGAGCAGGAGGAACGTTCGGAGGGGGCTCCGACGACGGACGACCCCGCCCTGGCGACGACCCTCGGTCGCAGACCGATTCCACCAAGCGCTCATCGACCCAACCCCGATCCCGCGCGTCCCGTCGCGCGTCGCGGAGGCTATCAGCGCCAATGCGCGCTCGACCTGTCGCTCGATGCGCGCGTGGCGTTCACCCGGATCGAACGCCTCTCGCGCGCGGGCCCCGCGTGCGGCCCGTCACGAAATGCACGTCGGCGGGTGGACTTTCGCGCGGATCTCCGGGAAAACGCGGAGGATTCCTTGGCACTACCCTTGCTCGGAGGTCGCGCGATGCGTGGCGCTCGGCTCGTCTTGATCTCGCTTCTCCTCGTTGGCTGCGGCTCGAAGACCGGACTCAAAGTCCAGGGCTCGCCGCGCGACGCGGGCACCTTCGACGCCGCGTTCGACGCGGGCCCTCCGCTCGACGCCGGACCCGACGCGCGGATCGAGGACGCGGGGCTCGACGCGCCGGACGCGCCGGACGCGCCCGATGCTTTCGTCCCCTGTCCGGATCCCCGCAGCGTCGCGCCGGGCGAAGCGAGCATCCCGGTCGACATCATCTGGGTGTTCGACAGCTCGGGCAGCATGATCGACGAGAACTCCCGCCTGCAGGAGAACATCCAGATTTTCTGGGATGCGATCGTCGAAGCGAACGTCGACTCGCGGGTGATCTTCATCGCGGAGCGTGGCTACGTGCCGGGTCCGCCGTCGGCCTTCGCGGGGCGTTTCCGCGCGATCGAGGACGAGGTCGGGTCCTGGGATCCGCTGCTGAAGGTCATCCAGAACTACCCGATGTACCGCAACTTCATGCGGCCCGACTCGATCGTGCACGTCGTGGCGGTGACGGACGACGACAGCCGCGCGATGGAGTGGGAGGCGTTCGACGAGGAGTTCCGTCGTCTGCTCGAGCGCGACTACACCGCGCACGCGATCGCGTCCGAGCAGGTGATGATCACGGTCACGAACCCGTTCGGCGTCTGCTTCACGGATGACAACGCCGCGTGGCGCCCGGGCTTCGAGTACATGGGGCTCACGATGGCGACGGGCGGGCTCTTCCTCTCCGTGTGCGAGGAGGACTGGTCGCAAGTGGTCGAGCCGCTCTCGGAGCGCGTCGCCGTGCGCATCCCGCTCCCGTGTGCGTACTCGCTGCCGCAGCCGCCCCCGCGCGGAATTCCCTACGATCCGAGCACCTTCACGGTCAGCGTGACGTTCGCCGACGGCACGCGGCGGGTGCTCCCGCAGGTGCGCTCGGAGGCGGAGTGTGGCGACGGTTGGTCGTTTGTGCCGGTCGCCGATCGCATTCAGCTCTGCCCGAGCACCTGCGCAGAGACCGACGCGGCGGACGGACGCGTGACGATCGACATCTGCGCGCCGTCGACGGTGGACTGACGCGCTCGAGCTCGGGCTCGCGATCCGGGCGGTCGCGAGCCAGGCGATCGCGGATCCGTGCCCGTCGGGGATCTCCCGCGAACTGGGATCCTGCTGCGACCCGTCGATCAGTCGATCTGTTCTAGATCGTAGAGAACTGCTTCGGAGTCTCGGTGGAAGAAGACCCCACCGCCGCCGTTGCGGAAGGTCTTGCGGAGGCGGTCGCGGTACCACTTGCTCTCGCGCAGGTAGACGTTCCCGTCCGTGCGCGCCTGCGAGACGTTCTCTTCCCAGTCGCGCTTCGTGAGGACCTCGAGGTAGAGCGCGCCTTGGCAGAGGTGCTCGAGCGTCTTGATCGCGCGCGCGGCCTCTTTGGCGTCGAGGTATTGCAGCACGCCTTGGCAGATCACCAAGTCGGCCGGCAGACCCTTGAAGCTGGTGATCGAGCCTTGGGTCCAGCCGAAGCGCGCACAGAGGTACTCGCTGACCTCGACCCCTTCGTAGATCGCGTTCGGGAAGTGCCGTTGCACCACCGGCTTCCAGAAGCCGAAGCCACACCCGAGATCCAGCACGCGTCGCACCGGGATCTCCAAGTGACGCACGTAGCTGCACACGAAGTCGCCCAAACGCGCGACCACGCGCTCGTCGTAGACCCGGGTGTCCGGATCTTCGTAGTGCCGCCGGTAGTATTCTTCGTCGAAGACGCGCTCGACCACGGCGCGGACGTTACCATCATCGGGCGTCGTGACCGCGAGGCTTCGCTCACGAAACGATCGGCCGCGAGCCATCGGCCGCGAAACGATCGGAGGCGAACGCCCGAACCGTCGGGCGAGCGCTTCTTCTCGGGTTCGGTGGATGGGCTCGACGAACGGAGCGGTCGGTTCCAAAGAGAAAAGCCCGCCGGGGGCGGGCTCTTCTCGTGCGTTTCCCGATCGCTCAGAACCGGGTCGGCATCGCGCGACGTACGGTCGCTTCTTCCGTGGCCGCGGCGGCTTCGGCGGCGCGGCGCTGACGAAGGTCCGCCGTGAAGAAGTCGGGGCGGAACTGGAGCGTGAAGCGGAGGACGGTGTTCTCGTCGTGGAAGGGCTGGCGGATGTCGCCGCTGTCGTCGTACCAGGTCGTGAACGTGTCGTACGCGATGCCGAGCGTGAGGTAGCTCGTGAAGTCGTATGTGATGCTGGCCGTGAAGTTGTGGAGGATGAGGCGGTTCTCGGTGTTGCTCGCGCCGTCGCTGTGGGGCTGGCCGTTCGCGGTCACGACGTGGGTCGGGTCGAACGAGTACGCGGAGGCGTGCTCACGGCGGAGCCACTGCCCACCGTACGAGAGCGAGATCGCGAGCTGAGAGATCGGCAGGAGCGTGACGCCGAGGAAGGCCGAGTTCGAGTGGCGAATCGGGTTGGCGCCCGTGTGGCAGCGCTGGGACTCGAGGCCGACGGTCGCACAGTCGTACCCGATCGGGTTTTCGACGGCCTGGAGGTCACCCGTCCAGCCCGTATAGCGCCAGAGACCCGTGACGAGGAGACCTTGTGCGACCGGGAAACCCTTCACGAGGAAGAGCAGCGGGCTGATGCCGAGCGCGCGGTTGGAAGCGCGGCTGAACTTGGAGGTCGGAAGGAAGAAAGCGACCTGTCCCGTGATGCCGATTCCGAGCGGCTTCCAGGGAATCGTGTAGGTCACGTCGAGGCGGGTGTCCGGCCAGTCGATCGTCTGCGGCTGGGTGAAACCGGCATTGAGCGTCCCCTGGTTGGTGGAGAGCTCGTAGTTCATGCCCTGGATGATGCCGGCCAGGAGACCGCCGCCGAAGTTCCAACGGAACGCGGCGTTGAGGCTGAGCTGCTGGAAGGGCGAGTACGTGAGCTGGCCGTTGCGGTTGAAGGTGCGGGTCGAAACCGCGTAGCCGGCCGTGATCGGCATCGACCACGCGAGACCGGCGTTCGGGACGGCCTGCGCGAGGCGGTCCGCCGTGCTGGTTCCCTCGCCGCCCTCCTGCTGACCCTCCCCCGACGCGGGCCCAGCCGACGCGGGGGCGCTCGACTCGGCGGTCGCCTCCGCGAGATCGTCCGAGACGGTCGGAGTCGTCGTCGGAGTCGTCGTCGTTGCGGCTTGGCCGAGCGCGGTGCCGGACTCTTCGCCGGCCGCCGCTTCTTCGGCTTCCTCCGCCTCGTCCGAGACCTCGGGCTCGGGTTCAGCGAGCGCCGAGCCCGCAGGGGCTTCCGCCGGAGCGTCGCCCGTCGTTTGCGCATGCACCGGAAGCGAGGTGCCGAGCGCGAGGACGAGCACGAGCAAGGATGCGTTCTTCAAGAGGCTCTCCACCATCCGAAAGCGGCCCGACGTCGTCGGACCCCGTCCACCCACCGCGACCCTTTCGAGCCGCTCGACGGCCGGAGCCGTCGTACGAACCAACCCGACGGCAGAGGCCGTCGGTAGAAGCCAAAACGGAGGCGCTTGTCTGTCAGAAGCCCCCGTGATGTCAACGCTCGGTCGTCAGTCGGTGCACGGGGCACCGCGTCGGAGCAGAGCGCGAGACCTCATGAGCAACCCACGTGCCACGCTCGGTCCATGCCCGTTTTCTCGGTGAATTCGAGGAACTTCGGGCAGCGAACGGGCCCACGGCTTCGGGCGGGTCGGGGCGGCGCACCGAGCCGGACGGGCGGGCCGCCGAAAAAGCCATCGGATCCGAGCGTTTGCGCGACGTAAAGGGACTGACGCCCGCCGTGCGTGGGTCGAACGGGCTGCGGAGCGTGCGTTCGACCACAGGGCGCGTGCGATCGCTTGCCGGTCGAGTAGGCGGCGTCGCATGCGGCGGCGCGCCGTCCGAGGCGGCGCGGCTCGGGGGGTCGGCGGGCATGCGGGCATGGCCCTCGCGACGGTCGCATCAGCACGGTCGCGCCGTCCGAGAACGACCCAACTCAGTCCGGGACGTCCTCGGCCTTGACCATCCAGGTGGCGTCGGGATCCTCGAAGGAGGCGGCGGAAGGCGCGGCGTGGGTGTGCGGTGTGACCGAGGGGGCGACGTAGGTCGCGGCGATCCCGTGGGGGCCGGGGGAGGCGGCGAGGGGGGCGTACGCCTCCACGGCGACCGGTGCGGTCGCGACGGGAGTGGCCGCGGCCACGGGGGCGCGCGGGGGCTCGTGCGCGAGGGGTGCGGGTACCGACGAGCCGGGCGGGAGCGTGAAGCGCGACGGGGGCAACGAGAAACGCTCGCCCGCGCGCGATGCTTCGGCGGCCGACGAAGCTTCGTCGGCCGCTGACCCGGCCGACCGAGAAGGTTCTGCCGTGCGGTGGACGCGGGCTGTGTCGTCCGGGCGCACGAGGACGGTCTTGGCGATGATCCACGCGCTGCCGACCGCCACGAGCCCGAGACCCGCGCGGAACGAGGTCTCGGTGGTGGTCTCGTCGAAGAAGTAACGGGCCAGGGCGAGGATGCCGGTCGCGAGGAGCAACCAAGGCCACGGAATCCGTCGTGACGCTTCGACCGACATGGTCGGAAGGTCGCGCAGGTGGCGGGTGGGTTCAACCGGGCGGTGCGCGCGCCTCGAACGACACGCGTGGCGCGCCTCGATCGACACGCATGGGATCGGTCCGCCGGTCGACCCTCACCTCGCGCGTGTCGGATGTGGAGACGTCAGCGTCCGCGCCGACGGGCGAGCCACGCGAGACCGAGCGCGAGACCTGCGAAGGCGCCGGGACTCGACGACCCAGCGCCCGGCGCGCGGCAGGAGCAACCACCGTCGCCGCCACCCGAGTCTGCGGGACGGCACACGCCCTCGGTCCCGTCGCAGACCTCGCCGCCTTCGCAGTCGCGGTCGGTGTCGCAGAGGTTGCGGCAACGACCGTCGACACAGCTCCGCCCACCACCGCACTCGTCGGTGGTGGTGCAGGTGGTGCGGACGCACGCGCCGTCGATGCAGCGCTCGCCGCCGCCGCACTGGCTGTCCATCGTGCAGCTCGACGTGCCGCCGTCGAAGGGGGTGCTGGCGTCGAGGCTCGTGCCGGCGTCCTCGGTCGCGATGGGACCGCCGTCCGAGCTGCCCGCGTCACGCGGCGGGGTCGGGCCCGCGTCGACGGGCGGCGCGCCGCTGGGGGAGACGCTGATGCGGAGCGCCCAGTCGCCGGCGACACCGGGCGGACCGCCGTCGTCCGAGGGGACTTCCTCGTTCCAGTACCAGCCGCCGGGGATTCCGCCGAGACCACCGAGGTCGACGGGGAGCGCGTAGATCAGCGATCGGCGAGCAGCGACTCGGCCATCGTCGTCTCGAATGGCGACTGCGCCGGGTGAAGTGAAACCGAGCTCGGTGCACGAAGCGCTGGAGCCTCCGCCGGGGATCGACGCGACGACACGAAGGTAGGTGGCTGGCGCTTCGACGAGGACACCGCCTTCGGGGATCGGGATCTCGTTGAGGGTGACGTTGAACTCGCTGCCACCGTCCGCCGTCGCGACGCTCACGGTTGCGGTGGCCTCGGTGGTGAGGACCATCGTCTCGCCTGGCCATGCGCCGCTCGCGGGGAGGTTGCGAATGCTCGTCGGGACGGTCTCGCCGGCGAACACGTCGAGCGTGAGATCGACGGTTCCCTCCATGTTCGAGCCGGCGCACATGTACCCGCCGCTCAAGGCGCTGCCGGTCACGCGAATGCGTGCCACCGCGATCTGGATCGCGGTCAACGTCAACGGGAACTCGTCGGCCCGCAGTCCGGTGCCACCGGGGAGTTCGTAGAAGACGACACCGAACTTCTCACCCGCGCAGAAGCCGCACGTGACCGCGGCGGGGAACCCGTCGGAGACTGTGTCGTAAGCGACGGTGCGCTGCGCGTGGGCGGGAAGGGCGAGCAGCGCGATCAGGGTCGCGAGGGTCCAACGACGCATGGGCACCTCCTCGGTGGGAGACCGTAGGGTACCGAAGGCTTGGCCTCTGCTGCGAGCGTTCTTCTCATTCCCCGAACGCGCGTTGCGTGCGCGCCTCAAACGACGTGCGGCTCTTCGCGCGGCCGACGCGCCCGGCTCGCCGCCAGCGACACGATCGCGGCGAAGAAGAGCCCGCGAGCGAACAGCCCGAGCGTGCCCGCGAAGAGCCCCCAGAACGCCATCGACGTCGCGATCTCCCCCGTCGAGCGCGTACGCGTCATCAGCAGAGGCACCACCATCCCCGCCACGCCGAGCAGGATCTCCGTCCCCGACGCGACGACGATCATCCACCCCGCCCGCGCATCGACGCGCCGCACCGTGGTCGCTCCGAGCACTCCGAACGCGATCGTCAGCAACCACCCGAGGACCATCGGGACCCCGGGCAGCCAGAACCACTCCATACCGTCCGACATCCGAAGAGCGTACGCCTCGGTCGGCTCCCGGATCCCGCGCCTCGTCCTCCCCACCGCCAGCCCACCACGATCACGCGTTCGCGTGTGGCATCCTGAGCGCATGTCGTCCGATCCCGCCCGCCGCCTCGCGACGTACGACGACGTGCTCGCCGCCGGTGACGAGCGCGTCGAGGTGATCGGCGGCCAGCTCGAGACCCTGCCGTCCGCGCGCCCGCGGCACGGACGCGTGGCACGCGCGATCGCGGGCGCCATCGGCGGCCCCTTCGACGACGACGACGGACGCGGAGGTCCCGGAGGGTGGTGGATCCTCACCGAGGTCGATGTCCGCCTCAGCCCCCACGACATCGTGCGACCCGACGTCGCCGGTTGGCGCAAAGAGCGGCTCACGGATCTCGAAACGTTGCCGATCGACGTTCGACCCGACTGGGTGTGCGAGGTGCTCTCGCCCGGAACGCGTCTGCGCGACACCCGCGACAAGTCGGCGGCTGACCCCGCCGACTCGGTAGAGAAACGTCGTCTCTTCGCGAGCGCGGGCATCGCCCACTTCTGGCTCCTCGATCCCGACGACCGCACCCTGCTCGCCCTCGTGCTCGAAGCCGATCGCTGGACCGAACAGGGCCTCTATGCCGAAGGCGACATCGCACGCATCGCGCCCTTCCAAGCGCTCGAGCTCGACGTCGGCCGCCTCTTCCCTCCCACGCCGACGCCCTGACGCCGACCGGGGGATCGATGCGAGGCGACGAGGACGTCGGCCTCGAGCTCGCCGTTCCCGCGGTGGCGAAGCGCGAGACGCCGAACGCATCGACGGATTCATCTCCGCGCTCGCCCGACTGCACGTGCGCAGGTAACCTCGCGCGCGTGGAAGACCCGCTTCGGTTCCTGGAGATCGTGCGTCGTGAGCTCGGCGCGGACGATGCGCGCTTCGAGATCGGGGGACGCGAGCCGGGCGAGGACGTCGTGTGGTGTGCGATGGAGCCGCGGCGTCTCGTGCTCACGTACGACGGAGCGCTGCCGGAGTCCGTCGCGGCGCTGCGCGAGCGGCTGCGCACGTTCGTGCGTGCGTTCCCGACCACGCTCGAGCCGCGGGAGTCGCAGCGTCCGCGACGCTCGCTCGATCCGCAGCGCGCGCTCGACGACGCGCTCGAGATCCTCGCGCAGCAGTCGGGGGCGGCGCGCGCGTTCGTGATCGACGAGGGCTCTCCCGTGCTCTGGGGCTCGTCGGAGCCCGAGCGCGGGCCGGAGGACGTCGACGACGCGCGGCTCGCAGCAGAGGGCGCGGCGCTGGCGAGCGCGATGGGGCTCGATCTCGCGCCGCATCTGGCGGGGGAGAGCCGTGAGGCGTTGCCGGAGGAGCTGCTGCGTGTCGTGTCGCAGGTGCGTGAGGCCGCGAAGGACCACGCGCGCTCCGCGACGGAGTGGCGACACGCGCTGCGATCGTTCGTGGCGATCACGGCGCTGCGCGAGAGCGTGCACCGGGATCCGAACGCGACGCGGCTGGTGGTGCACGAGCCCGACTGCGCGCTGCTCGCGCGAGGGTTCGGCGGCATCTACTGGATGGTGCTCGTCTTCGAGCGCGCGGGGTTCAGCGAGCTGCACGCAGAGGCGGCGATGATCCATGCGTCGCCGTGGATCGAGAAGCTCGTGACCGCGCTCCCGC
>CALJLK010000306.1 GCA_937982655.1 uncultured Sandaracinus sp.
GATGCGGCAGGAGCTGGAAGGCGAGCTCTTGGAGCTCGACTCGCTCCGGACGCGCGCGAGCGTGCAGCGCTCAACCGCGAAGTCGGACGTGCCACGAGACGGCGCGATTCCGTCGAGCGCCGCGCGCCCGATGCCCCCGATGCCCTCGCGTCCCGGCGCTCCCCCACCCGCGCCCGCGGGACCGCCGCCGCGCCATGCGCCGCCACCTCCGCGCGCTCTTCCCACCACGGGCGCGCCGCCGCCGCCCGCACGTCGCGAGCGCAGCCTCTGGTCCTCGATCTTCGGCCGCGGCGAGACGCCTCCCGCGCCCCCTGCGTCCCCCACCGACTTCGCGTCGCTCCTCGCCGAGCTCGACGCCCCCGACCCGAGCTGGCTCGCTCACCTCGAAGCGATGGCGGACGCGCTGTAGCCGCTCGAGTCACTCCACGCGCACGACCATCGGCGCGCGCGCGTACACCGCGAGCCCGCGACCCGGGCGCTCCACCGTCTCCAACCGCACGCGGTGCACGCCCGGCGCGAGCTCGCCGAGCGGGATCGCTTCGGCGCGTCCGCGTCCGTCGTCCGGCAGGAGCGTCCGCTCGTCCGCCACCGTTCCGTCGACCCGCGTGCGCAACGAGCCCGCGTCCTCCGGCGCGCCGCCTCCGAGGCCGGGCAGCTCGGTCGAGAGCGTCGCTTCGAGCACGTAGCGCGCACGACGACGCACCCGAATCCGCCACTCCACGAAGCCTTCGCCCGCGCCCCAGAGGTGTGCCTCTTCGGGTGCGTCCGGCCGCGCGTGGAGCCCACACGCTTCGAAACGCGCGAGCGCGAAGCGCGCCGGATCGAGCACGAGGCGATTGTCGAGCCACGCCTCGTGCAGCAGCGGGCGACCGGGGCAGCGCGCGAGCGGCGGCGCTTCGTGGAGGTCGTTCGGCGCCGCCGCCGACGTGCGCCGCGTGGACGAGAGCGCACGCGCGTTCCTCGCGATCACGCGGCGGATCGCCCGCGCGTGGGGCCGATCGAAGTGGACCGCGTAGGGATCGCGGTAGCCCGACACGCGGTAGATCCAGAGCAACACGCCCGCGACGCCGACGCGCCGCGCGCGCTGCAAGAAGGCGTCGAGCCAACGCGCGGCGTCCGGCTCCGAGAGCGAAAAACCGAGCTCGCCGATCACGAGCGGCTTGCCGAGCGCGCGCGCGTCCGCCGCCCGCGCATCGATCCACGCGTGCAAGTCACGCATCGAACGCACCCGCGGATCGCGACGCGGGTAGGCGTGCAGGTCGGCGAAGTCGATCGACGGCAAGGCATGGACCGCACGCCACACCGCGCGATCGCGGAGCGTGCGCCACCCGAGGTGCCCGGCCGAGACGAGCTGACGCGGCGCGAGCGCGCGGACGGTCTGCGCGTGGCGATCGACCCATCCGAGCAGCGCGCGCTCACCCGCGGTGGTGGTCGCGGTGACCTCGTTGACGAGCTCCCACGCGAGCACCGTGGGGTCGTCGCGGTAGGCCACGCCGCTCACGGTGTTGGTCCGGCCGAGCACGCGACGGAGGTGCGCGTCGAAGAGCGCGTCGCAACGCGCGCACGCGAGGAAGGCGTCGAGCTCGGCGGGCGAGAGATCACGATCGCGAGGCGGCATGCCCGCCCAACGCGCGAGCTCGGAGAATCCGCCGTAGTCGCCCCAACGGTTGGCGAGCACCACGACGACGCGCAGCCCGCGACGTCGCGCTTCGACCAGCACGCGGTCGAGGTGCACGAAGCTCTCTTCGACCCAGCCTTCGGGTCCGACGCGCATCGCGTACTCGCGTCTCCAGGCGGGCGCGTCGAGCGGCGCTTCGCCGAGGGCCCACACGCGGATCACGGTGCCGCCGTCCGCGACCACCGCGTCGAGCGCGGCCTCGAGCGAGGCGCGGTGCGGCGCGGAGTGCGTGACCGCGACGTTCGCGCCCACGAACGCGAACGGCGCGTCGCCGATCACGAAGCGTCCGTCCGCCACACGTACGAACACGTCGGGCTCGATCGGAGGCGCGAAGGACGTCGCGCGCGGCATGCTCGCAGCGGTCGTCGTGGGCACGCTCGCGACGTTCGGCGTACTCGCGCTCGTCGCTGCGGAGCTCGTCGCAGCCGCGGAGATCGCCGCGCTCGGCGGCGCGGTCGTCGGCGCGCTCGGCTGCGCGCTCGAGGTCGACGCGACGAGCAGACCGAGCACACACGCGAGCTCAGCGCGCATCGGCGTCGTCGTCCGCCGGGTCGGTCGGCTCGGACGCGAAGAGCTGCGCGCCGAAGCAGAAGTGCCGCGCGCCGTCGTCGGGCGCGGAGATGCGCAGGACGACACGACGCGGCCGATCGCTCGGTGGCACCGGGAGATCGAAGAGTCGCCACCCACGCGTCGAGCCCGCCTGCACCTGCCCGATCGCGTTGCCGTCGACGGAGATCGCGAGCGTCACGTCGGGGCCCGACGCGTTCTGTCCGCCGTCCGCGACGCCCGCGAAGCCGGTGATCCGGTCGCCCTCGGACGGCACGTTCTCGTAGGTGAGCTCGAGCGTGTCGCCGTTCGCCGGCGGGTGCGCCCACACGCAGAAGACACGACGCCCACCGAAGCTCTGCTCACTCGGCGAGACGTTCATCCAATCCCCGCCCGGACACCGCAGCCCGCGGCCGTCCCACGGCGCGCAGGTCTCGGCAGCGCCACCACCGCGGACGATGCGCGCGGTCGCCTCGTGCAGCGTCTCGCCGAACGAACGCACGAGCGTGCGGCGCGGGCGGCGGTTTCGGTAGAGCGCCCACGCGCCTCGAGTGTGCACGAGCTCGAGCGCGCCGATGGGAGCCCCGATGCGCGCGGGCAGGCTCGCGCCCCCGCCGCGGCTCAAGAGGTAGTCGTAGAAGTCCCCGTAGATCTCGAAGCGAAAACGATCGTGCTCCCACTCGCCGCGCCGGCCCGGGTATGGGCCATCGCCGAGCGTGCGCAGCCGCAGCGGGATCGTCGGCACGTGCACGAACGTGAAGCCGGTGAGCCCGCCGCGCTCGACCATGTAGTAGGCCGCGTCGTGCAGGTGCACCGCGCCGGACATCGCGTCGTCGCCGGTCGAGTAGACGAGCCCGTAGAGCCGCTGGCCGGTCTCGGCGTGCGCGAGCACCGCGCTCAGATCGCGCGCGTCGCGATCGCCGCTGCCGAGCTTCTCGTGATTCACGTGAGCCGCGTAGAGCGTGAGCGCGAGCGCGGGGGCCAGCGCGAGCGCGTCGAAGACGGGGCGATCGAAGAGGCGCGGCACCAGCAGCGTCGAGCCGCACGCGGCGAGCACGATCATCCGCGGCGAGAGCGCCCAGATGTTGCCCGCGCTCATCGGCACCACGAAGTAGAGCCCCGCGATCAGGAGCGCGACGAGCACCGCGCGCCACGGGAACGACAGGACGAACGCGCGAAGGTTCGGTCGATCGCGTCGCGTGCGGAGCGCGAGCGCGACGAGCCCCGCCGCGAACGTGAACGCGAGCGCGTAGAGCCAGTAGGTGCCGATCGTGGTGTCGGCGTCGTCGCGGAACGCCTCGTTGAACCACGTCGGCAGCTCGGGGAGCTTGTTCGCGAGCGGGTGCGGCTCGATGCCGCCTTCGCTCTGTCCATGCACGGTCGCCGTGAGCGCGCCGCTGCGCGCGGCGGCGGAGCCCGTCCACTGGCGCACCATCCAGTAGCCGAGCGCGAGCAGTGAGGGCGCGAGCGCGGCGAGCGCGATCAGCAAGCGACGAAAACGTCGCCAATGATGGAAGATCGCGAGCGCGACGCCCGCGACCGCGAGCGCAGCACCGTACGCGAGCGCATGGGTGAAGAAGAGCAGCGTCGACGCGATCACCACTTCGACGAAAGGTCCACGGCGCTCGCCCTCCTCGCGATCGGTGAGCTTCACGAGCGCTGCGATCGTCCAGAGCGCGAGCGGCACCGCGAGCACGTACGTGGTGAAGCCCATGTAGAGCGGCCAGCTCCACGCGGGGACGAACGCGAGCAACGAAGGCCACGGCGAACGGCCGAGCGCGCGCAGCAGCGACGCGGTCGCGAGCGGCGTGGTGATCATCGAGACCACCGTCAGGATCCGCATCGCGAGGTCGACGCCGACGAGCTTCGCGAGCAGCGCGCCCGCGTAATAGAAGCTCAGGTACGTCGACACCTGCGGGTGCAACTCGTAGTAGCGGTCGAAGCCTTGGCTGGGATCGCCGTGCCCCGCGAGCACCGCGACCATCGCCGCGTGCTGCGGCCAGTCGAGGAAGGGCACGTGCTCGGGCGTGAAGATCGGGATCGCGGTCGCCACCGCGCCGACCGCCCACGCGAGCGCGAGCCACCCTCCCCGCTCCGGCTGCGTCGGCTGCGCGCTCATGCGGCGCACGAGATGCCACGGGACGCGCGCCGTTCCAAGCGCGTTCGGAGCCGAAGACCGCCCCAAACGAAACGCCTTCGGTCTCGGGCGTGACCCAAACGGAGGGCTTCGGGCTCGACGGTGCCGCAGTGCGCAGCGCTCAAGGCAGCGGGCTCTCGTCCTCCGCGGTCCCGAGGCTCAGGCGCAGCGCGCCGAGGGTCTGCTCCAGCTCGTCCATCCGCGCGCGCACTCGCGCCGTGGTGGCGCGAGCCTCTTCGAGCTCCGCCGTCAACGCGTCGTTGCGATCGCGCAGCGCAGCGGCTCGTTCTTGCTCGTGCCTGAGGCTCTCCCGCGCCCGGTCGAGCTCGCCGAGCGAAAGGTCGCGCGACTCGCGCATGCGGCGCAGCTCGCCTTGAAGACGCATCGTCGTCTCTTCGGTCTGCGTGGCGAGCACCGCGAGCGCGCTCTCCGCGTGCGCGAGCTTCGATGCGAGCTCCTCGCGGGTGAGCCGACCGGCCGCGTACTCTTCCTGAAGGCGCGCGACGTCCGCTTCGAGCGCGCGCCGACGCGCCATCGACTCCGCGAGATCTGCCCGCACCCGCGCGGCCCGCTCGCGAGCTTCCTCGGCGCGCATGCGCTCGAGCGCCGCGAGCTCACGCGCCTGGCTCGCCTCCACGCGCTGCAGCTCCGCGTCGCGTCCGAGCACGAAGACCACCGCACCGAAGACCACGAGCAGGCTGACGACGAGCGGCAGTCCCCAGCGCAACGTCGCCACACGACGCGCGCGCTTCTCCTCCGGCGCGGTGAGGATCGCGAGCTCGCGCGCGAAGGTCGCGGCGTCGGGGCGCTCGTCGGGCGCGAGGTGAAGCCAACGCTCGAAGCTCGCGCGCAAGTAACGGAGCTCGCGACGCCTCGGGGCCGTGAGCCCGTGTCGTGCGCGATGGCGTACGAACGCGTCGACCGCGCCGCCGAGCACCTCTTCTTCTTCGTCGGGTGCGAGCGCGTTGCGCAGCGTGAGCGCCAGCGCGAAGACGTCCGCTTTGCCCGTCACGGTCGGGGGATCGGGCTCGCGCGCGAAACGAGCCGCGACCTCGGGTGCGAGGTAGCTCGGGGTGCCGGCGAGCACGTTCTCCGCGTCCTTCGCGGCGACGCCGAGATCGAGGAGCACGGGCAGCAGGTCCGCGTCGTCCCCGTCGTGGGGGCGCGCGAGGAAGACGTTGTCCGGTTTGACGTCCTGATGACGAACGCCCGCGCGGTGCAGCGCCGCGAGCGCACGCGCGAGCGGTACGAAGACGGAGCGCGCCTCGACGCGCGAGAGCGGTCCGCGCGCGAGCCGATCGCGCAGGGTCTCGCCGCGGTAGAGCGGCATGACGAAGAAGAACCGATCGAGGTGCCAGCCGTGGTCCTTGAACTGAACGATCGAGGGGTGCGTGACGCTCGCGATGAGGCGAAGCTCGCGCAGCGCGGCCTCACGCGCCGCGCCGTCCGCCGACGGTTGGCGAAACAGCTTCAGCGCGACCACGTGACCCGGCACGTCGAGATCGGTCGCTTCGTACACGTCCGCGAACCCGCCCGTCCCGAGCCAACGCGCGACGCGGTAGCGCTCCGCGACGACGTCGCCTTCGGAGAGCAGCGGCTCGCCCCGCGGTCGCTCGGCTCGCGGCGCGAGCGCGAGCGCTTCGAGCAACGCGTCGTCGAGCGTCGCGCCGCGGCTCGGGGGTGTCTCGCCGAGCGAACGACGTGCGGTCGCTTCGGCATCGAGCAGCACCGCTTCGACCTCCGCTTCGGTGCGCGCGAGCACGAACGCGACCTCCGGGATCGAGAGTCGCCGCGCGAACACGAGCTCTGCCACGTCGAAGGGACGCAGGGCGGTCGGGCTGGTGCGCACCACCAGCGCGGCGCGCGTCTTCGCGAGCGCGCGTCGATACGACTCCGACAAGGATGACGCGTGATCGGACCACCACGCGCGATCCAATCGCGGCTCGAGCTCGTCGATCGCGGACCACGCGCGACGAAAGATCGACGCGCGCGCGCTCGGCGCCGAGTCGTCGATCGGCCCCTCCAGCGAAGCGAGCGCCGCCGCGGTCTCGTCCTCCCCGAGGCGGATCGCGAGGAGCTGGTGCAGCGCCTCCCACGAGTGACGGAGCGCGCGGCTCGCGAGGAGCGTCTCGACCGTGCTGCGAGAGCCGAGCCCATCGATCACCGAGCGCGCGGCGAAGTCGAGGGTGTGCTGCGAGGTTGGGCGAGCGGCGAGAGCCAGCGGAGAGGCACGCATGGGCGCGCGGCCCGTTTGCGAATTCCATGCGCGCACGCGAGGCGTGCCGATGGGGTCTCGATCGCGCCGATCCATCGGAAAAGTTCAGAGAACGAGTGGAGATCACAGTCTCCATCGAGCGACGGAAGCGAGACATCGCGACACAGCGTGGCGGTCTGGTGTGGGCGCCCCGCGTCGAGGAAGGTCGCGGAGGCGATCCGGGCGCGTCCACCTCGGCGCACACGAACGAGCTTCCCCGCACGCATGACGCACGATCCACCGAGAATCGCGAGTCGAACGACGAATCGTGTCTCGTCGCACCGCTTCGATCCGCGTGAGCGCCGCATGCATCACGTGAAGACACGTAAAGGGCACGCGCATTGCTCAGCGGCCGCGCGCATGTCGGGACGCCGTTCGTTCCTCCAACACCTCGGAGCCCTGCTGCTCGGGGCATGTGGGCCCGCTCCTCTCCACGCGCGACCGCGCGCGCGCACGTCGCCGGACGATCGCGCACGCACGATCTTCGCGGACGCCACGCGCCGCGCGCAGCGACGCCTCCGCACCGCCGCGATCGCGCCCCCGCCGGAGGTGCCACCCGAGCTGCGCGGGATCTCGTACGACCTCTACCGTCAGATCCGCTTTCGCACCGAGCGAAGCCTCTGGCGCGATCGCGGAGGTCGCTACGAAGCGCAGCTCTTCCACCGCGGCTTCTACTACGGACGCGACGTCGCGATCGTCGTGCACGACGACGAAGGCGCGCGCCCGCTCGCGTTCGATCCCGCGCTCTTCGTCTATCCCGAAGGTCTCGACCCGTCGCGCTTCGAAGGATTGGGCTTCGCGGGTCTTCGGCTGCACACGCCGATCAACACCGACGCCTACCGCGACGAGGTGCTCGTGTTCCTCGGCGCGAGCTACTTCCGCTCGCTCGGACGCGGCAACGTCTACGGCCTCTCCGCGCGCTGCGTCGGCGTCGACACCGGGCTCGATCGTCCGGAGGAGTTCCCCGAGATCGTCGCGCTCCACCTCGTCACGCCACGTCCCGAGGACGAGGTCGCGCACGTGATCGCGGACGTGCGTGGCCCCCGCGTAGAGGGCGCGTTCCACTTCGCGCTCACGCCCGGCGCGCCCACCGCGATTGACGTCGACGCGGCGCTCTTCCTCCGCGCGCCCGTCGAGGCGCTCGGGCTCGCGCCGCTCACGAGCATGTACCTCTTCGGCGAGGACCGCCCCGCGCGCTTCGGCGACTTCCGCCCCGAGGTCCACGACTCCGACGGCCTCGTGCTGCACGCGGAGAACGGCGAGCGCCTCTACCGCCCGCTGCGGAATCCTCCGCGCACGACCCTCTCGAGCTTCCGCCTCGATCGACCACGCGCGTTCGGGCTGGTGCAGCGCGACCGCGATCCGGCGAGCTACCAAGATCTCGAGGCGCGCTACGCGGAGCGACCGAGCGCGCTCGTGACGCCGCGCGGCGACTGGGGCGCAGGCGCGGTGCGGCTCTTGGAGATCGCGACGCGGCTCGAGACCGACGACAACGTCGGCGCGTTCTTCGTGCCGGACGCGCCGGGTCGTTCGCTGCGCTACGGCTACCGCGTGGCGTTCGGGAGCTTCGAGGAGCCGGGCGCGCACGTGATCGCGACGCGCCTCGGGCGGCCGGAAGCGACCGTGCAGCCCGACGCGCACGACGCGAACGACGGCCTCTTCGTCGTGACGTGGGCTGGAGTGCCGCGCGAGGTCGAGCCGAACGTGCGCGTCGACGCCGAAGGTGCACGCGTCGATCTCGCGCGCGTGGAGCGCGAGCCGAGCGGCCACGTGCGGCTCGTGATTCGCCTCGAAGCGGAGCGCGACGCGGTGGAGCTGCGCTCGTTCCTGCATGCGGGCGAGCGCGCGCTCGGCGAGACCTTCACCTACCTCTGGCAACCGGAGGTCGCGTCGTGATCCCGTCGCTCGACGTCTCCGGACCTTCGACCAGCCGCGTCCGCACGAGCGGCGCCGACGCAGGCCGTCGCTTGCGGGTATTCCTGCGATCGCTCGCGCCGCTCGAGGACGCCGCACTCGACGCGCTCAAGGAGCGACTGCTGCTCGAAGCGCACGCCTCGCGCAAGACCACACCGGACGAGATCATCCGGCACGCGCAAGAGCGCGTCGACGCGTGGGCGGCCGAGGTGCTCGGTTCGGAAGCCCGCGCCGCGGATCCCGAAGGTGTCGAGCTGCGGCGCGCGCTCGATCGGCTCCCGGACGCGCTCCTCTCCGACGACGACGTGCTCCGCGACGCGCTGCGCGACGCCCACGCCTCGCTGCTCGACGAAGGCGCGCTCCCCACGCAGCCCCTCGCGCGACCTTCGCGCGCGTGGATGCTCGCGCTGCTGCCCGGCCTCGCGCTCGGGATGCTCGGCGGTTGGCGCTTCTCCATCGCGGCCGGCGGCGACGCGCTGGCCATCGCGTGGGGCACGCTCTTCGGACTGCTCGCGAGCCTGCACGGGCACGCGCTCGTGCTCGCGCTCCTCGGGATCGCGCGCACGATCCGAAGACCACGCGTCACGGCGTCGGCCGGTCCGCTCCCGCGCACCGCGATCGTGATGCCGATCTTCGAAGAAGATCCCGAGCGCGTGTTCGCGGGCCTCGCCGCGATGCGTGAGCGCCTGCTCGCGTTTCCGGAGGCGCGCTCGTTCGAGATCCTGATCGCGAGCGACACCCAATCGCCGGCGCGCGCCGCCGACGAAGCGCGTGCGTGGCGTCGCCTCGCGAGCCGAGCCGCGCAGTCGGGGCTGGTGCCGGTGTTCTACCGACGCCGTCGCCGCAACGTCGGCAAGAAGGCCGGCAACCTCGCGGAGCTCTTCGTGCGGCACGCCGATCGTTACCGCTACGCGATCGTGCTCGACGCCGACAGCTTGATGGGCGCCGAGACGATGATCGCGCTGGTGCGACGCATGGACGCGAACCCGTCGCTCGGGTTGCTCCAAGCGCCGATCGCGCTGCGCGGTGGGCAGACGCTCTTCGCGCGCGCGCTGCAGCTCGCGCACGGGCTCGCGGGCGGCGTGCTCACGAGCGGCCTGGCCGCCTTCAGCGGTTCCGACGGAAACTACTTCGGCCACAACGCCGCCATCCGCGTCGACGCGTTCGTGAAGTGCTGCGGGCTCCCCTTGCTCTCGGGCGCGCCACCGCTCGGCGGACCGATCCTCAGCCACGACTTCGTGGAGGCCGCGCTGCTCCGTCGTGGCGGCTACGGGGTGCGGCTCGCCGACGACCTCGGCGACTCGTACGAAGAGCCGCCGCCCACGCTGCGCGAGTACCTCGTGCGCGATCGACGGTGGTGCCAAGGCAACCTCCAGCACCTGCGCGTGGTGCTCGCCGAGGGCCTGACGCCGCGCAGCCGTCTGCACCTCGCACTCGGCGCGATGGCGTACCTGCTCTCGCCGCTCTGGCTCGTCTTCCTCGCGCTCGGCGCGCTCGTGGCGTGGCGCGGTTCGGTGGCCGACGCGTCTTCGCTCGTGCTCCTCGGCATCGCGTCGATCGCGCTCCTGCTCGCGCCGCGCGTCGTCGGCATCCTCGCCTCGATGGTGGGTGCGCTGCGACGTGGGCGTCTGCTCGAAGCGCTTCGTCTCCCGATGGCCGCGGCGGTGGAGCTCACGCTCTCGGTCTTCCTCGCGCCCATCACGATGCTCGCGCACACGGTGTTCGTGCTCGAGATCGTCACCGGCCGCGCGGTCGGCTGGAACCCCCAGCGCCGCCACGCCGAAGGTGCCTGGTCCTCCGCGATCGACGCCCGCACGACCCTCGCGACCTTCTTCGGCGTGCTCACGCTCGGGCTGGTCGCCTGGTTCGCTCCGAACGCGTCGCTCTTCGTCGCACCGATCGCGATCCCATGGGCGCTCGCGATCCCTTTCGCCGCGCTGCTCGGCTCGGAGTCGGCAGGCCGCGCGCTCGCGGCGCTCCTGCGCGTGCCGCGCGCCGCCGACGAGCACGAGACCGCGGTGGTGCGCGCCTTCCACGCGCACCGCGGCTACTTTCACGCGGACGCCGCAGCACGTTTTCGCGATCTCGTGCTCGATCCGAGCCTCTGCGCGCGGCTCCGGGCGGCGCTCCCTCCCGGCACGTTGGACGAAGCGCTCGTGAGCAAGGCGATCCAGGTGGGCCCCGCCGGCCTGCGCGAGGAGGAGCGCGCAGCGCTGCTCGGCTCGCGCGAGGCGCTCGAGGTCCTGCACCGCGAGGCGTGGCGACACTGGCAGGTCGAGGAGTGGGAGCTCCCGCAAGGCGTGCGCGCGGAGCCGCCGATCGAAGCGACGCCGGCGCGGACGTCGGTGCTCCCCGAGCCACGCCACGCGCTCGGCTGATCGCGGTCGAGCGCGGGTTCGCGTTCGTTCGGATCCGCGCACGCTCGATCCTCGCGCAGACGTCGGTCCTCGCTCAGACGTCGTACACGTCGAGCCCACCGATGAACTTCATCTTCCCGAGCGGCACGCCGTTGTGACGCAGGATCGCGTAGGCGTGAACGAGGTGGAAGTAGAAGTTCGGGAGCCCCATCTGGTGCACGTAGTCGATGCCCTTCATCGCCTTTCCGGGCATGAAGGGGAGCCGGATCTCCCGCGATTCCGCGCCTTCGAAGTCGGAGGGATCGAAGCTCGCGAGGAAGTCGATCACCGCGCGGATGCGCGCGCGGAGCTGCACGAGCGTGGTCTCGTCGTCGGGGTGCTTGGGCGGCTCCTTGCCCCCGGCGCGCGCGGCCGCGAACTTCGCGGAGTCACACGCCGACTGGACCTGGCGCACGAACGCGTACTGGTCGGGCGCGAGCCGGAAACCGAGGTAGAGGTCGGGCTCGAAGCCCTTCGTCTTCGCGTGCGCCTCGGCTTCGTCGATCCAACGCTCGAGGTTGGAGAGCATCTTCGTGAGCTGCGGCACCGTGGCTTCGTAGAGCGACATGATCCTCCTAGTCTCGCGTGTGCGAGCCGCCGGTCGTCGCGCCGGCGCGCGAAAGGTTACGCGGGCCGCGCTCGGCTTCCCCGAGGGTCTGTCGCCAGACCCTCCCCCACGGGGCATGAAGCCCCGATGGGGCCC
>CALJLK010000307.1 GCA_937982655.1 uncultured Sandaracinus sp.
CGCAGCGCCGCGGCGACTGCCGCCCCGTGTAGCACCCAGTCGGCTCGAAGCTCTGGCCGCTTCGACGCCAAATACGCGGTGATGTCGGCTGACCTCACCCCTTCGGGTGATGACGGGGGGGGGCGAGTCTGATACGGAAGACATCATGCAGTTCGTCAAACTGAAGAAATCAGCGCAGAGCACCGCTAGTCGTCCGAGTCCGTGGTCAGCAGCCGGATGTGCGCCTGCTTCGAGTACGTGGCGACGAGGTGCCTTTCTAGCGGTCGTGCTGCTGTCGTTCGCCATGGCGGGCCGAGGCCGCGCTCAATACTTCCCGGAAGGGTCCGAACCCTGCATCTACCTGAACTGGCAGTCCTTCGAAGACGTCGGTTTTCCTGCGGGGTGGAGAGATCGGGTCATCGACCTCACGCTGAGGGCAGTCGGTCGATGGATGTTCATCACCGGCACGAGACTGCGGCCGAAGTTTTGTGGGTTGACGACGCAGTTTGAGACCGCTGGAGCCCTCACGGTTCGCGGCGTGGACATGGACCTGGACCCGGATGTCCTGGCTCGCGCCGCCTTCTCGGGCCCGTGGGTGAACGTCTACAGGCGCTTCTCGAACGGCGCATTGATCAACTGGGTCGTCTACCGAAGTACGACCGCGGTCGACATGGGATCAGTGATGCTTCATGAGCTGGGGCACGCTCTGTACGGTCTCCCAGATATTCCTCTTCCTCCGAGCGGCACCCCGAGGCGGGCCATGGTTCGGGCGTTCGGTACTCCAACATACGCCGATTTGACCTATGGTCCTTTTCCAAGCGATCGAGATGCCGTGTTGTCCACGTTCTACGGCGAACGTGTCAGCGACAAAATGCGGTTCGTCAGATCCACCGACAACGGAGCCTCCTGGACGTCTCCCTCGTCGAATCTACAGAATCTCACGCGCACGACGCTTCGGCCCGCGATCATTCGTGATTCTTCGACGGTCACGGTGCTCGCGACAGACCCGTACAAGCAGGTCGTCCGGCTCTCTGGTTCGACCTCGGGCACGTTCGGAAGCCCTGTGATCTACGCCGGCAAGGCATCCTTTTATGGAATGGGTGCGGACGGCCTCGACGGGAAGTACCTATGGGCTTGGGTGGATCCCTCTGGTTCGGACATGCGTATCCGCGTCATGCGAACGACAGATGGCGGTTCGACGTGGACTCATGTCGACCCCCCGTCTTCGGTGGCGTCCGTCGGCACGCCCGACGTCTGCTATCTCGGTGGCTCGAGCTGGCTTCTCGTGTACCAATATCTGAACTGGAACGATCCCGCGAATGCGGGGCGTCTTGCCGGAATCGTGACGACGAGTGACGGTTCCTCCTGGGGACCAGCTCAATACATCGGAACGATTGCGAATCGTCCCGAGATGGGAGTCTCGTGCGCGGCGATCGGAAGTTCTGTCCGAGTCTCGTGGTCGTTTAGTGCGAACTACTTCACGAACACTGACAACGTTCGTGTGAGAACGACGAACGTCGTGGTTTCCGGTACCACTATCTCGACTCCCGGAACCTCGGTGGTCTCCGCAAACTACTCGAGAGATGGGATGTCGATTACGGAAAACTCGGCGGGTTTCGTCGGTGTGTTTCGTGGTACGGATGGCGGCTCTAGTTTTTATTCGCAGTTCGCCACGGTGACCGCTGGATCTTGGGGGGAGCCTGCAACGAAAGTGCTGCATGTGTTGACGGCCTCTCCTGCCGTCGGTGGGGATGTTCGATTTCCGTGGGTGTATGGCGTGGAGGTGAGACCGTGAGCAGGGTGGCGATGGTTTCTTTGGTGATCGTCGTGGCACTTCCCCTTGGATCCGCCGCCGAGTCTCGGTTGCTCCAGGACGGGCCCGCATCGGATGTCGACGTGTACGGAACGGCCGACGCTGTTGTGGTTGCGCGGGTAGTCGCGCAACGAGAGGTCCGACGGACGACGGTTGGTTTCGACGCGCGCTCGGGAACCTTGGTCGAGAGTCTGGTTCTTCGGAACGAGATCGAGGTTGCGGTTGAAACGGTGTTGAGAGGTCACGCTCTTCGGGCTTCTGATGTCGTTCGGGTCGAAACGTTGTCTCGACTCGACCTGTCGCCGGGGCAGCAAGTTTTGCTTCCAGTCGCTCGCGTGATCAATCGCGGGTTTCAGCTCAAGTCGGATCGCTACCTGCTGATCCGAAGCAATGCGGAGTTGGACGCGGTAGCGTTATGGCTCGCCTTGGTGGACCTCGTACACCCGGACTCTGGCGTCGAAGCCGGCGAAGTCGGTCCGAGCGTCAGTCCGGACGATACTCAGCCCTAGTCGGAGTCATCATGAAGAAGATGGTCGTTGTTCTCTTTGTCCTCGTCTCCGCGTGCGCGGAGTCTACGCCGGGTGGAGACGCTGGAACGCTCCTTTCGTGCGAAGAAGCGAGGTCGCTCGCCAGCGCGTGGTTGAACCCCGCGACTGAGGCCGCTTCGAACTGCATCAGCGTGGAGGAATGCACGACGTGGTCGCCTAGCGAGCCTCCCGATCGTGCCTTCGGACTCTGCACACGTGCCGTGCGACGGGATGCGGTGGACGCGCTGGAAGCGGGTTGGTCCGCCGAGAGCGTTCGGATCGGCATGCTGTCGGTGCCCTGCAACGAGGGGGTGCTCTGCGTCGGGACGTCGCTCGCGTGCACGGCAGGGCGCTGCGCGATCGAGTAGCGGGAGCATGGCTGCGGCGCGCGACGACGCAGCGGCCGACGTCCACAGCGGCCGAGGTTTCACGCGGTGGCCCGACGCTCGAGGCGCGCCGGGCCGCAGGTCGCGGGCGCGCGCATCGTCGAGGGCGGCATCTCGCGTGACTTCGAGGACGCGCGCGACGCGTTCCGAGTGGCTGTCGCGCGCCTCGGCTGAGTGCGATAGTCGGTGCGTGAAGCACATCGAGTCGAAGGTCTCCGGGCTCGTGCGCGTGCTGATGCTCTCGGGCTTCGTGTCGGCGTGCGCGGAGTCGACGCCGGTCGGAGACGCCGGAACGCTCCTCTCGTGCGAGGAAGCGAGGTCGCTCGCCAGCGCGTGGTTGGACCCCATGGTCGAAGCCGCCTCGAGCTGCACGAGCGTGGAGGAATGCACGACGTGGGTGCCGAGCCACTCACCCGGTCGTACTTTTGGTCTCTGCCCGCTCGCCGTGCGGCGGGACGCGGCGGATGCGCTGGAAGCGGGTTGGTCCGCCGAGAGCGTTCGGATTGGCATGCTCTCGGTGCCCTGCAACTTGGGGGTGCTCTGCGTCGGGACGTCGCTCGCGTGCACCGAGGGGCGCTGCACGATCGAGGAGTGAGCCGCGCGGTTGCGGCGAGCGATGACGTAACGGCACCGCCCGAGGGCGCCTCTCGGCCGAGAATCGCCCGACGAAAGAACCCGTTCCAGAACCGGTTCACGTGACGTTGAGCGCGGCTCACGGGGGCCTCCGCACCGCTCGCCTTGACCGCGCGCGCACACTCGCGACAATCGGCGCCGATGTCCCGCTATCCCTTTCCGTCGTTCCCCCGGGGTTGGTTCGCGCTCGCGCTCTCGCACGAGCTCGGGGAGGCGGCGGTGCTCACCGTGCGCGCCTTCGGCAAGGAGATCGTTCTCTTCCGCGGCGAGGACGGAAGAGCCAACGCGCTCTCCGCGTATTGCCCGCACCTCGGCGCGCACCTCGGCAAGGGCGGCTGCGTGCAGGGCGGCACGATCCGGTGTGCCTTCCACGGCATGCGCTTCGACGGTCGTGGCGACTGCGTCGAGATCCCGGGCGGCGCGAAGATCCCGCCCGCGATGCGCACGCCCGCGTGGGAGCTGCGCGAGATCGACGGCGCGATCCTCGCGTGGCACGACCCGGCCGGTGCACCGCCGAGCTTCGAGCCGCCGAGCTACTTCGCGATGCGCGGCACCGAGGGCTGGACGGACATGAGCTGGCACACCTGGCCGAAGCTCCACGCCCACCCACAAGAGACGAGCGAGAACAGCGTCGACCTCGCGCACTTCCCGGCCGTACACGGCTACAGCGCGGTCGACATCGTCGAGCCGATCGAGCTCGACGGCGACACGCTGCGCATCGCGTATTCGATGAAGCGCGGCCTCGACAACGTCGGCATGCCCGGCCAGACGGTTCAATCGATCTTCAAGGTCCGCGTGCACGGGCTCGGCTACTCGGTGGTCGAGGTCACGGTGCCGACCTTCAATACGGAATTCCGCACCTACGTCCTCTGCACGCCGATCGACGAGGACACCGTGATCCTGCGCGGCGGCGGCACGATGCGCGCGATGCCGGACCCGAACATGACGGCCATGATCAGCAAGCTCTTCTTCCAGGGCTTCGTGCAGGACGTCGAGCAGGACTTCCAGATCTGGGAGAACAAGGCCTATTTCGAGCGCCCGGTTCTCGCCGCGAACGATGGACCGATCGGCGCATACCGGAAGTGGTGCCGACGTTTCTACGACGAGCCCCGCGCCGAAGCGGCGGAGTGAGCGTTCGCGCAGATCGAGGGATCTGCGTTTGAGCTCGAGGCGAAAGCATGGGTCGTGATCGCGGGATCACGACAGTGCCTTCGGATTCATCGTCTCGGTTCAGCCGCTTCAGATCCGCCGGTCACACCGGACGCCGCCGACGGATGTCCGCGAGCAACGCGTCGTTCTCCGGCTTCTCCAGCGCCTCGAGGCCTTCCTTCGCGCGCCGCATCCAGTTCGGCTTCTCGTCGAAGGTCCCCGGCACGTTCTGCGGACGGTCCTCGGAGAAGAGATCCTCGAGCGTGAGCAGCAAGAGATCGCCCGGTCCTTCGGCGACCGCGGTCGCGATGCGGTCGTGGACCTCGCGCGCGCTCGCGCCCTCGTCCATCGAGAGACGTCGCTTCAGGTCGCTCGTGAGCTTCGCACGCTCGAGCTTCGCGTCCGCCGCGCGCGCCTCGTCGTAGAGCCCGAGATCGACCCAATCGTCGACGTCCTTGGCGCCCCACCAGCCCGCGAAGGTCGGCAGATCGTGCGTGTTCAAGGTCGCGACGCTGCCCTCGGGCGGCGCCTCCCAGCCCCAGTCGTGCGCGAAGAAGTAGAAGACCCACGTGCGCGCCTCGCGGTGGCGCGCCATCGAGCTGCGCACCGCGTCGGGCACGGTGCCGAGGTCCTCGCCGACGAGGCGGCAGCGGTGCCGGTGCGAGAGCAGCGAGAGCAGCGCGTGCAGCTCGTCGGGGTTCGTGTGGTGCACGTACACGCCGTCGGTCGCGGGGGCGCCGTTTGGCACCC
>CALJLK010000308.1 GCA_937982655.1 uncultured Sandaracinus sp.
CGCTCGACGGGGTGCTCGTTGGTGGGAAGCAGCTTGGACATGAGTGAACCTCCGCTGGGCTCTATCCACGTCGCAGCGGAAGGATTCACCCGGGGTCGAAGAAAGTTCGCCGTCCGCGCCCGACCTTTCGTCGTGGGGTGGCCTTCTCGATCTCGAGCCTGTCGTCGCGCGAGCCCGTCGGGTCAGTCGAGCTCCACCGGGGCGAGGGCCCCGTCCCTCACGCACGACACGCGCCCCGCTTCGTCCAACACGCACGGCTCGCGGGCCGCCGTGACTGCGACGATTCGAGGCCGACTCCACGGGAGGCGGAGGTCGGTCACCGATGGGTCCTGCGCGCGGCAATCGAGGGCTTCGTCCGTCACCCCGCAGATCCAGTACGGGCTCGTGGCGACGAGGCGAGCTCCGACGATCTCCTCCGAGAACACGTCGGGTGCGAACTGCCCCGCTCGGCGGGCCCAGTCGGTGGAGCCCCAGCATCGGATGCGCGCCGGCGTCGGCACGCACACCCGTGCGCCTCCGCCGTCGATGTGATCGCCACGAACGCCGGGGACCCTCGCCCACGAGTTGCTTCCGTCGCGACTGCGCACGAAGCACCGAACCCCGCCCCCTTCGCTCCGACGACAGGCGGTGGGTCCGAGCACGATCTGGCCCGTGCCCTCGAGCTCGCGAACCCGCGTGACGTCTGCTGGCGGGTCGTGCCGCCACGGTCCCACACAACGAACCGACTCGTCTTCGAAGCGCGCGCACAGCCCGTTGCCCGCGAATACCTCGCGGACGCCTTCGAAGCCCGGGATGGGAGTCGGACGCTCTTGGATGGCTCCACGGCCGAGGTTGCTGATCCCCCAGCACTCGACGCGACCCTCGAGCGTGACGGCGCATCCGCCGTAGCGATGCAGCCCGATTCCTCGGGCTCTGAGCCCCTCGACTTCGACGGGCACCGCCGAGGTCGGGTGGATGCTGCCGAGGCGGGCGTGCCCGCCGTCGCCCCAGCAAGCGACGGTCGCGTCGTCGCGGAGGGCGCAGGTGTGGCTTTCGCCCGCGTCGATCGCGTCGACCCGGCGCGGAGGCTGCGCGGGCTCGGGCGAGGTCTCCTCGGACGGTTGGTTCTGCGCCGCCGGGGGCTCACTCGGATCCACTGGGCCGCGCGTCGCCTGCCCGGTCGGCGCCGGCGCAGCGGATTGCGTGGACGGCGGTCCGTCCGTGACGCTCGACGAACAGCCGGACAGGAGGCATGCGACGAGGAACACCGCGCGGAGAGCGCTCATGGGGCGTGATCCGTAGCGCGACGGGTCCGATTCCTCGACGAACGCGCGAAGTAGCTTCCGATCGACGTCCATACAGCTCTTCCATTCGTCGCTCTACCGAGGTTTCTACGGGCGTTCGGAAGCCAGCTTCCACGATGGAATCGGACACCGTCCGAGAGAGGAGCGACGGTGCATGGGGAAGTCGTGGGTCGGCTCGTCGTAGAGTGGCGACGAGGAAGCCATGGAGCGACAGACGACGAGCGACGGTACGTTGATCCACACGTTCGAGACCGGAGAAGACCCGCGCTACATGCGGCACGACCCGCGTGACGACCGGTTCGCGTTCTCGTTTCCGGTGCGGCCGAGGGGGACGTACGTCGCAATCCTGAAGCTGGACGGCGGGGGCGAGTCGCTGCGCGAAACCCAGCGCTTCGAGAACATGGACCGGCCGCTCACCTTCTTGTCGGACGGACGGCTCGTCGCGCTGGGGGCGTGGCCGGAAGAGAAACGCGTGGGCTCGATGATCTTCGCAGAGAGCGGAGAGCTTCTCGAGACCATCGACACTTCGTACATGACCACGGGTGCGACGCAGCTGCCCGATGGCAGCGTCGCCTTCCTCGATCACGTGGTGAAGGTGTGGCACGCGGGCGCGCTACGTGACTTCGAGCGCAAGACCGACGATGCCCCGGTCTCGATCCATGCCTCACCCGACGGCCAGTACGTCGTGACGGTGAACGCGGAGACCTACCTGCGGGTCTGGGACGTCGCGAAGGGAAAGCAGCTCACGCGCATCACCACCTCGAAGTACACCCCGGTGCGGTCGTGCTTCAGCCCCGATGGCTCGTCGCTGGTTCACGGTGCCTACGACGACGCCGACGCCGAGTCGCCGATGAAGATCCTGCTGCACGACGTGAACAAGAAGTGGCCCGTCCGCGAGAGCCTCTCGCTGCCCTCGGCGGCGCGCGTGACGAACATCGGCTTCAGCGCCGATGGGTCGCGCATGTGGGTCGTCCAGCAGCAGAACAGCGACTCGGCGAGCACGCTGAGCCTGTGGGATCGAGACCGGCAGTGCGTCCAGGTGATCGAGCAACCGGTCGACGGCGACAATCTCCAGATCCGCGACGTGGCGCTCCGGGCCGATGGGCGCCGAGCCTACGTGCTGCTCGCTTCGTGGGATCTGGCTGTCCGAGCGCGCTTCGTCAGCTTCCCCGTGGCCTGACGCCTCTCGAGCCCACGCGGTCATCGATCGTCACGCTGGTCGCGGTGTACTCCGAAGAGGCCCATGAAGACGGGCCGAAGACGCGCGCCTCGATCGTGGCTGGCTCCGCGCGCGCGTGCGGCGACCTTCGGATAACCTGCGGCTCATGTTCCAGGTCGAGGAGCTCCGCGCCGCTGCGACGGCCTTCCAACGGCTGAACCAGGCCGTCCGAAACGTCGATCCCGAAATCGTGTTTGACGCGTTGTCGACCGAGATGGGTGATCCGGAACGAGTCGGCAACATTCTCGCCGTGCTCGCTCAGCCCAACTGGACGGCGAAACAGGCGGATCCACGGCGGGCCGCCCGCGAGCAACTGCTCCCCCCAGCGCAACAGCCCGACCCACGATGGTTCGAGGTGGTGTGGCCACTCACGACCGAAGGCACACCGGAGACGATGCGCGCCCGAGCCATCGAGGTGGTCCGGTATCTCCTGCTCACGGATGGCCCGGCCAGGGCCACACTCGTCGACGCGCTCGGCCGCGCGCTGTCCGAGCCCGCTCGACCCGGCGGATACGGCCGTCTGTACGCGGAGCTCTGTCGAACGCGTGAGCCACGCCTCGTGACGGTCGTCGAACATGCCCTCGACGACCCCACGCCGTTGACACGAGTTCGCGCGGCGAGCGCGCTTCTGTACGAGGATCCCGCGCGCGAAAGGGCGCCGCTCGTCGAGCGGCTACTCGTGGAAGTCGCGGAGACCGACGACTTCCGCGTCTTCGAAGCGGCCATCTCTGCCATCGAGGCGTTCGCGACCGCGGACAGCGCGTCGGCGCTGAAGGCCGCTATCGTCGCATGGCAGGCCCGATCGGCCGGCTTGAAGAAGACCCGCGACGAAATCCCCCAGCCGTTGCTGGCATGCCAGCTACTCGCGGGGGTCGCGGAGAACCTCGGAATCGTCGTCGCGAAACCCGCATCCAGCAAGAAGCGGCGCGGCCTACCGTGAGGTTGGTAGTCGTCGATGTGGGTGCTCGATGGATCCCGCTCACCACGAGCGCACCGGGGAGAAGCTCTCGCAGACGGCGTTTCTGCTGCATGTCCTTCGAAATTGGGGTCATTACGGCGTCGCGCTCGCGCTCGCGACGCTCGCGCTCGCGCTCGCGCGCGCGACGCAGTCGGCGCCGTCCGCCACCTTCGCCGCCACTCGTCCGCCACCGCCACCGTGAGCGGAGAGCCAAGGTCTCGAAATCGTTGAATCGCAGCGCTCGGCACGCGACGCGATGTGCGTGTCGGCGTGTCCGCTCGAGCGCCCCGTCGCCGCACTCCCGAACGCCGCATGTCGCGCCCGCAGCTCGTGCTGCGAGGCTCGGCGCATCGGGCGACCGCCGCTGTCTCGCACGTGGGCTTCTCGTCTCATCGAGGCGAGATCGGTCATCGAACGCAGGTCGGCATGGTCCAAGCCGTCGACTGCTCAGGCCCGTAGGTCACGATCGACGCACGCAAGCCGTCGCGCGTCTCGACCAGGTCGCCTCCGAAGCTCCTCCCGGTGCCGCGATGGACGAGCACGTCGTCGACTCGCGTGCCGCTCGGATCGAACCTGGTGACGATCCACTCCTGACCGTCGACGAACGCACCACTACAAGCGTGACGGCGTGCGATCCACAACAACGCAACGTGTCCGTCGCTCTGCTCCACCACCGCGCGGAGAGTGCCGTCGGCAACCTCGGCCGGCTCGCCGATCGGCGCGCCTTCGGCGTTCGTGCGCACGAATCGAAGACCGGATGCGTCGGACCACACGACGAGGTTGCCCTCGGCGCTCGGACTCACGATCAACTGTAGGGGCTCAGCCGTCGCGCTCGCGATCTCCACCGCCGAACCCTCCTCGCCCTCGGCGTTCAAAGGCACGAGCACGAGCGATCCAGCGCTCCACCGCCCGAACCAGAAGCCGTCTTCCTGCGGCACGAGCGCTCGAGCTCCGACATACGCGCGTTCTCTGCCCGCCACTTGAACGACGTCACCCACCTGCGCTCCGTCGTCGCTCATGGCGAAGAAGAATGCCCCCGTCGTTCGCGCCACCACGACGCCATATCCGGTGCCTCCCGTGGCCAGCTCGAGGGCCGTCACCGATCCGCCGTCGGCAAGGACGACACGGGGCTCTTCGATCCAGCTGCCGCTCGCGACGTCGAGGCGGGCGAAGTAGAGGGACGATTCCCCGGCCGGACTGGCGCGCTCGTCCGCGAAGACGAGCGTCAACGTGTCGCCCTCGAGCACCGCTCCTTGATCGACCCAGGCGCTCGAACGAGTGACCTCGATCGGCGCTCCCACCCTCACGCCCGCGGCGTCGAACCGATGCACTTCCAGTGTCGCACGCCCAGTTTCGCTGCAGTCTTCGACGCAGGTGCGCTGGTGAACGGCCGCGAAGCCGCCCGACGAGGTCGGGCCGAACAGAGCGGTGCGTTGGCCGCGACCCTCCGCGATCTCCGAGAACGCAGCAGCCTCCCCTACGAAGCACGAGCATGTCTCGCTCGCGTCCTCGCCCCGCTCGCAAAGGTGCTCGGGAAGCATAGGGGCGACGTCGAACTGGGACGCATCCGACGGAGAGCAGGTCGCGGCATCGGTCGGACCCGGACCCGCGTCGTGTCCATCGAGGGGGTTTCCGCCCTCCGTACCCGAGCACGCCAAGACGAGCCCGAGCAGGATCCACGACGCACGTGTCGTGAGCCACCACTCGATCTTCGCCGATTGAACAATTCGAGCATTCATCACGAATTTCCCCTCTGCGGGTCTTCGATCGCCACGGACAACGGAAAGACCTGCACGTTGATCTGAACGACACGATTGCGTCGACCGGCGAAACGAGGTTCGTCGAGCAGCAGCTCGCGTCGAAACTCCTGAACGCGCTTCTTGAGTCGCGCCAGGCCTTCGTCGTCGATGCACAAGGTCAGCGCGCCGAGGTCACGCTCTTCGCGCGGGAAGAGATCGATCGCCTCCGACGCGCGCTGCATCATCGCCCGATGAAAGCGCGCGAGTTGGAGGCTTCCCGTTTCGAGCCCGCTGGTGACTGCGGCGTCCGTTTGTCGAAGCTTGCCCTCCGCATCGCGTTGGAGCAGGCCGAGTGACTCGAGCGTTCGCAGCGCCTTGCGGACTTGAGTCACCTTCAAGCGCGGTCGCAGTTGTCGGGCGATCCAGCGTGGGTCTTCGACGAACGACTCACTCGAGACGAGCTCTCGAATGGCCGGCAGGTACCAGCACGAGAAGTACTCGTCGCGCGCGAGATCGAGCGCGTGAATGCGACGCCACCGTCCGAAAGCTCGTAGGCGCTCGTAGGACGCGCGCTTCGTGTCGTCGTCTCGGGCCTGGTTGAACGCGACGAGGTGCGCGAAGTACTCCGCGCTCTCTCCTTCGAGCCGACACGCCTTCGCGACCCGAAGGGCCGTGCGCGTCGCGAGCGATTTCTCCCCGTCCATCACGGACTTGAGAAAGCTGGGCGAGCGAATCCCCGCCCGTCGCGCGAGACCACGGTGCGAGAGGCCGCGCTCGCGTGCGAACGCAAAGTGCGCGCGCAGGTAGGCTCGGTAGTCGAGGTACGCGAACACGTCGGGCGGAATGGCCACCTGCTCAAGGTGGACGGCTGCGGCGTGCGAGGCCAGCCTGCGCGAACGAAAACGTGCACTTGCTGGTGTACGATTTTCGTGAGATTTGCCGCGAAAAGTGTCCTGCACGCGGCGACGATGCCGTTTCTAGCTCGGTTTCGTGCACGGTGCGTCATCGCGCGGCGCCGGTCGTCCGTGGGGTGAGTCTCCTTCGTTCGCGGCGCCGATCGCGCTCGTCGCGGGCCCCTCCTTCGAGATCGGGTGAGTCACTGGCAGTGCCGGGCCGCGAGCTCGGCCGCCGCGACGCGCTCCTGGCACTCCTCGCGCGCTGCACCTGTCATCTCCTCGCAGGCGAAGGGGCACGTCGCGTCGCACTCCGTGTCCTTCGAAACTGGGGTCACTACGGCGGGTCGCGCTCGCGCGCGCGCGCGCGTGTCATCGGTCGTGAGGCTCTGCTGCGGAACAAACGTGCGGCGGGGCGGCACAAGGACCTCGACGACGTGGAGTGGCTCGAGCGCTTCACCTGACGCAGCTCGGTGCTGCCTTGGAAGTGCGGTCTCGACGGCTTCGCGCCGCCATCTCCGCCGCCACTCGTGCGCCACCGCCACGGCGGAAGGTGAGCCAAGGCTGCGAAATCGTTGAATCGCACGGCTCGGCACGCGCGTTGAAGTGCGCGTTGGCATGTCCGCTCCACCGGCACGTCGCCGAACGCGTGAACGTCGCATGTCGCGCCCGCAGCACGTGGTGCGCGGTCAGGTCATCCTCGCCGACCGGGTGTCGCTCGAGCATCGCTTCCTGCTGCGTCCGGACCGGCAGATGCGCGAGCTCTTCTTCTACCTGCTGCAGGTCTACGTGAACAGGTACGGGATTCGGATTCACGCGGTGGTGCTGATGTCGACGCACTACCACCTGCTCTTCACGGATGTGAATGGAATCCGAGGTGAGTTCTTTCGCGACTTCCACGCGATGCTCGCGAAGGCTGTGCAGGTGTACCGCGGAACGAAGAGCGTTCTCTTCGACAAACGACCCACCTCTCAGCCGGAGAACGTCACGGCGAAGGCGTGCGTCGAGGCCATGGCGTACATCCTCTGCAACCCCACCGCCGCGGGCATCGTGGAGGATCCCACCGAGTGGCCGGGCCTCTTCACGCGCGTCGAGGATGCAGGTCGTCGGCGGGTCGAACGCTTCGAGGCGCCGCGGTGGATCCGTCGTGAGGACGGAACGCAGGTGCCCTTCCTCGGCCACTGGTGGCCGGACTTCGTGGAGCTCGTCCAGGAGCCGCTCTGCGAAGCGCTCGGAACGGACCCGGACGCGTGC
>CALJLK010000309.1 GCA_937982655.1 uncultured Sandaracinus sp.
CGATAGTTTCGCGGAATCGTGCAGCTTCGCGGACTGCGTCCGCTTCCCCTCGCACGATTCCGCTTCAACTCGTGCGCGGCTCGTCCGTCGCGCCCGAATCGGGCTTCGCGGCTTCGTCGGCTGCGCCCGCGACCACGGTCTTCGACGGCTTCGTCAGGTCGTTCGTAGCCGCGGAGCCGCGGCTCAGCGCGACTGTTCGAGCAGCCAGCCCCAGACGTCGTGCCCCGCGCTTCCGTCGTAGGTGCGCGACCACGAGTCGTGACCGACGCCGGGGTAGATCGTGAGGATCTGCTCTTCGCGCGTAGGGCATTCGAGCAGGTGTCCCATCGGGACGGTCGTGCCGCTCGGCACCACGACGTCGTCCGCGTCGCCGTGGAGGCCCCAGATCGCGACGCGCGTGAGGTCGCAGCCTTGGTTGCTCCACGCGCCCGAGCCGTTGCCGGCGATGAGCACCGCGGCGACGACGGGGGTGTCGTCGACGTAGCGGCCGAGGTAGTTCCAGCTCCCGATCGCGCCGCACGAGAGGCCCGTGAGGTAGACGCGCGAGGGGTCGACGCGGTAGGTCGAGAGCGCGTGGGCGAGGAAGTCGCGGATGTCGTCCGGAGCGGGACAGCCGCCACCCGGATGTTGCGCGGAGAGCACGATGAAGGGACGCGCGTTGTCCCATTGATCGCGCTCGATGAGGCGAGGAGGACCGCCGCGGAGCACGCGGTCGAGCTCGGAGTCGCCGTTCCCGTTCTCGCCGATGCCGTGCCAGAAGACCACGAGCGGGTGGGGCTCGCCGTTGCCGTAGGTGGGCGGGAGGTACTCGTAGTAGCCGCTCGGCGAGCCGTCGGTGCCCACGGGGATCGGCGTGTGGCGCGCGGAGCTCGGGCGGTCGTCGGGCACGAAGGGAGGACCGGCGTCGACGGGAGGGGGGCCGGCGTCGAGGCGATCGTGGCCCACGTCCGGTGGGACGACGTCGGCGTCGCGCGCCAGCGCTGCGTCGTCGGTCGCGGCGTCGTCGACGAAGCCTACATCGGTGGCGGCGTCCGTCGGCGCGAAGCCAGCGTCGACGTCCGTGCTGCTCATCGAGCCTTCGCACGCGACGAGCAGGAGCAGCGTTCCGAACGACTGCGTCGCGAGCGACGCGCGGCGGGAATGCGAGCGGCTCACGTCAGACCTCCGAGGGGACCGGTGCAGTACTCGGGCGCGCCGACGTAGTCGACGTCGACGCCCATCAGGTTCACGAGCGCGAGCAGCAGATCGTTGTGGGACGCGTCTTCGAGCTGCAGGTAGCGCCCGGTGCGGAGCCCGCCGCCGCCCGCGAGGACGAAGGGCATGTTCTGGTGCGTGTGGTAGACGCCGTCCGCCATCTCGTTCGCCCAGAAGACGATCGTGTTGTCGAGGACGGTGCGGCCGTCGACGTCGGGGATGGCCGCGAGACGGTCGAGGAAACCCGACAGACGCTCGGCGTGCCACGCGCCGATCTGGGCGAGCTTGTCGACCGACTCCGGCGAGTTGTCGTGAGAGAGCGCGTGGTGCCATTCCTCGGTTCCGGTGAGGAAGGGGTAACGCGCGTTGCTCGCGGCTTCGGTGATCTGCACCGTGGCGACCCGCGTTTGATCGCAGGCGAAGGCGAGCGCCAGGAGATCGCATTGGGCTTCGATCAGATCCGGGAGGTCCGTGTAGTCGTCCCAACGACGTGGCGCGATGTCGGGGCGACCCGGGACCTCGCACGCGTTCAGCGGCGCGGTGAGGCGACCTTCGACCTCGCGGAGCGCGGTGACGTGCGCGTCGAGGGTGGCGCGGTCGCCCACGTCGAGGCGGGTGCGGAGGCTCGCGTAGCGACCGTGGAGGAAGTCGACCACGCCGCGCCGGCGGGCGAGATCGCGCTCGCGTTCGTCGGGGGATCCGACGAGCGAGGCGAAGACTCGGTCCCAGACCTGTTCGGGGCGATCGACGGCGGGGATCCACTGCCCGGCGTCCCGGTAGACGAGGCGTTTTCCTTGGCCTTCGTTGCCGCCGACGCGCGCGCCGAGCTCGAGCGAAGGGAATCGCGTCTGGTCGCCGATCGCGCGGGCGACGAGCTGATCGATGCTCGGGGCGGAGCCGAGCTCGACGCCGTCGTAGGTCGCCATCGGCGCGCCGGTGAGGAGCATGCCGAGCTGGTGTCCGCCGCTCGGGGTGTCGGGGACACATTTGATCGAGATCCCGCGCTCGTTGCGGACGTAGCGGGGATCCCACTCGCGTGCGCCGAGCACGAGGAGGCGCTCGCGGTGGCGCTCCAGGGGCGAGAGCATCTCACTCAGCGTGAAGTCGCGTTCGGTCGCGCCCGCGGTGGGGAACCAGCGATCGAAGGGGACGCCGTTGGGGGTGAACCAGATCACGAGCCGCTTCGGGGCGGTCATCGGCTGCGCGGAGAGCGAGCGTGGGAGCCCGCTCAATGCGGGAAGCGCGAGGGCCGCGGTGCCGAGGGTGCGGAAGAAGTTTCGACGGTGGAGCATGGTGTCTCAGGGTTTTCGTCGGAGGAGCGGCGTTCGTCGGAGCGGTGTTCGTCGGAATGCGGGCCTGGAGACGGCGAGGGCTCAGGGGGTGGGCACGCGGCGGTGACGGAAGGCGTCGCTCGTCGCGATCGCGATCACGAGCTCGCGCAGATCGCCACCCGCGGCGGCGAAGCGCGCGTCGACGTCGTCGATCGAGCACGCGTCGGCGGCGCTCTCTTCGCGGCCAAGGGCGAAGCGCATCCACTGCGTCGCGACGCAGCGGCGCACGGTCTCGCTTCGGGCGAGCTGCTCGGCGAGCTCGGGCTGACCGTCGAAGGTGCCGCTCGCGTCCTCCGCGCCGAGGACCTCGCCCGTGGTGTCGACCGCGACGCCTTCGTCGGTGGTGCGGAATCGGCCGATTCCATCGAAGGATTCGAAGCCGAAGCCGATCGGATCGATGAGCCGGTGGCAGACCGCGCACGCCTCGGACGCGGTGTGCTCGGCGAAACGATCGCGGGTGCTCGCGCCGGGCTCGGGCGGGCGGATCGTGAGATCGACGTCGTTCGGCGGCATCGGCAGCGTCTGGCAGAGCAGGCGCTCGCGCACGAAGAGGCCGCGGTGGATGGGATCGCTCTGATCGGGCTTGCCGAGGCGCGCGAGCAATCCGGGCTGACCGAGCAGGCCGCGGCGGTTCGGATCGCGGGTGGCGACGAGCGTCGCGCTCTCGGTGGGTAGCCCGTAGAGCGCGCCGAGCCGCGCGTTCACGAAGACGGTGTCGTCGGTGAGGAGCGCGTCGAGGGTGGCGTCGTTCGCGTAGACGTGCGCCACGAAGGCTTCGAGTGAGGCGCGGAGATCGCGCGCGACGCTGGCGTCGAAGTCGGCGTAGGTCTCGCCTTTGACCAGGTTCTCGATCGCCTCGAGGCCGAGCCACTGACGGTGGAAGTCGCGCACCGCGCGCTCGAAGCGTGGATCGGCGACCAGACGGTGCGCGTGGGACTCGAGCGTGTCGTGGAGCACGCCGGCCTCCGCGTCGGCGAGGAGCGTGTCGTCGGGCAGGCTGCGCCAGAGGAAGAACGCGAGGCGGCTGGCGAGCGCGTGATCGTCGAGGCGGGCGACGTCGCCAGGCGCGGCGTCGGCCGAGGCTTCGACGTGGAAGAGGAAGTCGGGAGAGGCGACGACGGCCTCGATCACGAGGCGCGCGCTCGCGTCGGGCGTGTCGCCGAGCGCGTGCAGGGTCGCCAGCGCGTCGAGCTCTTCGGGAGTCGGCGTTCGTCGCCACGCACGGCGCGCGAGGCGGCGCGCGAAGTCGATCGGTGTGTCGTCGCCCACGAGGCGCGCGACGTCCGCGAGCGCAGCGATGGATGCGGCGGCGTCGAGGTAGCGCTCGAGGTGCACGGCGCTGACGCCGCGGCCCACGTCGAAGCCACCCGCGCGGGCGTCGTCGACGAGCGTTGCGGCGACCTCGTTCGCGTCGAGGTCGAGGAGCGCCGCGACGGCCTCGCTCCACTGCGTGCGGTTCAGGCGCGTCAGCGGCGTGCTCGCGGTGGTCGGGCCCTCGTCGCACGCGAGCTCGCGCGGGGTCGGCTCGGGGCTCGGGGTGCCGGTCGGGTCGTCGATCGAGGCGGAGCAAGCGACGAGGAAGAGCAGCAGCGGGGCGCGCATGCGCTTCGCATGAGCAACGGTCGTACCGCCCGGAGATCACGGGAGATTCGGGGTGCCGTGGGCGTGGAGGCGTCGGCGCGTCGGCGACAGGTGTCGGCTCCGGAGCGACACTGCTGGAGGACTCATTCGGGATGTGGGCGGCGGCCGATCGCTCCGAGGTGGGTGCGACCGAAGCTCGTCGGGTACTTGAGGCCGTAGCCGAGCGCGCGGTCGAAGCCGAGGTGGGCGGACCAGATCGCGACCAGCCAGAGGACGTCGAGACCCGAGAGCGCGCCGAAGAGCGCGAGGGCGGCGGGGCCGAGCCAGGTGTGGGTCGTGTCGTAGGCGACGGCGCCGACGCGCGGGCCCGCGAGGTAGCCGAGGAACGCGAGGTCGGGCAGGAGGAAGAGCCCCGCGAACGTGCTCCAGGTTCCGCCGAGGTGGTGGTAGGCGAGGAGCGCGGTGACGAAGGCCGCGAGCGCTTCGAGGCGGAGCAGGGCGCGGACCGCCCCGGTCACGGCACCGGTGTCGCGTGACGTGGAGCCGGCCGAGCCAGCGTTCGTCGATGCGTCGGCGATCTCCGTGTCCTGCGTCGCGGTGGTGGGCGTCGCGGTGGTGGGCGTCGCGGTGATGGGCGTCGCGGTGGTGGGCGTCGCGGTGGTGGGTGTCGTGGCGGTGGCGGCGGAGTGGTGGGAGGCGGACGTGGGGGCGGGGGCGAGCGACATGGGAAGGCTCCGGGTGAGCGCCGAGGCGCGGCTTGGAGAGAGCCTGCGGCGCGTCCGTGCTCGTTGCGATTGTCGAAGTGCGTCCATCCGCTCATCCTTATTTGATGAGCCGATCCACGCCCTCCGCTCCCGCTGCGTCGTTCGCGGACGCGCCGTCGTGGGAGCTCTACGAGACGCTCCTCGCGGTGATCGACGAAGGCAGCTTCTCGGGGGCGGCGCGGCGTTTGCGGGTCGCGCAGCCCACGGTGCGTCGACGCGTCGAGGCGCTCGAGCAGTCCCTCGGCGTCGTGTTGTTCACCCGGGCGCCGAACGGGCTGACCCCGACCGACGCGGCGAAGGTCTGTCGCTCCTACGCACAGACGATGGAGTCCACGGCGGAGGCGCTCGTGCGCTCGGTGAGCGACGCGCCGGACGGGCCGCTGCGCGGGACGGTGCGGATCTCGACGAGCCAGATGGTGGGCACGCACGCGATGCCGACGATCCTCGCGGACCTTCGTGCGCGGCACCCTTCGCTCGTCGTGGAGCTCTCGCTCACGGATCGACAGGAAGATCTGGTGCGACGCGACGCCGACGTGGCGGTGCGCATGACGCGGCCCACGCAGGGCGCCTTGGTGGCGCGGCGCGTCGGGTCGATCCCGCTCGCGCTCGTCGCCTCCGATGCGTACCTGGCGCGCCACGGCACGCCGAAGAAGCTCGCGCAGCTCGCGGAGGGACACGTGCTCGTGGGCAGCGACCGCCGAGTCGGGCTCCGCGACGCGCTCCGCACGCTCGGGGTCGACGTTCCCGCGCGCGCCTTCGCGATCCGCTGCGACGACGACGTCGCGCAGCTCGAGCTCGTACGCGCGGGGCTCGGGATCGGGGTGTGTCAGCGGCCGCTGCTCTCGCGGTTCCCCGAGCTGCGGCACGTGCTCCCGCGCGTCACCGTCCCGCTCGAGGCGTGGGTGGTGACCCACGAAGACCTCCGCGCGGTGCGTCGCGTGCGCGAGGTGTTCGACGCATTGATCGCGGGGCTGGTGGGGTACCTCGGAGCGTGAAGCGCCGCCTGTCGGCGCTGCTTCTCGTCACGGATGGTCTGGCGAGTGGCTTGGCGCTCGTGATGCTTCTGCGTGGTGCCTCGGTCACTCCGGGAGCACCACGCGCCGCGGGACCAAGCTCTCGTCGAAGCCTTCGTCGGCGGCGGTGGGGTGGCCGAGGCGGCCGTCGGCGTTGCTGCCCCAGCAGTAGAGGGCGCCGCCGGTGCGGATGGCGCACGCGTGGCGCTCGCCCAGCGCGACGTCCGTCCAGGTGCCTTCGACGCGCGCGGGTCGCAGGCGGGGCTCACGATCGCCCACGCCGAGCTCGCCGTAGGTGTTGGCGCCGAAGCAGTGGAGCGCGTCGTCGTCGTCGATCACGCAGCTCCCGCACCACGCGCTCAGTCGGAAGCCTTCGCGGCTCGCGGTGAGGCCGGCGATGGGCGAGCTCGGCATCGTGGAGCTGCCGGTGCCGTCGCCGAGCGCGCCGCGCATGTCGTCGCAGTCGTGGTTCGCGCTCGCGGTCATCTCGCCGTGGCCCCAGCAGAAGACGGAGCCGTCGCCGGTGCGGCCACACGCGTGGCGCATGCCGGCTTGGAGCTCGATCCAGTCGTCGCCGGGGAGCGCGCCGGGGGTCTCGAAGGAGCCGCTCGATCGGCCGCTGCCGTTCTCGCCTTCGGCGCTCCAGCCGAAGCCCCACGCGCGGCCGTCTTCGTGGCGCACGAAGCTGCTCCACTGCATCGCGCTGACTTGCGCGAAGGGACCGGTGATTCCGTCGAGGGTCATTGCGGTCGGGTCGGCGATCGTGGTGCCGCGCGCGATTAGGTTCGAAAGCTGGAAGTGGCTGTTGGTGCCCCAGCCGTAGAGCGTGCCGTCGAGGATCGCGAGGCCGTGCTCGAGCCCGAGGGTGATCTGATCGAACGCGAGATCCGCGGGCTGCACGGTGGTGCCGACGTTCTCGCCCGCTTCGTCGCCGAGGCCGAGTTGATCGCGGTTGTTGGAGCCCCAACACACGATCTCTTCGCCGCCGACGCCGACGCGTTTGGCGCAGACGGAGCGGCTGCCGATCTCGAGCGCGCTCCAGCGACCGGAGATCGCGGAGGGCGCGGCGTAGGCGGCGGGGTCGAGGTAGCGGCCCGTCTCGAAGAGGCCGCTCTGGCCCCAGCAGTAGAGGCGCTCGCCGGCGAGAGCGCACGTGTGGCGCGTGCCGACCTCGACGTCGGTGGCGGGGATCGCGGGGATGCACACGCCGCTCTCGCAGCGATCGCCGGGCGCGTCGCAATCGTCGCAGGGACAGTCGGTGCAGCTCGCGGCGTCGCGCACGCCTCCGTCGAGCATCCCCGCGTCGTCGGGACCGGCGTCGGGCGTGCTCGGAACGCAGACACCGTCGCTGCACACGCCGTCGCATGCGGGTCCGGTGGAAGGCGCGAGCGTGACGACGACCTCGGGGGCGTCGGTAGGGAGCGCGAGCTCGACGCAGCCACGCCCGATCACCGCGCAGTCGGCGTCGCGCGCGAGGAGCTCGAAGCCGTAGGTGCCTTCGCGCAGGCGATCGGGGAGCGCGCCCGTCGCGCCGATCGCGAAACGATCCTCGAAGACGATCGCGCCGTCGCAGCCACCTTCGCGGATGCGGGCTTCGAGGCTCGTGGGCTCGTCGAGGGCGCGGGTGTCGTAGCGCCACGTGAGATCGCGGAGCGAGGGATCGCAGGCCGCGAGGAGGAAGAGCACCGAGGCGACGCGAGGGACGCGACGTGTGACGTGCGCGAGGCGCGACGTCGGCGACGAATCTCCGACACGCGGCGTGGTGCGACGCGAGTGGCTCGTGATCGCGCGCGTCGAGCTGATCTCCTCCCTCGAACGAGTCTCGTTCGAACGCTTCGTGGGGTTCGTGCTCATGGGATCGGCATCGGTCCCGTGGGTTGGGTGCGCACGTCGTTCGGGCGAAGCGCGATCGCGAGCGCGACGCCGACGCCGGCGAGCACGACCGCGCCGACGCCGACGACCCAGGGCCACGCGCGGCGTTCGGAGCGCGGCTCGGTCGGATCGGTCGGTGCGTCCGATGCGAGCAGGGAATCCTCGCGCGTGGGGACGACGCGGGTGGCGAGCGTGCGCGGCGCGTCGTGGGCGCCGAGGGTGAGGAGCACGGCGCCGCCGGGGCCGATCGCGGTGACCACGTAGGCGGTGCCGGGCGGGAGGCGGTGCTCGGTGCCGACGCGCGGCGACCACGCGTCGCCGTCTTGGAGCTCGACGCGCACCTCGCGCACGAGGCTCGCGGGATCGACGACGCGGATCGTCAGCACGGTCTCGGCGCCCGCTGGTGCCTCGGCGTCGGCGATCGAGAGCGGCACGACCTCCGCGCGCAGGCGCTCGAGGGTGCGACCGAGGCTCGGAGGCGCGCGATCGTCGAGGGTCGCGGCCGCGTCGAGCGAGAGCAGCGCGGTGAGCGCGCGCTCGGCGCCGGCGTCGTCGCGCAACGCGGCGCGCACGAGCGCGAGGTCGTGTTGGATCGCGAGCACGTCGTCGCGGCTCAGGCCTTCGCGTGTCTCGAGCGCGCGATCGTAGGCCTGCGCGGCCGCTTCGAAGTCGCCGCGGCGAAAGAGGCGTTGGCCCTCCGCGAGGAGGTTCGTCTGCGCGGACGCGGGGCTCGCGAGGAGCTCGACCGCGACGGCCACCCACAACACGACGAGGGCTGCGCGCACGTCGCGATCTAGCGGGCAGGTTCGACGTGGTGTCAACGGGCGGTCGGCCAGGCAACGCGACCTGTCGCTTCACGCCGACGCATCAACGCAGGCCGTGGCGGCGCAGCAGCTTGTGCAGGTAGGGGCGGTTGATCTCGGCGCTGCGGGCGGCCTCGGAGACGTTGCCGCCGTGGTGCGCGAGGAGCGCTTCGAGCCAGCGTCGCTCGAAGACCGCGAGGGCGGCGGTGCGAGCGTCGGCGTAGGTCACGGTCGGATCGAGCGGGAAGTCGGCGGCTGACCCCGCCGACGCGGTCGACGAGTCGGCCGCAGCGAGCAGTGCGCTCTCGATCGGTGCGGGCGCGTCGAGGACGAGCGAGCGCTCGAGGTAGTTGCGGAGCTCGCGCACGTTGCCGGGCCAGCGGCTGCGGTGGAGCTGGGCGAGGAAGCCGACGCTCGTGAAGCGCGCCCGCGTCGAGGGATCGGCGCGCAGACGATCGAGGAGGGTACCGACGAGGAGCGGGAGATCGTCGAGGCGATCGCGCAGCGGCGGGAGCTCGACCGAGACCACCGCGAGTCGGTAGTAGAGATCGGGGCGGAGCTGGCCTTCGTTGACCATCGTACGGAGGTTGCGGTGCGTGGCGGCGATCACGCGCACGTCGATCGCGCGGTGACGCGTGTCGCCGACGCGACGGATCGTGCGTTGCTCGAGGGCGCGCAGGAGCTTCGGCTGCAGGTCGAGCGGGAGCTCGCCGATCTCGTCGAGGAAGATCGTGCCGCCGTGCGCGGCTTCGAACGCGCCGACGTGATCGCGGTCGGCACCCGTGAAGGCGCCGCGCACGTGACCGAAGAGCTCGCTCTCGAGCAACGTCGCCGGCAGGGCGCCGCAGTCGACGACCACGAAGGGGCCTTCGGCGCGCGCGCTCGCTTCGTGGATCGCGATCGCGGCGGCTTCTTTGCCGGTGCCGGTCTCGCCGTCGAGGAGCACCGTGGCGTCGCTCTTCGCGCAGCGCGCGAGCTGCTCGAATGCTTGGCGCATCGCGGCGGAGCGACCGACGAGCGCGCCGAATCGTTCGACGTCGCCGAGCGGAACGGAGCGGGGCGTCGCGTCGAGGCGCAGGACGAAGGCGCGCGCGCCGAGGCGGAGCTCCGCGCCGTCGTGGAGGTATCCGTCCATCACGCGCACACGCTCGACGAAGGTGCCGTTGGAGCTGCCTTGATCGCGCACGCGCACGCCATGCGGATCGAGGCGGAGCTCGCAGTGGAAGCGTGAGACGGTGGGGTCGTCGAGGACGAGGTCGTTGCTCGGGTGCGAGCCGAGCGCGACGCGCAGCGCAGTGAAGGCGTGCGACTCGGTCGTGGTGTGGTCGGTGGGCTCGAGCCGAAAGCCGCGCAGCTCGAGGTGCGGTCGATCGGCGTCGAGGTGCACGAGCAGCGTGCGGGTTTCGTCGCTCACGGGCGCAGCGTATCGCGCACGCGCGGCGCTCGTGAGATTCGTTCACGTGGAGCGACGAGTCCTCTATCCTGTCGGGTGATGAGCGATCGGAGCCTCGCCTCCGCTCCGTCCGTGGTGCCGATCAAGCTCGGCCCGCGCGGACGGTTCGGGCGCTACGAGCTGTGCGCGGAGCTCGCGTCGGGTGGCATGGGCACCGTCTACGCCGCGCGCGCGCTCGGGCCGGGCGGCTACGAGCAGCTCGTCGCGCTCAAGCTGATCCACGCGCACCTCGCGAAGGATCCGAAGTTCGTCGCGATGTTCCTCGACGAGGCGCGCATCGCCGCGCGCATCACGCATCCGAACGTGTGTGGCGTGACGGACTTCGGCGAGGTGGACGGCGTGCACTTCCTCGCGATGCCCTTCGTGCTCGGGCACTCGCTCTCGAAGCTGCGACGCGCGGTGAAGTCGATCGAGGATGCGGAGCTGCGCGCTCGTTTTCCTTTCGTGGCCGCGCGTTTGATCGCGGACGCGTGCGAGGGCCTGCACGCAGCGCACGAGCTGCGCGACGATCGTGGCCAGTCGCTCGAGGTGGTGCACCGCGACGTGTCTCCGTCGAACTTGCTCGTCGGCTTCGACGGCGCGTGTCGTGTGATCGACTTCGGTGTCGCGAGCGCGCGCGAGCGGCTGCATCGCACGGTGACGGGCGAGGTGAAGGGCAAGCTCTCGTACGCGGCGCCGGAGCAGCTCGACTCGAAGAACACGCTCGATCGGCGCGCAGACGTGTGGGCGCTCGGCGTGGTCGCGTGGGAGTGCTTCGCGGGCTCGCGGCTCTTCTCGCGTGATGGAATGGCGGAGACGGTGCTCGCGGTGTCGACCGCGCCGATTCCTTCGATTCGTGAGCATTGGGCGGAGGCGCCGATCGCGTTCGAGGAGGTGGTCTTCGAGGCGCTCAACCGCGATCCGGAGCGGCGTTTCCCGACCGCGCGTGCGTTCGGTCGCGCGCTTCAGGCGGCGCTCGCGGAGGCGGGCGAGGTGATGACGACGGCGGACGTCGCCGAGTGGATGGAGCGGGTGTTCCCGGATGGCGAGCAGCAGATGCGCGCGCTCGTGGAGCGGCCGAGCGGCGCGGTGGTGGAGACGGTGATCTCTTCGGCTTCGGGGTCGGCCGAAGCGGTGAAGGAGGAGACCTCGGCGATCGTGGAGGTCGAGGTCGAGGGTGCGCGCACGTCGGAGCGGCCGACGGTGGCGGGCGCCGTGCGCGTGAGGGAGATCGCGGATCGGCCAGTGCGCGCGGGCAAAACCTCGCGTTGGGCGATCGGTCTCGTGGGGGTGATCGCGCTCGGGGGTGGAGGTGCGTGGTGGTGGACGGGGGCGGTGGAGACGGCCGCGCGGGAGACGGCCGCGAGGGAGACCGAGACGGAGACAGAGACGGAGACAGAGACGGAGACAGAGACGGAGACAGAGACGG
>CALJLK010000310.1 GCA_937982655.1 uncultured Sandaracinus sp.
CCGACTCGCCGCTCACCGCGCGACGGAGCAACGCGTCGACCTCCGGATGGTCCGCGCGCGCCAGCAGGTCACGCGCGAGGTTGCGCTCCTCGGGGTCGCCTTGGCGCAGCACGTCGACGAGCATCTCGGCCGCCTCGATGCTCGAGATCTTCCCGATGCTCTGGAGCGCGCGCTTGCGGACGTTCGGGTCGGGGCTCGAGCGGAAGATGCGTTGGAGGGGGTCGAAGGCGTGCCCGAAGTGTAGGGTGCCGACCGCTTCGAGGGCTTCGCGTCGGACCGAAGCATCCGCGTCGGAGAGCCCGCGCATCACGAGCACGAAGCTGCGTTTGAAGAAGAGCTGGCGAACGGCTTTTTGTGCAGCTGAGCGGACACGTGGATCGTCGTGATCGCCGAGCTTTTCGAGCGGCGCGAGGGCGGAGTAGATCTCGACCTTGCCGAGGTAGGCCGCGAGCCCGACCAGGGTCTCCGGCGAGGGGTGTGCCTCTCCGGTGCCGAGCTGCCAGAGGCGACACAAGAGCGCGCGCCGCCGCGTGAACTCCGGCCACTTCGGATCGAGCAGGACCTCTCCCATCGTCTCCGCGGAGTCGCCGTGCTGCTCCCACTCGACGACGTCGAGGCGCCAGATCTCCGGGTACGCGGTGTCCATCCGGAGGTAGTCCGGGAACGCCGTGATCTGCCCCACGTCGTCCTGTACGTGCGCGAGCCGCTGCTGCAAGCGCAGGTAGCGCGCGCGGCGCTTCTCCCCGAGGTCGAGGCCCGCGAGCGCGCCGTAGATCCCGCGCACCTTCGAGTACGCGCCGAGGTCGTTGTAGGCGTCGATCGCGGCCGCGTAAGCGTTCTCGGCCATCTCCGAGAGCGAGCCCTCCGCGAGCATGCGCTCGGCCGCCTTCACCTGCGTCTCCGCGGCGCGCTGCCGGTAGTGGCGCTCGTACGGGAGGTTGTAGCGACGCGTGAACTCCGCGGCTTCGCGAAAGAGCGTGGCGGCCGCGTGGAGCTCGCCGCGCGCGAGCGCGAGCTCTTGGAAGTCTTCGTAGTACTGCAGGACGTAGTACTTGAGGTTGTCTTCTTTGAGGATGCGGATGCAGTTGAGGTAACCCTCGGCGAGGTTCTCGAAGGCTCCGTCGCGACCGAGCGTGAGGAGCACCTGATAACAATCGAACGCGCGCTCTCTCAAACCTTGCGTCTCGAAGCCGTCCGCTGCCGCTTCGAGCAGATGCATCGACTCGACCACCGCCTTGCGCGCGGCGCCGGAGTCGCCGAGGCGCTCGCACGCGCGCCCGAGGTTGAAGCGCACGAGGCCCTGCGTGTACGGCTCGCTCGAAAGACCCGCGTCGTCGGCGAGGCGCTCCCAGAGCACACGTGCGCCGCGATCGTCGCCGGCTTCTTCGAGCTGGATGGCGGCGTGACCGAGCCAGCCGGCCTCGTTGTAGAGGCGGGCGGCGTCCGCCGGTCGTCGCAGCGAGATCGCCGCGCGCGCTTGATCGGTCAGCGCTTGGCTCTCGCGCCACGCGGCTTCGTGCTGCCCGAGGTACGCGAGCACCGTCGACGCCGCGCGGGTGTGGCCGAGGTCGCGGTACGCGCGACCCATCAAGCGCAGGTAGCCCGCGAGCTCGTCGTCCGCGACGTGCGAACGATCGACGAGCGCCCAGAGGTGCGGCATCGCGGCGTCGGGTCGCCCACTCTCCACTGCGGCGTTCGCCGCGCGGAACGCCTCGCGTTTGTCGACCGTCGCCACGCGTTGGTTGGATACCACGCCGACGCGCGCGACGGGAGCGTGGCGTCGTGTCCGAGCGCGATCGGGCACGGTCGACCGAGCGCGTTCGACCGACCGCGTTCGACGAAGCTCGACCGAGCGCGTTCGACCGAGCGCGACGCCGTCGTGGGTTCGAGCCGTCAGCCCCTCGTCGCGTCGAGCCCGATCGCGCGCAGCACGAGCGCGAGCTTGGCTTCACGCTCCGCGTCGCCCGCGACCTCGATCGCCGCTTCGCGCAGGCGTCTGCGCGTCTCGTCGATTCGCGCGAGCCAGAGCGCGAGGGTGCCCGGTCGGTCCGCGCCGTTCGTGTCGTCGGGCGCGCCGTCGAGCCGCGCGAAGAGGAAATACGTCGTGCGCCGCACGAGATCGACGGGCGGCGCAGCGAAGCTCGCGAGCGCCTGCGCGATGCCCCAGGTGAGCGCGTCGGATACCGCGGCCTGCAGCCGCGCGCGTTCGTCCTCCAGCAACACCGGCGGCGCACCGGTCCGCGTCTTCGTGCTCAGCTCGTCCGCGTGGTGGAGCACCTTCCGGTACAGACGGCTCGGCGTGCGACCGTCCTGCCCACGCTCGGGCCGAAGCCGCGGCGGCACCACCGGGAGCGCGTCCCACACGATCGGCGACAGCTCGGGGCGCGTGCGCGCGAGCATGCGCAGCGCTGCCGCATCCGTCGTCTCCGAGGTGAACGTGCCATCGTGCACGACCCCGTTCGGGCCGAGGTGTCCTTGGTGGTAGTAGAGCGCCTCGACGTCGCGTGGCTCGAGGCCGGTCGCGCGCATCAGCGCCGGTACCATCCAGAGGTTCACGATCGGTCGCGGCAGCCGGATCCAACCGACGTGCTCGCTGCGCTCCCCGAACGCACGCGGACAGAGCAGTCCGCTCGGCACCGGGCGCGCGTCCGAGAGCACGAGCCCACGCTCGCGCACCTCGCCTTCGCTGCGCGCGGAGAGCATCGCGGGAGCGAGCGGCGACAGAGACCAGCCCGGAAGCTCGAGGCCGTAAGCGTCCACGTGGGGGAGTTCCATAGCTGCGTGTTGGCCAGGGCCGCAAGCGTCACGTGCGAGCGCACGACGAATGCCGCGCGACGCTCTAGTCTCGCTGCTCGAAGCCGTACCCGAGCCGCGTTCGAAGCGGCGTTCGAAGCGGCGTTCGAACCTGCGTCGACGCGAAACGCGCGGTCAGCCCGCCTTTACCGGCGCGAGCACCTCGTCGAGCTCCCCGCTCTCGTAGAGGTCGCGTACGATGTCGCAGCCGCCGATGAACTGACCCTTCACGTAGAGCTGCGGGATCGTCGGCCAGTTCGCGAACTCCTTGATGCCTTGTCGGATCTCGGGGTCGGCCAACACGTCGACCGCGTGGAAGGGAACGCCGGTGCGCTTGAGCACCTCGACCACGGTCGCGGAGAAGCCGCAGCGCGGGAAGAGCTTGTTGCCCTTCATGAAGAGGACCACCGGGTGCTCGTCGACGAGGGCCTGGATGCGAGTGCGCGTGGAGTCGTCCATGGGAGCTCAGCCTTTCAGGGCCGCCCAACGCTCGGGCGTGTAGGTCTTGAAGGTCAACGCGTGGATCGGGCCGTCCATCAGCTCGCCGAGCGCGGCGAAGACCATGCGTTGTTGATCGACGCGGCTCTTCCCCTCGAAGCAAGCGGCGACGATGACCGCTTCGTAGTGGTCCTTGGTGCCGGTCATGTCCTTGAGCTCGAGATGCGCGATCTCGGGCAGCCCAGCGCGCAGACGCGCTTCGACGAGGTGGGGTTCGATCATGTGCGTGTGATGGCCGAAGTGAGAGCGGCGCGCGAGGTGTGTACGGCCAAGAATCCGAGAGGCCACTCCCGGAGTGCGTTCGACCGCGGATGCCGCATCGGGAAATTGCCGCAAACGAGAGGCGGCTTCCAGAGCCCCCGAGGGTACCGACGCGAGCACTACCGCGGCCTGTGACTCACGCTCCCGAACGCCGGCGCGAGAGCCGCCCCCTTGCGCTCACGCGCTCCACGTCCTACTCCTTCGCCCAAGCCCGTGACCCGAAGCGTCGACCCTCTTTCGTCGACCCCGCGAGTCGCGACATCCTGATCACGCGTCGATTCGCGCGATCTCTCGAACGCCGGTCTTCGGCCACTCACCCAACTCTGGCGCGCGACGCGCCGATTCCATGACATCCATCGATCGTGAAACCCTCCTCGGCGTCCTGCGCGACGCCGCTCCCCGTGCCCTCCACGTGGGAGAAGTCTGTCAACGCCTCGAGCTCCCGAAGACCGCGCGCGACGCGGTGATCGACGCCCTCGACGAGCTCGTCCGCCTCGGTGTCCTCGGCGAGATGCCCGGCAACCGCTACCGCGCGCGCAAGATGCACGGACCCGTGCCGAGCGCGCCCTCGTCGGCCGGCCTCGTCGCCGGCGTGCTCCAGATGACGCCGCGCGGCTTCGGCTTCGTCGGTGCCGAAGACGGAGGCCCCGACGTCTTCGTGCCGCCCGACGCGGTCGGCCCCGCGCTCCACGGCGATCGCGTCGAGGTCGCCGCGCGTCCTTCGCCGAAGGGCCGCGAGGGCAGCGTCGTCACCGTCCTCTCGCGCCGCAATCCGCGCTTCACCGGCACCCTCGAGCAGCACGGCAAGGCGCTCGTGATCGTGCCCGACGACCCGCGCCTGCGCGGTCCGATCCTCGTGCTCGGCAAGCCGCCCAAGGAAAAGCGCAGCCACGTCGCGGTCATCGCGGAGCTCGTGCGTTTCCCGCAGAGCAGCGACGAGCTCGCGTCTGCGACGGTCGTCGAGGTGCTCGGCGTCCAAGGCCTCACGCGCGTCGAGGTCGCGAAGATCAAGATCCGCGAAGGCGTGGTCGAAGAGTTCGACGAAGAGACGCTCGCGGAAGCGCGCGCGTTCGGCGATCGCGTGAGCAACGCCGACAAGGCGGACCGCGAGGATCTGCGCGAGCTCGACCTCGTCACCATCGACCCGCCCGACGCGCGCGACCACGACGACGCGGTCTTCGTGGAGCGCACCAAGGGTGGCTACCGCGTGGTCGTCGCCATCGCGGACGTCGCGCACTACGTGCGGCCCGGCACCGCGCTCGACCGCACCGCGCTCGCGCGCGGCTGCTCGATCTACCTGCCGGACCGGGCGATCCCGATGCTCCCGCCGGAGCTCTCGACCAACCTCGCGTCGCTCGTGCCGAACAAGGATCGCCTCTGCCTCGGGGTCGAGATCCAGCTTCGCAAGAACGGCTCCGTCGCGAGCCACCGCCTCTTCGAAGGTGTGATGAAGAGCGGCGGACACCTCACGTACGACGGCGTCGCGCGCGCGCTCGGGCTCACCGAAGAGCCCGCGAAGCAGCCGGCGGCGGAGAAGCGGCTTCCGATGCTGCACGTGCTCGCCGAGCTCGCGAAGAAGCTCCGTGCGGAGCGTCTGCACCGCGGCGCGCTCGACTTCGATCTTCCGGAAGCGAAGGTGAAGCTCGACGAAGCGAACGTGGAGCCGATCGACTGCGTCCGGAGCCGCAAGGACCTCGGCATTCGCGAGGCCTACCGGATGATCGAGGAGCTGATGCTCCTCGCGAACGAGGTCGTCGCGGCCGAGCTGAAGCGACGCGCGGTGCCGGCGATCTACCGCATCCACGGCAAGCCGGACGAGAAGAAGGTCCAGTCGTTCGCGAAGGTCGCGAGCGCGCTCGGGCACGCGATGGACGTGGAAGCCGCGCGCGATCCGCAGAAGCTCAGCGCGTTCTTGCGCGAGATCGAGGACACCGACGAAGCGCCGGTGCTGCGCTACCTCTTGCTGCGCGCGATGCAGCAGGCCGCGTACGACGTGAACGGCGACGTCGGTCACTTCGGCCTCGCCGCGAAGGACTACCTGCACTTCACCTCGCCGATCCGGCGCTATCCGGATCTCGTGGTGCACCGCGTGGTGCGGAGCCTGGTGCGCAACGAGACGGTGGACGGCGCGGCGCTCCTTCCGCGCATGCGACGCGCGGCGGTCGAGGCGAGCCGGCTCGAGCGGCGCGCGATGCAGGTCGAGCGCGACGTGGTCTCGCTCTACCGCGCGATCCTGATGCGCGATCGCGTGGGCGAGACCTTCGAGGGCACGATCTCCAGCGTCGACGCGAACGGCTTCTGGGTCGCGCTCGACGAGCCCTTCGTCGACGTGCTCGTGCCGCTCGAGAAGCTCGGGGACTACTACGAGCTCGACGAGCTCGGCATCCGCCTCATCGGACTGCGCACGGGCCGCATCCTCGCGCTCGGGCAGCGCTTCGAGGTGACGATCGAGGACGTGCGCATCCCCAAGCGCGAGATCGTGGGTGTGCCTTCGGATGATTCGTGGCTCGGCGACCCGCGGGGCGGAGAGCACGGCACACGCGCGCGGCTCGCGGGACGCGAGGAGCGTGGTCGTGACGGTCGTGGGGATCGTGGGCGTGACGGACGCGGTGATCGCGGACGCGGTGCGCGCGACGACCGCGGGCGAGGTGCCCCGCGTGGACGCGACGATCGAGGGCGCAGCGGTGTCGCGGAGAGCCCGCGGGTGGGGCGATCGGGTCCGAAGGGCCGCGAAGATCGGGAGCAAGCGTTCGAAGCGCGCGGACGACGCGAACGCGACGCGGCGCGAACCGAGCGCGGTGGCCGAACGGAGGCCGAGCAGGCACCGCGCGGTGCACGCGGCGAGCGACCGCAGGCCGAGGCAGAGCCGCGTCGCGTCCGCCGCGAGCGACCGGAGACCGAGCTCGACTCGACGACGCGCGAGCGAAGCGTCGAGGCCGAGCCGGCAGGCGATCGACGACGCGATCGGCGCGCCGCACGTCGCGCGCAGAACGAAGAAGAGCGCGAGGGCGGCGGTCGCCTCGCGAAGCTCCCCGCCAAGAAGAAGGGCGGCGCGATCAACCACGCCAACCCCTTCGCGGCCGCGAAGAAGAAGCCTCGCAAGAAGCGCTGACTCGTCCTCCATGCGAGCACGTCGCGTTCGCGCACGACGTGCTCGCGGCGATCACGCTCGGCGACGACGCGTGGCTCGCCGTGCTCTCGGCTCGACGTCAGCCCGACGCGGCGGCGCGGAGCGTCTTGCGATGCTTCACCGCCGACGCGACGAGGCCTTCGAGCGCCGCTTCGATCTCGCTGAAGTCGAGCGCCTCGGTCGGCAGCTCCACCGTGAGGACCACGTCGCCGTCCTCGTCGTACGCGAACTTGGTCTGTCGCATGTCGCGGTTCATGCGCAGCAGCCAGCGCGAGAGCTCGAAGCTGTTGTCGCCCTTCGTCGCGAGGAAGGGCACCACGCTCGCGACGAGCCAGTGCTCTTGCAGACGCAGGTAGACCACCACGGGGCCCTCGGGGGTCTCGTGCACGGTGCGGAAGGTGCCGTTGCCATGACGCGCGGCCTCCCATCCCAAGGTCGCGAGATGGCGGCGCAGCGTGCTCTCGTCGAGCATGGCGCGACGTTCCGGCCAGACGCGCGGGGTGTCAAGCAAAGCTGCTGCGTCGGCGAGCATTCCACGTCGCGGTCCGAGGACGCTCCAAGCCTCGCGGGCGTCGTGGTGTCTCCTCCGTCATGCCGCTCGCGCGCTCCTTGGTCTCGTGGCTCGGATTTCTCGTCGCGTCCGTGGCCTCCGTGCTCTTGGCACAGCCGCTCGCGATCGGTCCCCGCGATTACGGCGCGCGGGTCTCGCTGGACTACCTCGACGGAAGCGACCGCGGAGTGGGCTGGTATCAAAGCGCGCGGATCGAAGCCACTCAGCGCCTCGCGATCCGCGGCGAGCGCGTGGAGCTGGCGGTGAACGGACGGTACGTGAGCCAAGGCGCGTTTCTCTCGCCGGGCGGACCCGAACGCAGCCGGCATCACGAAGAAGACTTCGCCCACACGTGGACCGGCACCGCGCGCCGCGAAGGGTCCGCGTGGCTCCTCCACTTCACGCACACCACGTCCACGCGACCGGCGCGTGACTGCGACGAGAGCTTCCGCTGCGTGCCCGACGCGGACGTGCGAGGCGCGCTCCGCTGCACGCCGACCCGCGCCTTCGGCCACCACGGCAACGACCGCCTCGTCCCGACCTACTTCCGCGTTCCACTGTTGCTCGCGCGCGGACGAGCGCTCCGCGTGAGCGCCGCCGGCTCCGACTCGGGCCACGCGAGCGTCACCGTGCGCGAGCCCTGAGTGACGCGGGCGAGGTGTCCGCGTGCGATGGAGCGTGTTGCGCGTCGCGAGCGATGTCGCCGTGAGTGCCGTCGAGATCGACGGGGTCATGAGCGATGAGCCCAGTGCGTCGCGAGCGACGTAGCGGCGCGGGGCCTCGGGATGTGCTGTATCTCGAACCGAGCGTGGCCGATGGATCGCGCTCCAGCACCGACCCCACGCCGACTCCGCATGCCCATTCCGCACTACTTCCCCGTCGAGTCCGAGCCGCTCCAGATGGCGGCGAGCCTCCTGCGTTTCGGCACCGACTTCGGCAACGGCGACGCGGATCGCCGGTACTTCCAAGTCGACGATCGCTACGCCGAGTACGTCGCCGGCAAACGTCGCGCGCCCGCGCACCGGCGCTTCGTGGTGGACGGCCTCGACGAGCCCACGCGCGCCGCGCTCGACGAAGCGCGCGCGTGGATGCGCGACACGCTCGGCCGCGAGCATCCGGAGCTGCTGCGTGCGATCGACGCCGACGTCGAGGCCGCCGACCCCTTCGACGCGATCGCGCGCCACGTGCAGGAGGACTTCGCGATCCTGAACGCCGGCGAGGACGATCGCGGCCGCACGCTCGCGGTCGACGTGCGTTTCCCGAGCGGTTGGCGACCGGAGCGCCTGCGCGAGGCCGGCTTCGACGCGATCCATCAGCCGGTGCCGGGCTTCCCGCCGAACGACAAAGCGTCGCGAGGGATGGTGCGCGCGATGGTGGACCGTGGGCCCTACGCGCGTTTCGTGTGGACGGTCGGCGCGAGTGCCGCGCTCGATCAACATCCGGAGCTCTTCGTCGGCGATCGCCGCGCGCTCTGGGAAGACACGAAGGAAGCCTTCTACCGCGTCGAACGTCAGGTCACGGTGCCGCTGCCGCAGACGCGCAGCAGCGTCTTCCTCATCCGCGTCTACGTGAAGCCGCTCGCCTCGCTCACGGACGACGAGCGCGCGCGCCTGCAACACGCGCTCGCGGTGATGCCGCCCGAGGTCCGCGCGTACAAGAGCCTGCCGGAGCCGGACATGTTCGCGAAGGTCCTGGCCCGCGCGACGTGAGAGCGCGCGCTCACGCGGCGAAGGTCGAGCGCACCTGCTTCGCCACGCGAGCGTCGATCCCTCGCAGCGAAGCGCGCACACGCTTGCGCCAGCCGGGCCCACGCGCCGCGAGGTCGTCCCACGCGAGCGCGACGTCTCCCGGGCGAGCGTCGAGGAGCAGACGCAGCAGTGCTTCGGCCTGCGCGAGGTCCTTCTGCTGCTTGGCCGCTTGGTGTGGCGGACGTTCCTCCGACACCAGCAGCTTGTGGAGCGCGAAGCGGGCGGGGCTCGGAACGCTCACGCGCACCCCGTGCCCGTGGATCACCATCGCGGGAATGGGCTCGTCGAGGAGGTAGTCGAGGAAGCGCAGAGGCTGAGCCGCAACCGCGAGCTGCGGCAGAGCGGTCGGCCCGTCGCGTTCGGGGCCGATCAGCGGCGTGAGCACGTCGAGACGAAGGGTGCGGCCGCGCACCGAGAAGCTGGTCGAGGCGTGTCGCGGATCGAAGCCGGGGATGGCCTGGAACACGAAGGGGGCGGCGTCGGCGAGCGCGGCCGGAAGATCCGCGTCGCGCACGGCGACCGCGATGTTCGGCGCGCTCGCGATGTCGATGTCGTAGGTCTCGTAGGCGGCCTCCCATCGAACCCCGAGGGTCGTGCCGAGCACGGAGAACGCGTGGGATCCGACCAGCACTGCCCCCGCCGCGAAGACGTGGTGTCGCGCCAAGACTTCCAGAACGCGCCCGCTCGCCGAATCCATCGCGCGTGCACCCGAAGCGACCAACATCGCGACCAGACGCGCCCCCGAGCGCGCCAGCTCCGCTCTCGAAGCCCATCCTGTCTCGATGGCCGCGAGCCGCGCGCGAAGCTCTGGGTGATCCGGTCCGAGGTACACCTGTCGACGCGCGCCGAGCTCGGAGAGCTGCAGGTACCAATAGCGCTGCCCGCGGATCTCTTTGGTGACGAAACTGCCCGGAGGCGGTGTACCGACGTATCCCGCTTCGGCCGCGAGCGACGACTCCAAGAGCTCCGAGTAGAGCGTCAGCGCCGCGGGTTCGAGGGGGTTATACGCCGACTTCACCAAATCAGCGTATAACAACAGGCAACGTTCTGCACGCGGGGCCGGGGACGACGGGGCTCGGGGTCGCCGTCTATCCCTCGACCGCCGCTACGCGCGCGAGCGTCGTCTCGGCGATGCGACCCTCGGCGAGCTCCGCGAACGCCGACGCGAGCTCTGGAGGCTCTCCCTCCGCGAGCGCCGACACCCGCGCTCGAACGGGGGCCGGACCCGCGAGCGCGCCGAGGGCGATGGCGGCGCCGACGCGCGCGAGCGGAGGCGCCATCGGCTCCTCCAGCACGCGCACCATGTGCTCCGAATCCACCGCCGCGTCGCGGTACGTGCCTCGTCCGACGCGCTCGAGGCGCGCGATCCACTCTGCGAACGAACCCTCGAACGCGAGGATCGGCGGAGTCTCGACGCGGCGCGCCGCCACCGCGCGGCGACGCAGCTCGTCCGCGACGCGCTGCGTATCGGGCTCCGCGCTCTCGAAGAGCTCCAGCGTCTCCGAGCGACCTCGCGCGTCGACCACGAGCAGCCGATTCGGACCGACCTTCCGTACCTGACGAAGGTCCTCGTACGCGATCCGCCGTCGCACGTTCGGGCCCCGCCACTCGAACACCTCCTCGCCGAACGACACCGGAGCGCTCGTGACGCGACGTCGCACCGCAGGCAGCAGCTCCGCCGCGACGAGGAGCGCGCCCGCGAGCGACGCGAACGCGGCGAGGCCACCCGCGCGGATCCCGAACGAGGCGAACGCGCAGGTGGCGAGGAGGAAGCCGACGATGACCCACACGTCGAGGTCCGGTGCGTGGATCGCATGCGGCCGCGTCGTCTCTTCGATCCCGCTCGCAGCGAGAAACTCGGCCCCTTCCTCGAGCGTGCGCACACGAATCACCCAGCGGTCGGTGAAGGTGCGCAGGGTCAGCGTCGGCGCGCCGCCGACCCAACGAAGCGTGGCCGCGCGGAGCTCGGGTCGCTCGATGCGTTCGACGCCTTCGCCGCGATCCACCAGCAGCGCGGTCGCGGTGGCACCCACGCGGGCCGGTCGAGGTGCGGGAAAGAAGAAGGGGTGCGCGTACGCCGCGAGCCCGGCTCCGATCAGCGAAAGCAAGCTGCCCACACCGAAGCCGACCCTTGCGGCGAGGCCGCCGAGCCCGAGCGCGACGAGCGCGAGGATTCGCGCGCCTTCGCTTCGTGTGCGCGGCTGACGCGCCACGTCCAACACCGGAAGCTCCGCGAGCAGCGGCTCGTTCATGTGCTCTCCCTCGGTCGTTCGGACGTCTCGGACGCGAACCGCGAGCTCCGAACCGCGAACCGCGCGCGTGACCATCGACTCGATCGCGACCGCGCGGTGCCGAACTGTAGCGACGCTCGCACGCAGCGCACGGGTGAGCGGCGCTCACGAGGCGCGACCTTTCGTCGAGAGCGCGGAGGAGGCTCGGCGCGAGGCGTCGCGCGCGGCGTCGTGCGCGATCGAACGAAGCCGCGCCCCTCTCGGAGCGCGGCCTCGTTCCGCGTTCGACGATCCGTCGCGCTCAGGCCTCCGCGTGCGCGCTCGTCTGTCCGCCGCGCTTCTTCCCGAACGCGAGCTCGCCCGCGGCCACCTCGACCACGATCGTGTCCCCCGGCGCGTAGCGACCCGCGAGGATCTCCTGCGCGAGCGGGTTCTCGAGGTGCTTCTGGATCGCGCGCTTGAGCGGGCGGGCGCCGTACGCGGGATCGAAGCCCACGTTCCCGAGGAAGTCCTTCGCCGCCTCCGTGACCTCGAAGCCGATCTCGCGCCCCTTCAGACGCTTCTCGAAGCGCCCGATCTGCACGTCGACGATGCGGCGCACCTGCGCGCGATCGAGGCGGTGGAAGAGGATGATCTCGTCCAGACGGTTCAAGAACTCCGGCCGGAAGCTCGCCCTCAGATCGCCCATCACGAGATCGCGCGCTTGCTCGACGTCCTCGTACGAGAGCAGGTGATGCGAGCCCACGTTCGAGGTGAGGATGATGACGGTGTTCTTGAAGTCGACCGTGCGGCCCTGACCGTCGGTCAGACGTCCGTCGTCGAGCACCTGGAGCAGGGTGTTCCACACGTCCGGGTGCGCCTTCTCGATCTCGTCGAAGAGCACGACCGAGTAGGGACGCCGACGGATCGGCTCGGTGAGCTGACCGCCTTCTTCGTAGCCGACGTAGCCCGGCGGCGCGCCGATCAAACGCGAGACCGCGTGCTTCTCCATGTACTCGCTCATGTCGAGCCGGATGACCGCGCGCTCGTCGTCGAAGAGGAACTCCGCGAGCGCCTTGGCGAGCTCGGTCTTGCCGACGCCGGTCGGACCGAGGAACAAGAAGCTCCCGATCGGACGGTTGGGCTCACCGAGCCCCGCGCGGCTGCGCCGCACCGCGTTCGCCACCGCGACGACCGCCTCGCTCTGCCCGATCACGCGGTGCGCGAGCCGCTCCTCCATCGCGAGCAGCTTGTCCTTCTCGCCTTCGAGCATCTTGCTCACGGGGATGCCCGTCCAACGCGAGACCACCGCCGCGATGTCCTCTTCGGTGACCTCTTCCTTCAGGAAAGAACCGTCTTTCTGGACGTCCGCGAGCTTGCTCTGAGCGGCCACGACCTGCTTCTCGGCCTCCGGGATCTCTCCGTATTGAAGCCGCGCCGCCTGATCGAAGTTCGCCACGCGCTGCGCGCGCTCGAGCTCCAGCTTCAGATCCTCGACCTTCTTCTTCGAGGCCTGGATCCCCTCGATGAGCTCCTTCTCGCGCTGCCACTGCGCGCGCATCGCGCTCTTCTTCTCGTTCAGCTCCGCGAGCTCCTTCTCGAGCTCGTCGAGCCGCTTGAGCGACGCGCTGTCGCGCTCCTTCTTGAGGGCCTGCTTCTCGATCTCGAGCTGCATCCCGCGGCGCTCGACCTGATCGATCTCCACCGGCAGTGAGTCGATCTCCATCTTCAGGCGCGACGCCGCCTCGTCGACGAGATCGATCGCCTTGTCCGGGAGGAACCGATCCGTGATGTAGCGATCGGAGAGCGTCGCCGCGGCCACGATCGCGGAGTCCTGGATTCGGATCCCGTGGTGGACCTCGTAGCGCTCCTTGAGCCCGCGCAGGATGCCGATGGTGTCCGGCACGCTCGGCTCGCCCGCCATCACCGGCTGGAAACGACGCGCGAGCGCGGCGTCCTTCTCGATGTGCTTGCGGTACTCGTCGAGCGTCGTCGCGCCCACGCAGCGCAGCTCACCACGCGCCAGCGCCGGCTTGAGCATGTTCGACGCGTCCATCGAACCTTCGGCCGCGCCCGCGCCGACCAGCGTGTGCAGCTCGTCGATGAAGAGGATGATCTCGCCTTCGCTCGCCGCGACCTCCTGCAAGAACGCCTTGAGGCGCTCCTCGAACTCGCCGCGGTATTTGCTGCCCGCGACCATGGATCCGAGGTCGACCGAGAGGACCTTCTTGTCCTTGAGGCTCTCCGGCACGTCGCCCGAGGCGATGCGCTGCGCGAGGCCTTCGACGATCGCGGTCTTGCCGACGCCGGGCTCGCCGATGAGCACGGGGTTGTTCTTCGTGCGGCGCGAGAGCACCTGCATCACGCGACGGATCTCTTCGTCGCGTCCGATCACGGGATCGATCTTCCCTTCGCGCGCCGCCTTCGTCAGATCGCGCGCGTACTTCTCGAGGGTCTGGAACTTCCCTTCCGGGTCCGCGTCCGTGACCTTCTGCGTGCCGCGCACTTCCTTCACGGCTTTCTCGAGCGCGGCGCGTGCGACGCCGAGCACCTTCCGCAGCTCGGTGTCCTCCGCCATCGCGAGGAGCACGTGCTCGGCGCTCGTGTACTCGTCGCCCAGCGCCTCGGTCTCCTTCCACGCGCGCGTCATCAGCTCGCGCATCGCGCGACCGAGCGAGGGCTCGGCGCCGCCCTGCACCTTCGGCAGGCGCGCGCTGCGCTCGATCGCGGCCTGCACGACCTTCCGTGGATCGCCGCCCGCCTTCAGCACGATGGCCGGCGCAAGCCCGCCGTCCTGCGCGAAGAGCGCGACGACCAAGTGCTCCGGGTGAACCTCCGGGTGGCCACGCTCCGCCGCGTGCTGCGACGCGGTCAGGAGAGCTTCGCGGGTCTTGTTGGTCAGGCGATCCAAACGCATCGGGTGTCCTCGTCTCGTCGGGGTCTGTGGACGGAAGCCTCCGAGTCGCTTCGCGCGCTCGTGTTCCCAGGCACCGGATCATCGGCTTCGATGGGGGCTCGAGCGCGGAGAGCGACCTCGGGTGCCCTCGAGGCTGGAGGGCGACGCCGGCGAAGCTAAGTCGGTCGATTCGAGCGTCAACGATCAATCGGGGGTCGTGGCCCCCAGGCGCGGCCTCGTCACGTGGAGCGCGTCTCGGAAGCCACGACCGTCTTCAGCATGCGCTCCTCGCGCCATCGGTGGCTGACGAGGAGCGAGCCGACCTCGGCGACCGCGCTGCGCGAGAGGGCACCGCGGGCCGCGAGCTCGCGCAGGCCCGAGAGCGCGCGGAGGATGAGATCGTGCTCCTCGAGCAGGCGCTTCACCTGCTCGGGGGCACGGGCGACGAACTTGGGGAAGAGGTGCAGCTCTTCGTCCGTGAAGTGCTGCTCGAGCAAACGGCGCGCGCGCTCGATGCGGTCGACGGGGTAGGCGCGCAGCTCCTCGGGGGTGGCCTGTTCGAGCAGCGCGAAGGCGGCTTCGACCTCGTGGTGGGCGTGCTCGAGATCGTGCTGGAGGCTCATGCGGTGACGGAGTCTGCACTCCTCGTGCCGGGATTCGCGGTGCATCGCTCGTGCTGCTGCGAGCCTCACTCCTCCACGGCGCAGCCCTCGTCGACGACGTCGTCGCAGTCTTGGTCGACCTCGTCGCAGGCCTCGGTCGCGCCAGGGAAGATCGTCGGATCCGTGTCGTCGCAGTCCGCGCCGCCGCACGCCTCCGAGACGTACGTGTCTTCGTCCACGTCGCCGGCGACGTCGCACGGCGACAGACAACGATCGCGCTCTTCGTCGCACGTGAAGCCTTCGGGGCAGGGCGACTCGGTGGAGGCGACGCAGCCGAAGGCGTCCGCGAAGGGGCTGGCGGGATCGCAGGTGGGCACGCCGTCGCAGAAGGATTCGTCCTCGCACTCGCTCGGCGCGGTGCACTGCGGCGGGCCCGAGTCGCGCCCGGCGTCGGGGAGGCGCGGGGCGTCGGTACCGGCGTCGGCGGGGAGAGCGTCGTCGTCGCCGCACGCGACGATCAGCACGAACGAGAGCAACAAGCGATGCATCGCCGCGAAGTATGGACCAGCTGCCGAGTCGTGCTCGATTCGATCGGCGTCGACCGAAGCCACGCCCACGCCGGCGCGCGTCGTTCAGCTCGGCCGGAGGCTGCCGCGACGCTTTCGTCCTCGCGTCGCTCGCTCGATCCGATGGCTCGCGCCCGCCACCTCGTGCAGCGCCTCGACCACCACGCGCAGCTCCTCGACCAGCGGGTGGCTCCAGCCCTGCGCAAGCGCGTCGACCACGCTGCGGTAGTACCAGAGCGACTGCTCCTTCGTCGCGTTGAAGCGCGACCACGTCTCTTCGCCGACGCGCTCCACGTCGCGCAGGGTCGAGCGCGCGTTGTGGAGCTTGTCGGCCGCCGACACGAGCTTGACCTCCGGCGGCTCGCTCGCGAGGTGCGCGAGGTAGCGCGTCTTGCGCTCCGCCCAGGGCGGCTTCGGGTGCTCGGTGGTGTCCGAGAGCGCCTCCACGATCGTCCGCACCCGCCGACCGAAACGCGCTTCGAGCGCTTCCGCGTCCGCCGTCTCGACGTCCTCGAGGTAGTCGTGCAGGAGCGCGGCGATCATCAGGTCTTCGTCGCCGCCGTGCTCGCCGACGGTGACCATCACCTGCAGGAGGTGCGTGAGGTACGGGACGCCGCTGGCCTTGCGCACGTGCATGCGAAACGCGTCGGCCGCGAGCGCGAGCGCCGCGTCGAGGCGCTCGCTGTATTGGGGCGTGGTCGTGTGCGGCATGATCCGAAGATACCCTGGGATCGGAGGCGAAGATCGCGGGGAAGCGAGATTTCTTTCGCGTGGGGCGAGGGATCGCGAGACGACGACCGCGTCGGAGCGGACGATCGGGGTGTCGCGGTCGACCGATGCGTTCGAGCCGAGGTGTCCCGAGGGAGAGGCTTTGCCCGACAGAGAAAGGTCACGCCGAAGCAAGGTCTGCGTCACGGCGCAGGGTCTGCGCGAGGGTGCACGTCGGTGCGTCCGCGAACGGAGAGACGTGGCGGTGCGATGCGCTCGCATCGAGGCCGACAACCACGGCACGCGGGCTGCTACCGTGCGCCGTGATGCAACACGCCACGACCATCGCCGAGTGGATGACGCCGATGCCGCACACGATCGGCCAAGAGCAGACCCTGACCGCTGCGCAGGCGATCATGGACAAGCACGAGATCCGGCATCTGCCGGTGCTGCACGGCGGCAAGCTCGTGGGGATCCTCTCGGAGCGCGACGTCGGCTTGATCGGCGCGCTCAACGACGTGAACCCGGACGTGGTGAAGGTGGAAGAGGCGATGAGCGCCGAGCCGTGGACGGTGCGCCACGACACGCCCGTCACCGACGTGATCCGCGAGATGACGCGCCACAAATACGGCTCCGCGGTGGTGCTCGACGATCACGGCAAGCTGCTCGGGATCTTCACGACCCACGACGCGCTGCAGGTGCTCGGCGAGCTCCTCGACAGCCAGCGGCTCTCGCAACCGCCGCCTCCGCGCTGAAGAAGCAACACGTCGTGGACGTGATCGTGGTCGTGGACGTGGTCGGCGACGTGACCGGCGACGTGACCGGCGACGTCGACGGAGCATCGATCCTCGGGGCGATCGCCACCGCTCACACTCACGTCGCGCGCTCGCCGTCGCGTTCAGCTCCCGCCGCGCAGCCGTCGAATCTCGCGCTCGATCGCGCCGCGGTCGGGCGCGTTCTCGGGCAGCGAGCGCAGGTACTCGCGGTAGTAGTCGATCGCGTCTTGGCGGCTGCCGAGCTTCTCGGCCGTGACCGCGAGGTTGTAGAGGACCTCCGGCAGCGGCGCGAAGCGGTGCGCGGCGATGAACGCCTGCATCGCCGCGTCGTACTGACGACGGCGGTACATCGCGACGCCGCGCAGGAAGAACGCGCGCGCCTCTTGGGTGAGCTCGTCGTTCGAGGGCGCGGCGACGTAGACCTGCTCGCGTGCCCGACGCTGCGCGGCTTGGAGCGCGGCGATGCGCGCTTCGACGTCCGCACGTGCGGCGTCGTCGGGCGAGCCGTGGCGCAGGTAGAGGCGGAAGTAGCGGATGGCCTCGTCGTACGCGCTCATGCGCTCGTACACGCGCCCGACGTTGAACGCGAGGTCGGCGGAGCGCGTCAGCTCGTAGGCCGCCTTCATCTTCTCGGCCGCTTCGTCGAAGCGACCGGCGTCGTAGGCGCGTTGGCCTTCGGTGAAGAGCGCGCGCGCCCGTTCGACGCGATCGTCCTGAGCACCGGCCTCCGAGAGCAGCGCGCCGAAGAGCGGCGTGGAGGACAGCAGCAACGAAGCGAGTGCCAGCGTGCGAAGCATGCGAGGGACTCAGACTGCCACAACCGGCCCCGGATTCATCGACGTCTTCGCGCGTTGCGGCCGCAGGTCTTCGCGGGCCACGCAACCATGCCGAACCGACTCGCTGGACGTCCGAGGGGTGCTCTCGGCGGGCATGGCACGACGATGGCCAATGCCGTGACGCCAAGTCTCGGTGGCAGCACTGCCTACGAGGGAGCAGGGCCGTGACCCGATCGGCGCTTTCGCGTGCTCCTTCCAGGCATGCGACCGTGGCGTTCGGCACTTCGATGGACACCGCTTCTGCTCTGGATGGCTTGTGCGAGCCCGGAGGCTTCGCCGCCGGACGCTGCGACGGATGCGACGGGTGCGGATGCGACGCCCGAATCCCCGCGCGATGCGTCGAGCACTCCTCCCGATCGCGATGGTGCGACCGCGGTGGACGACGCCGCCACCGCGGGTGACGTGGGAGCGGATGGCGGTCCCGTCGTGGCTCCCGAGGGCCCCGGGAGCTGTCGGGGCTACGCGACGCGCTACTGGGACTGTTGCAAAGCGCACTGCGGTTGGTCGGGGAACGTCCCTGACTCGGTGGCTCCCGCCACGAGCTGCGGGCTCGACGACGCGCCGCTCGCGAGCTTCGACACCCCGAGCTCGTGCGACGGCTCCGGCGGCGCGTACACATGCTTCTCGATGGCGCCGCGCGCGATCTCGGAGTCGTTGTCGTACGGCTTCGCCGCCGTCCCCGCGACGGGCGACGTGTGTGGGCGCTGCTACCGCATCGACTTCACGGGCGAGGGCCACTACGACGCCGCCGACCCCGGCTCGCGCGCGCTCGCAGGTCGCACGATGATCGTGCAAGCGACCAACATCGGGCACGACGTCGGCGGCGGTCAATTCGACTTGTTGATTCCCGGCGGCGGCGTCGGTCTGTTCAACGCGTGCAGTCGTCAATGGGGCGTGTCGGACGCCGAGCTCGGCGCGCAGTACGGCGGCTTGCTCACGGCATGTCGCGCATCGCACTCCGATCACGAGGCGGTGCGCGGGTGTGTGCGCGATCGTTGCCACGCGCTCTTCGACGACGCGCGCTTCGCGGATCTGCGCGCGGGCTGCGACTGGTTCGTCGATTGGTTCCACGCGGCCGACAACCCGAACCTCACGTTCCGCGAGGTCGCGTGTCCGGCGGATCTCGTCACGGCGTCGGGCGTGGATCGTCGCCCGCTGCACGACGTGGCAGAGAGCTGCGGTGGCGACACGCCGGACACCTGCGAGTGCGACTGCAGCTGGACCGCGGGCGGGGCGGCCTGCGGCAGCGACGACGGGAGCTGCTGCTGGCGCACCTGCTGCGGGACCTGAGGCGCGGCGGCGCGTCCGTGGAGCTTCGTTCCGTGTCTCGTGAGCGTCCGCGCCAATCCGTTACATCTCGACGGCGCTGAAGCGCTGCGTCAGGTAGCCTCGGCGCGTGACGATCGATCCCACACTTCTCCCGCTCCTACGCGACGAAGCTCGGCGCGTTCTGCAGAGCTTCCTCGGGTCCCACGACGAAACCCCGACCGCGCTGGGCTTCGTCTTCGCGCTCTACAACGTCACGCCGGCGTTCGACCTGTGCGCGCACTTCGGCCCGCTGGCCGAGGACGAGGACGAACGCTGGAACAGCGGTGACTACGACTTCCCCGCGGGGTTGTCGGGCGCACATCACGAGCTCGGACCGACGTTCCTCGCGCGCTTCTCCGAGCTGCATGCGCAGGCGCAGGCCGAGCCCCAGCACGGGCCGATCTATCGGGGAATCGTCGAGCTCTGCATGCAGGTGCTCCGCGATCTTCGCCTCGAAGGACTCGTGCCCTCCGACATCGATCTCAACGTCTCCGAGGTGGGCGATCCATCCGACGTGGTGGCGAAGCGCCATTCGGCGATCTGACGGGTTAAACGACGAGCACGAGCACGATCGGGAAGCGAGCGCGGCGAAGAGCGAGCGACACGGGGGACGGAATGACCGGCGTCGCCGCACGTGCACGTGGTGTTTCGTGGTCATGGATCGCCCACGGCCCTGACGAGCTCTCGGGCGACCTCTTCGAGATCGAACGCCGCGAAGTATGGACTTCGCGGCGGGCGTGTGTTCGGCGCCGTTCGAGGGTGTGAGTCGACGCGACTTCTCCGATGGATTCTTCGACTTCGACGAGCCTCTTCCCGTGGCATCGTCGTGGTGCGTCGAAGTCTTCTTCCGCAGCTCGGATCGCGCGTCCTACGCTGCTCGCGTGAGCACGTACCGCGCACCCGTCTGGACGCCCTTCTTCACGCCCGACCTCCCGCTGGACTACGTGCCGCCTCCGGACGCCTTCGCGACGCCGGACGCGCCGCTCGTGCGTCTCGTGAACCTCTTGCTGCTCGACGCACGCAAGCGCGGCTACTCGGTGCGGCTCACGCCGGACGCTCCGAGCGAGCGCGCGATCTTCTTCGCCGACGGGGGCGTGCTCGGGCGTGAGACGCCGAGCGCGCCCTTGGTCGCTGCGCTGATCACACGCCTGCGCGAGATGTCGGGCCTCGACGTCCCGCCGCCCGCGATCGGACGAATCTTCCTGCGACTCGGCGAGACTGCGAGCGCCGTCTTCGTGGTCCACGCATGCCTCACCGCGACGTCGGAGCGGCTGGTGATCTCGCACCTTCGCGGGGCCACCTTCTCCGATCCGACGCCGGAAGGAGTGCCCGCCGTGAGGCGCATCGCACGTCTGCTCGACGAGGGGCGGCAGGGCGAGGACGTCGCCAAGCTCGTCCGCGCGCGCGACGAAGCGACGCGGCTCGGAGGGGCCGAGGGCGCCCGATTGGACGTCGAGGCGTCGATGGCGCTCGGGCACCTCGAAGAGGACCGCGACGTCGCGCGCACCCACTACGAACGAGCGCTTCGGCTCGCGACCGACGTGGACGGGTGGAACGTCGCAGCCGCGCTCGATTGCCTCGGGGGCCTCCGCACCGACGCGGGCGAGCCACCGCGGGACGCGTTCGCCCCGCTCTTCACGCACCTCGACCGGACCTTCGGTGCCCACGAGCCGATCACGGTGGGCTGGAAGAGCGACGTGATCGAACGGATGATGGACGACGACCGCGAGGCCGGACGGGCTGCGTGGCGTGCGCTGCGCCCCGCGTTCGTCGCGGCCTTCGGAGACGACGACGTGGCGGTGGCGCGCCTCGACGCGCGTTGAACGCGTGCCCCCTCGCCGAGCGACGCATCGCGCTTCACTCGGTCGTCGCGCTCCTTCACGATGCCCGAGTGTGTGTGTCGCCCTACGCGGAGGGCGCAACGTCCTCGCTCGGCGGCTGACAGACCAGGGTGGACAGCTCCGCGCGCGAACCGATCCGGAGCTTCTGAAAGACCTGATGGAGCTGGTTGGCGACGGTCCGGGACGACGTACCTCGCAACGCGGCGATCTCTTGGTTGCTGGCGCCAGCAGCCGCGAGCAACGCGACCGCATGCTCGCCCGGCGTGAGGCCGACCCATCCGACGTGGTGGCGAAGCGCCTGACGATGCGCAAGATCCGACGAGCCGCGCGGCCCCTGCTGCGGCAAGCTCGCGTGCGTTCCGATCGACCCGGTGCTGCCGCCGCCGTTCGAGGTCCCCTGAGCTTCTCTTCAGCCACCGCAGACGAAAATTCGGGTGAAGCTCGACCCGATGAGCTACGACGTGGCACAGAACCGAGCTCGTGACGCCGCCCTTTCCGACCATGATGAGGATGCCCGCTTCGAGATCAGCGACGTCGATACGACGTCTGGTCGTTCTTCTGACCGCAACGCTCATGCTCTCCTACGTGCACGGGGTTGCACGCGCGCAAGGGGAGACCGCGGGGGCGCTCGCGAGCCCGGCTCCTGATTTCGACGCGAACGTGATCACGAACACGATTCGATCGAACCTCTCGCGTATTCGTGAGATCTACGAGAGCCGATTGCGAACGAACCCGCATTTGATGGGGAGGCTCCGGATCGAGTTTCGCGTGGGCTACGGTCTGGTGATCGATGATGTGACGGTCACGGAGAATACGACCGGCGACGAGGCCTTCGGCAAAGAGATCGGCGCCGCACTGCTGGCGTTCGATTGGCCGAGCACGCCGCTGCTCGGTGGAACCGTGCGGTTCTCGTACCCGTTCGTGTTTGCTCCGCAACAGTAGCCGTAGCGCCGCTCGGCGCGTCCGCGCGCCATCCCACGCGATCGGTCGACCGCTCGACAGCTCGTTTGGGCTCCGCGACAGTGCGCAGCGATGTCGATGTCGTTTCTTCGCTTCGTGGGTGTCCTCGCGTTCTTCGCTCCGGTGGCATGCGGGGGTGACGACGGTCCGCTGGCCGACGACGGCGGGATGCTCGAAACGCGCGACGGTGGGCTCGCGCTCGACGGCGCGCAGGGCGCGAGCGACGGTGGGCTCGACGGCGGGCTCGAGGTCGATGGGCCGTACGCGCTGCTCTACGACGACGGAGCGCCGATGGGTCGCACACGACGTCGTGACGGCTTGGGCGACGGAGACTCGCCGCGCCCGGGATCTACGGTGCGTCTCCTGGGTTCCGAGCGAGTCGTCATGACCGACGCTCGCGGCGTGGCGGCCTTCCCCGGCGTCGCGGACGGCACGTACCTCTTCGCGCTCGACGATGCGGATCGCGCGACGACCCACAACGTGTCGGACGCGGTGGTCGCGGGCGTCGAGCGCGGGAGCTTCAAGATGACGACGTTCGGCGACAGCCTGCCCGTGCTCGGAGGACGTCCGACGTTTCCGACGGAGCTGGCGGAGCTCTTCGCGCCGCTCGCCGAGGTCGAGAGCGTCAACCTCGCGTCGCCCGGAACGGTCACGGATGACTGGGCCGTCGGCACGTTGCGGCGCATGCGGCTCGAGAGCGAAGCGCCCGACACCGATCTCTTCGTGGTCTCGCTCGGAGGCAACGACTTCCTCGCGTACGTCCAAGCATTGTTCTCGGCGGGAGGCATGGACGCGATCCTCGAGGCGCTCGACGGCGGCGCCGAGACGGAGGCGCTCCGGATCCTCGAGCGCGTGATCGAGCTCGTCGATTCGCTGCGTGTCCTCGCGCCCGAAGCGGACTTCGTTTACCTCGTGTTCCCTGCGTATCCGACGTCGACGATCTGGCGTGATCTGATCACGTCGTCGGTCGACCCGAGCCTGCAGTCGGTCGCTCCGCGGCTCGTCGAGGGTGTGTTCGTGGAGATCGTCGACGCGATGCTCGACCGGCTCGCCGACGAAGACCTCGTGATCGCGGACCTCGATCGGATGTCGCGCGCGGAGCCGATCGATCCGCTCTTGTTCGACGAGCTCCACTTCACGACGCTCGGTCACCGGCGCGTCGCGGAGGAGGTCTTCGGTTCCCTCGGTGGACTGGTCGTCGGGGCTCCCGCGCTCGAGTTGCCCTACCACGTAGGCTTCTGATCGCGGGCTTCGGTTCACGGGGCTCGCGGGCCGATCTCATTCCGCCGCGATCGCGAACGCGCCCACGAAGAACGGGCCCGCGCTGGTGCGGAGGGTGGTGCGGTGCTCCAGCGCACCCGTCGCTCCGTCGACCACGAAGACTTGGACGTCGTCGGAGTGGAGGTTCGCCACGATCAAACGGGTTCCGTCCGGGGTGAGCGTCATGCTTCGTGGGTGGTTGCCGCGGGTCCTCTCGTGCTCGACGAGCGTGAGCGTTCCGTCGCCTTCGATGCGAAAGACGACGACGGAGTCGTGGCCGCGATTGCTGCCGTAGACGAAGCGCCCGCTCGGATGGACCAAGATCTCCGCCGTGCTTCCAGACGCCGGGGCTCCGTCCGGGAGCGTGTCGACGCGCTGACGCGAGTCACCGAGCGTTCCGTCGCCGTTCACGTCGTGCACGGTCACCGTGCGGTCACTCTCGTGGATGACGTAGGCGTGGGTCTGCGACGGATCGAGCGCGAGGTGTCGCGGTCCGGAGCCTCGACGCGTGCCCACGGTCGGCGGATCCGAGGGCGCCGGTCCGTCCGCGCCGAGCGTGTACTGCGCCACGAGGTCCTCGCCCTTGCTCGGGACGTAGAGATGTTCGCGCGCGCGGTCCACCACGACCTGGTGGGTCTCCGAGCCCGAACGCAAGGTCGCGCTCGCCGGCCGGAGCGTGCCGTCGGCCTCGAGCGGGAAGACCGAGACGCTTCCGCCGCCGTAGTTTGCGGTGAAGACGAAGCGACCGTCGGTCTCGACGTGCGTCGGACCGCCGCCGGTGGCTTCGCGATCGATCACCGACACGGCGCCCGTGCCCGGCGTGACCGCGAGCGCTGCGACTTCGGAGGCGCCTTCGTGGACGACGTAGAGGAAGCGGCCGTCCGCCGAAGGCGCGAGGAACGAAGGAAGGTTTCCCGTTCGGGTGCGGCTGCGTTCGACCAAGGTGTCGCCCTCCAGCGCGTGCACCACGAGGTCGCCGTTCGTCTGCCCGACGTACACGAAGACGGGTCGCGAGGGGTCGAGCCCGGCGTCCGAGCGACTGTCCGATCCCGCGTCCGAGTGGGTGCCCGAGTCCGAGTCGGGGCCCGCGTCGGGATTGAGACCGCCGTCGTCGCGCCCACCCGCGTCGCGCTCCGAGCCGCCGTCCGAGGTGGGGACGTCGTCGCCGCCGCAGGCGCTCGCGAGGACGGTGCTGGCGATCGTTCCGACGAGGAGGAGGCGCGCCCGATGCGAACGTCGAAACATGAGCTGACAGTAGCGGACGGCGCGGAGATCGGGTCACGGAGGTGGTCGACTCGAGTGGGCCACCGACGTTCACCGTGAAGCTCGTCGCGGGAGTCACGAGGCCGATGAAACCGTTGGGGCTCGGGGGGCGCGCGTCAGGCGAAACGGGGGCGCGGAGCCGGGCCACCTCGCGATACGCTCGACGCGGCAAAAAAACGCCCCGCGACCTGAGCGACTCCTCGACCCACTGGGTGACGCGCCTCGGCGCGCTCGGCGATCGGCCGGGCGACGACGACTCGGCGCGCCTCCAACATCGGCTGCTCGTCTACATGGGCGTGCTCATGAGCGGCGGCGGCCTCCTCTGGGGATCCATCGCCGCGTCGCAGGAGCTCTTCCTGCCGGCCGTGATCCCCTACGGCTACACGCTGATCACGATCGCGAACCTCACGTACTTCCGCCTGACCAAACAGTTCGCGGTCGTGCGCTTCGTGCAGGTGCTCATCAGCCTGCTGCTGCCGTTCTTCTTCCAATGGTCGGCGCGGTGATGCTCTGGGCGATGCTCGCGATCGTCGGCTCGCTGACCTTCTCGGCCTCGCGCACGAGCATGAAGTGGCTCCTGCTCTACTGCGCGCTGACGATCGTGAGCGGCGTGCTCGACGAGCTGGTGCGCGAGCGCTTCAGCCCCGATCCGTCCGAGGGGCTGCGCACGATCTTCTTCGTCGTGAACGTCGTCGTGATCTCGAGCATCGTCTTCGGGCTCACGATCTGCCTGCTCGCGGAGCGTGAGCGCGCGAACGACGCGCTCGAGCAGGCCAACGCGCGCATCACGGAGCTCAACGAGCACCTCGAGGACGAGGTCGCCGTGCGCACGGAGGAGCTTGCGTCGGCGCTCGCGCGCTCGCGGGCGATCGTCGACAACCTCGCGGACGGCCTCGTCGCGCTCGACCCCGAAGGCGCGGTGCAGGCGAGCAACCCCGCGATCGCCACGATGCTGCTCCAAGGCGCCACGCGCGCGGTGACCCGCGACGATCTGCCGAAGGAGCTGCTGGACCTCGCGCGCACCGCGCTCGAAGAGCGGCACGTCGCGCGCACCGAGCTCTCGCTGCCGGGTGAACGCATCGGCTCCGCGGTGGCCTCGCCGATCGTGTCGGGCGACGGAGCGCCGGTCGGCTCGGTCGTGATCGTGCGCGACGTGACGCTCGAGAAGGAGGTCGATCGCATGAAGACCGACTTCATCGCGACGGTCTCGCACGAGCTGCGCACGCCGCTGACGAGCGTGCTCGGCTTCGCGAAGCTGACGAAGGGCAAGCTCGAGTCGGCGGTGTTCACGCACGTGCCGGAGGGCGATCCGAAGGCGCGGCGCGCGGTCGATCAGGTGCGCGGCAACATCGACATCATCGTCTCCGAAGGGCAGCGCCTCACGAGCCTCATCAACGACGTGCTCGACATCTCGAAGATGGAAGCGGGCCGGATGGAGTGGAAGCGCCAGCCGATCGATCCGACCGCGCTCGTGCAGCGCGCGATCGACGCGAGCGCGGGGCTCTTCGCGAGCGGGAGCGTGGAGCTCGTGAGCGAGGTGCAGCCGGAGCTTCCGACGATCGAGGGCGACGAGGATCGGCTGCTGCAGGTGTTGCTCAACCTGATCTCCAACGCCGCGAAGTTCACCGAGAGCGGCAAGGTCACGGTGATCGCGCGGCAACATCCGGAGGGGCTCGAGCTCGCGGTGCGCGACACCGGCGCGGGCATCGCGCCCGGCGATCACGACGCGATCTTTCAGAAGTTCAAGCAGGTCGGCGACACGCTCACGAACAAGCCGAAGGGCACCGGGCTCGGTCTGCCGATCTGCAAACAGATCGTGGTCGCGCATCGCGGACGCATCAGCGTCGAGAGCAAGCTCGGGGAAGGCGCGACCTTCCGCGTGGTCTTGCCGCTCGGATCGAGCAGCGCGCGCGTCTCCGATCTCTCGCTGCGTCGGCTCGTCGATCGCATCGAACGCACGGTGGGGCCGCTGCCGTCGACCGGCGGCGACGTGCTCGTGGTCGACGACGACGCGTCGTTGCGCGAGCTCCTGCGGCAGCAGCTCGGCGAGCGCGGCTACGAGGTGCGGCTCGCGACGAACGGCAGCGAGGCGATCCACTCGGTGCGCGCGCGGCGTCCGGATCTGATCGTGCTCGACGTGATGATGCCGGACATCAGCGGCTTCGACGTCGCGACGATCCTGAAGTCGGATCCGTCGACGCAGACGATCCCGATCCTGATCTTGTCGATCGTGCAGGACGCCGAGCGCGGCTATCGACTCGGGGTCGACAAATACCTCACGAAGCCGACCGAGCCCGAGGTGCTGCTCACCGAGGTGCAGCGGCTCTTGCAGCGGAGCCACGCCACCGCGCGTCGCGTGTTGGTGGTGGACGAACGATCGCCGGCCTCGCCGGAGCTGGTCGCGATGCTGCAGGCGCGCGGCTACGAGGTGGTGGGCACCTGCGGCGGCGAGCGCGCGATGGACGAGATCCGCCGCACGAAGCCGGATCTCGTGCTGGTCGAGCCGAACGCGGCGGAGGTCGACGTGCTGGTGCGTCGCATCCGCATGGACGAGACGCTCGAGCACGTGCAGGTGGTGCACTTCCTCGATCCGGAGTCGGTCACGCGCTCGGAGGTTGGCCTTGATTGAGGGGGTCGGCCTTGATTGAGCGCCCGCGCGAAGCCCGGCTCACGCTCGCGCGTTTGCTCCGCGGGCCGCATCGGCGCGCGATCGAGGACGTCGCGGCGCTGCTGCCGTCCGGCGTGCAGATCGAGGACGCGGCGGGCACCACGCTGCTGTCGATCGGCTCGCTCGATCCGGACGCGTCGACCTTCCCGCTCTTCGGGGGAGCAGACGGCGCGACGAGCGAGCACGTGCTCGGGATCGTGCGCGGTGGCGTCGGAGCCGACCGCGTCGCGCGGCTGGTCCGGCACCTCTACGAGCGCGAAGGCGAGAAGCTCGCGCTCGCGCAGGAGACCCTCGGTCGTTACAAGGAGCTCACGGTCCTCTACGACCTCGGGGAGTCGCTCTCGCGCGTGCTCGACGTGGGCGAGATCGCCGCGCGCGTGGTGCAGGAGGCGCAGCGCTTCCTGCAAGCTTCGGAGGCCACGCTCTTCCTGGTGGCGGCGTCGCGCACCGAGCTCGAGCCGATCGCGGCCGCGGGAGAGCGCGCGGCGGTTCGCCTCTCCCTCGATGGCGGCGCGCTCGAAGCACGGGTGGTGCGGAGCGGCCAAGCGGAGCTGGTGGAGGACGCGCCCCGCGACGACGGGACGTTCGTGTCGCTGCTCTGCGCGCCGCTGCGGAGCGGCGACGAAGTCTTCGGCATCTTGCGCGTCGCCAGCGAGCCTCGACGGCCGGCCGACGTCTCGCGCGCGCGGTGGACCGCGGGGGAGCTCAAGCTCGTCACCTCGCTCGCAGGCAGCAGCGCCACCGCGATCAGTCACGCGATGTTGCACCGCGATCAATTGCACAAACACGCGCTGCGCAGTCGCATCGATCGCTTCGTCTCTCCGACGTTCGTCGAGGAAGCGCTCGCCGGCACGCACGAGCGCGCGCGCGAAGGGCTCGCGGTGCTCTTCTGCGATCTCACCGAGCCCGGCCTCGCCGCGGAAACGAGCTCTGCGCAGGACGTGCTCGACGCGCTCGGCGCCGCGACCTGCGCCGCGCTCGCGGTCTTGCTCGCGCACGGCGCCACCGTCGACGCCGAGCACCCCGAGACGCTCGTGGCGGTCTTCCCGAACGACGACGGCTTCGCCGCCTCCGCGCTCGCCGCCACCGACGCGGCGCTCGCCCTCGGCCTCGCGCTCTCACGGAGCCACGGCGGACCGCTCGCGCGGGTCCCGGGCGTCGGCATCGCGCGCGGCGATCTCGCGGCGGGCGGTGATACGGCCGGCGTGTTCCGCGGCATCGGCGTCGCGGCGGGTCTGCAGTCGACGGCCGGCGGTCGCGTGCTCGTCGATCCCGACGTCGCTCAAGCGCTGCACGGCCGACGCGAGTGCGTCGCGCTGCGCCGTCCCGACGCCCCCGGCTACGAGGTCCGCACGTGAGCAAGAAGGTCCTGATCGTCGACGACGAGGCGCACATCCGACTCTTGTTGGAGCAGACGCTCGATCCGCTGGTCGACGCGGGCGTCGATCTGCTCACCGCGAGCAACGGCGGGGAAGCGCTGGAGCTCATCACGCGCGAGCGCCCCGAGCTCGTGCTGCTCGACGTGATGATGCCGGTGATGAACGGCTTCGACGTCTGCAAACGCGTGAAGGCCGACGCCGCGCTCGCGTCGACCTTCGTGATGATGCTGACCGCGAAGGGCCAAGAGCTCGATCGTGTGACGGGCGCGGAGGTCGGCGCGGACCTCTACCTCACCAAACCCTTCGATCCCGACGACGTGCTCCGCCGCGCGGCCACGGTGCTCGGATTGGAAGACGAGGTCTGATCCCGTGGCGCCTTCGTCCGACGACGACGCTCCGCCCACCCGCGTGGGGGGTGCTCCGTCCGTCGAGGGCGGCGACTCCGAGCCGGGCGTCGCGACCGGCGCTCGACCGCGTCCGAGCAGCGCGTCGCGACCGATCCCGGAGACCGCGCACTCGCCGGTCGATCTCCTGCTCACGCAGGCGGCGCGACCGAACGCCGGGCTGAGCTCGCGTCCGCCCGGGCTCGGAGACGGCGGCCTCGGTGACGACGATCGCGACGACGATCGCGAGCTCGACGAAGGCACGCGCCCGACGGTGGCGAGTCGACCGCCGCGACCGCGTGGCTCCAAGATCGAGCCCGTGGTGCTGCTCGCGCGCGGCGGCATGGGCGAGGTGCACCGCGCGCAGGACACCGCGCTGCATCGGCAGCTCGCGATGAAGGTGCTGCACACGCACCTCGCGGGCTCCGAGAAGCTCCGCGCGCGTTTCCTCGACGAGGCGCAGATCACCGCGCAGCTCGCGCACCCGAGCATCCCGCCGATCCACGAGGTCGGCGAGCTCGACGACGGTCGGCCCTACTTCACGATGAAGGAGGTCCACGGGCGCACCCTCGCGGAGCTGCTCGACGACGGGCCGGAGGCCTTCGGCGAGCAGCGACGCCTCGAGGTCTTCCAGCGTGTCTGCGAGGCGATGGCCTACGCGCACGCGCGCGGCGTGATCCACTGCGACCTCAAGCCGCTGAACGTGATGGTGGGCTCGTTCGGCGAGGTGCTCGTGATGGACTGGGGCGTCGCGCGCCTCGTCGGCACGCGCAGCGATCCACACGAGCCGACCCACGAGCCGCCCGTCACGCTCACGAGCGGGCCGAGCACCGCGTGGGAGATCGCGGGCACGCCAGCCTACATGCCGCCCGAGCAAGCCATCGCGGATCTCGATCGCATGGGCCCGGCGTCCGACGTCTACGCGATGGGTGTGATGCTCTACGAGCTGCTCGCGGGCACGCGGCCCTACCACGGGAAGGTGCCGCGCCTCGTGTTGCTCGCGACCCAAGGCGACGTGCCGAAGCTGCCGCGTCGTCCCGGCTCGATCGTCGACGACTCGCTCGACGAGATCATCTGGCGCGCGATGCGGCCGGAGCCGCAGGACCGCTATCCGGACGCGGGCGCGCTCGGGGCGGACATCGCGCGTTGGCGCGACGGCGCGCTGCGACGCGAGAAGGCGCTCTCCGTGGTGAAGCTCGCGCAGCGTCGGCTGCCCGAGCTGATGCGACGCCAGCTCGAAGCCGAAGGGCTGCGACGTGAAGCGCGCGAGCAGCTCGAGGTGCTCTCGCGCCGCGCGACCGTCGAGGACAAACGCGACGCGTGGGCCCGCGAGGACGAGGCGGCCGCGATCGAGCGTGAGGTCGCGACCGGGATGGCGGAGATCGATCGGCTGCTGCACGAAGCGCTCGTCCACGCGCCGGGTTTGCCGGAGGCGCGGCGGCTGCTCGCCGATCGCGCGTACGAGCGGCACCGCGCGGCCGAGAAGCGGCGCGCGTTCGACGAAGCGGCGGTGCACGAGGTCGAGTTGCGCGCGCACGATCTCGGCGACTACGAGGACTACCTCTCGGGCACCGCGCGGCTCTCGTTCGTGACGGACGTGCCGTGTGAGGTGCGGCTCTGGCGGCACGTGTTGCGCGATCGTCAGCTCGTGCCGGAGCCGGTCGGGGATCTGGGTCGCGTTCCCGTCGTCGATCGTGAGCTGCCCGTGGGCAGCTACGTGCTCGAGCTGATCGCGCTCGATCGACCTCCGCGCTTCGTGCCGGTCGCGCTGCGTCGTCGCGAGGGCTGGTCGGGGACACGGCCACGCGAGGACGCGCCCTGGCCGGTGCACGTTCCTCGTGTGCTCGGGGCCGACGAGGTCTGGGTGCCCGAAGGGCCGTGCGAGCTCGGTGACGACGACGAGGTCCGCGCGGCGCGGTGGCTCGAGGCGTTCGTCGCGCGTCGCGATCCGGTCACGTTCGCCGAGCTCATGCCCTTCCTCGCGTCCCCCGAAGGCGCCGCGCACCGCGAGGCGACGCTGCGCGACGGGCTCGGCATCTTCCGACCTGACTGGCCTGCGATCGGCGTGAGCTGGGACGCCGCGCACGCCTACGCGCGCTGGCGCGCCAAGCGCGACGGGCTGCCGTGGCGGCTCCCGAGCGAAGCGGAGTGGGAGAAGCTCGCGCGCGGCGTGGACGGGCGTCGTTTCCCGTGGGGCGAGCTCGGCGACGCGTCGCTCTGCCACGTGCGCACCGAACGATTCACCCCGCGCGCGCCGGTCGCGATCGACGCGTTCGCCACGGATCGTTCGCCCTACGGCGCGCGCGGACTCGCGGGCAACGTGCGCGAGTGGACGAGCGATCTCTACCTGCAGTCGGGCCTCACGCTCACCGGCAAGCCGATCCCCCGCGCGGTCCGTGGAGGCTCGTACCGTCTGCCGCTCGATGCCGCGCGCTGTGCCTCGCGCGCCGCGCTCGCGCCGTCGGTCGGCTACCTCGACGTGGGTTTCCGGTTGGTGCGCAGCCTCGGCGGTTGAGCGCGTCGCGCGGCTCGTCGCGTTGCACGGCTCGTCGCGTCTCGTGCGGCTCGTCGCTCGTCGCTCTCGCCGCGTCGGGCTCGTCTTCGCGGGCCGCGCGCTCTCGACGGAAAGAAGAAAGCCCGCGCGCGATGCACGGGCCTTCAAAGAGGAAGGCTCACGAAGAGCCCTCGAAGCGATGGCTCAGCGAGCCTGGAAGAAGGACAGCGTTCCCACGTAGAGGAAGCCGATCATGAAGAGCACGAGGAAGGGGATCGTGATCCAGCTTCCGGTGATCACCGCGAGGGCGATCGTGACCACGAAGTAGAGGCCGAACCCGAGCTCGATGAGCGAGTGAACCGGGAAGCTGGCCTTGTACTTCTTCTTCTTCCAGTCGTCGCGCTTGCCGCTGACGCCGTGCTTGGGCGTGCGGACGAACTCGAGGTCCTTGCCGAAGAGGCCTTCGAGCACGGCGCGCGCGTTGTTGACGCTCAGGCCGATGCCGAGGGCCATCATCAGCGGGAGGCGCTTGATGGCGTCCCAGAGGTTGTCGTAGAGCGCGCGGTGCGTGACCAGGTAGAACACGCAGATCGAGCCGCAGGTCGCCGCGAAGAGCGGGACGTCGAGCAGGAGCAGCTCCGGGTGATCCATGTGGCGACGGATCAGCATGTTCGGGAGTTGGAGCATCGCGAGCAAGACGAGGAAGAGGTAGGCGAAGTTGTTCGTGAGGTGGAAGAGGACTTCCATCTTCACGCGCCACGGGATGTCCGCCTTGAGCACGAGGCCGAGGAGCTTCTTCGTGGTCTGAGCGGAGCCCTTCGCCCAGCGGAACTGCTGGGTCTTGAAGGAGTTCATCTCGCAGGGCAGCTCGGCCGGCGCGAGGGCCTCCGGCACGTAGACGAAGCGCCAGCCCTTGATCTGCGCGCGGAACGAGAGGTCCATGTCCTCCGTCACCGTGTCGTGCTGCCAGCCGCCGGCGTCCGCGATCGTCTGCTTGCGCCAGATGCCCGCGGTGCCGTTGAAGTTGAAGAAGCGGCCCGAGCGGTTGCGGGCGATGTGCTCGATCACGAAGTGGCCGTCGAGCATCATCGACTGGCACTTGGTGAGCACCGAGTACTCGCGGTTGATGTGGCCCCAGCGCGCCTGGACCATGCCGACCTTCGGGTCGGTGAAGTGGTCGATCATCTTGCGGATGATGTTCGGCTCCGGGACGAAGTCCGCGTCGAAGACCATGACGAGCTCGCCCTTGGCGGTCTTGAGGCCGTTCTCGAGCGCGCCCGCCTTGTAGCCGGTGCGATCGACGCGGTGGACGTACTCGGCGTCGAAGCCGCGCTCGCAGAGCTCGTCGACCTTCGCGCGCGCGATCTGCGTCGTCTCGTCGGTCGAGTCGTCGAGCACCTGGAGGTGCAGCTTGTCCTTCGGGTAGTCGATCCGGGCGACGCCCTCGAGCAGACGCTCGACGACGTACATCTCGTTGAAGGTCGGGAGCTGGATCGTGATCGTCGGCAGCTCCTCGTCCTCGAAGTGGCGCAGCGGCTTGGGCGCGTTCTTCCGATGCTTGAGGTAGAGCATCAGGAGGTTGCCGCGGTGGGCGCCGTAGATGCCGAGGATCGTGAGCGCCACGAGGTACAGCGCGATGACGAGCGTCTCCAAGGTCAGTCTCCTTCGGTCTCTCGCGTTCGGGGTCGCGTGATGCGATGCGTTCGCGTCGAGTCGTTCCGATGCGGGGTCCGGGAGGCCGTCAATGCCGGCTCTCGCCCGACCGAGAATCTGATCCGGAGCAAACCAGAACGCCCTCCCTCAATTGTCATCGACTTGTAATTCGTTGTCTTCGATGTTGGACGTTCGTCGGTGTCAAGTTTGCGGAATCATGGACGATTCGGGGGGCCGAGTGGCTACCGCGAATGCCACGCGTGGCTGGCTGGAGCAGTGGCCACCGAGCGCGAGAGGCGGCGTCTTTGCCGCGATCTTCGGGCATTGATCGCGGACGCAACACGGACGAAACACGACGGTGGCGGCTCGGGTAGCCACCGCTGGTTCGGTGCGGGCGCGACAATCCGTGACAGTCGCTACCACGCGGGCCAGAAGGTCGTCGGCAGCCCGTGCAGGTGGAGCATCACCGCGACGTCCATGCTGATCGCGACGAGCATGTGCACGAGCAGGCCACCCCAGATGCTGCGTGTGCGCATCGCGAGGGTGCCGAGGACGACGCCAGCGAAGATCGCCGCGAGGGTTTCGGGCAGCTCCTTGCCGAAGTGGATCATCACGTAGGGCACGATCATCGCGAAGATCGCGTGCGAGCCGAGCTGCGTCTTGCAGGCCTTCAGCCACCAGCCGCGGAAGAAGAGCTCGAGGCCGAGGAACTGGAGGAAGTAGAGCCCCTCCCAAATCAGCAGATCGGCCCACGAGCGGTGGCTCTGCTTGTAGAACGGGTAGTAGGCCTGAAAGCCCGGGTCGTAGGAGACGACGGCGACGCAGCCGAGCACGACCACGAACGCGACGAGGTAGATCGGCAGGTGCTCGACGAAGCCGCGCGTGGAGAGGAACTGATCGCGCAGACGCTCGCCGCCGAGCCAGATGAAGGGCACGGCGAGCACACCGAAACCGAGGAAGCGCGTGACGGCCCAGTAGCCGTGCGCGGAGAGCTCGTACCAAGGATGGTCGTGCGTGAAGCTGGCGAAGAAGCCTTCGGGGTCGCGCTCCGCGAGCCAGCGGAGGATCTGCGGGTACGTGAGGCTCGGGTCGCCGAAGTACTCCATCAGCGTGAGCAGGATCGCGCCGCCCACGAAGGCGACGAGCGGTCGACGATCGAAGCGCAGCCCGGCCGCCTCACGCGCGGCGCGCTCGCGCGCAGCTTCGCGATCGAAGTGCCACCAACACCGCAAGTAGAAGAACGGGTTGGCGAGCTGCCAGAACGCGAGCGGGGGAGGAGACGTGTCGTCGGTGGCGAGGGTGGTCTCCGGAGCAGCGGCGGCGACGGATTCGGTGACGACGGCGGTACCCGAATCGCCGTGAGCCGCAGGCTCCGTCTCGGCCACGAACTCCGTCTCGGACTCGGTCTCTGACTCGGACTTCGTCTCGGTCACGGACGCCGTCTCGGTCACGGACGCCGTCTCGGTCACGGACGCC
>CALJLK010000311.1 GCA_937982655.1 uncultured Sandaracinus sp.
GTCTCGGTGGCGGCCGCGACCGCGCGACGTTCGGGGGCACGACCTCGTGCGGCGGCACCCGCCGTCGCGGCCTCGAGATCCGGAATGCGCACGAGGAGCACGTTGCCGTCCTCGTCGAGCTGCGAGGTGTCGACGGTGTGGGTGCGTCGACAGTCCGCGACCGGCTCCTCGCCGCAACGCAGGAGCTCCGCGACGAGCGCGTCCTCGACGCCGGGCGGCCACGTCGTGCCTTCGGCCGCCGGGAGCGCGAAGAACGCGACGTAGTAGGCGCGCGACCCCGCGCTCGCGAGGGCGGGCCAGAGCAGGAGAGCGGCCACGAGCCCGATCAGCGGAGCTCTTGGAGAAAGCGAGACGAGCGGCCGTCGGCGCACCATGGCGACATGAGACTCCCAAACGTCACGTTTCTTCAAGCGCCCCTCGACGCAGTGCGTCATCGATCTCTCGCTGGACGTGGGGGATCGGTGGGATACGCTCGCGTCCGTGAAGGAAGGGGCCGAGCCGGCGAGCGCGCCGACGACGTCGCAGCGCCTGCCGAAGGAGCCGCTGCGCACCGTGGGTGTGCTCGGCGACGTGCACGCGGAGGACGTCGCGGTCGAGCTCGCGTTGGACGCGCTGCGCGACGTGGACGCCGTGCTCTGCGTGGGCGACATCGTCGACGGCAAGGGCGACCTCGAGCGCACGATCGTGCTCTTGAAGGAACGCGGCGTGATCTGCGTCGCGGGCAACCACGAGCGCTGGTTCCTCGCGGGCACCATGCGCGGCGTGCCCGACGCGCACGTGACGTCGAGCGACGCGGTGCGCGAGTTCTTCGCGAGCCTCCCACGCACGATCCGGATGCCGACCGTCGCGGGAAACCTGATGCTCTGCCACGCCGTCGGCGACGACGACATGGCCGAGCTGCGCAGCGACACGCGTGGCTACGCGCTCCAAGCGATCGAAGGCCTGCGCGAGCTCTGGCTCGATCCGGAGCTGACCTACATGGTCGCGGGGCACACCCACGAGCGCATGGTGCGTGCGTTCCCTGGGCTCGTCGCGATCAACGCGGGGACGCTTCGCCGCGAGGCGCCGGGGTTCATCCGCATCGACTTCGAGAAGAAGAAGGTGCGCTACTTCGATCTGCGTGACGGCGCCGTGGTCGACGCGGGCGAGGTCGAGCTGGTCGATCCGTTGCCGCTCGGCTGACGTCGAGCTCGCTTTCGTACGCGAACGAACGACGCGCCGAGTCGATCGGCTCGACGGAGCTCTCTGGGGCCGAGGTCACGAGCGCGCGAACGCGGCGATGCGACGACGACGTGATGGACGTCGCTCAGAGCCGCAAGAAGGCGAGCATCACCGCGCACACGATCGCCCCGAAGAGCACGCTGCGTCGCGCGATCGGCGTCAGGCGCGGCGACCACGTGCCTTCTGGAGTCGGCACGGGCGCGCAGTGGAACGCGAGGGTGGCCATCGCGCGCGTGCCGCGGACCAACACCATTCCGTCGCGAAAGATCACGTCGCGAACCCGCAACGGAACCTCGCCCGCCTCGGTCGTCGCGACGAGCTCGGTGACCGTGCCCTGCCCGGTGAAGGAGATCGAGTCCACGCCCCACCCTCGCGCACGACGAATCGGCCAGTTGGTCATGCTCGCCGCGGACGCGCGTGTGCCGACCACCCGCGTCGAGGCGAGCACGCCCTGCCGAAGGAACGCCGCGCGTCGCGACCACCACAGCGTCGTCACGACCGCGAAGAGCCCGATCACGCCGAGCACCGCGAGCCGACCGAGCGTCGCGCGCGCGACGATCGCGAGCGGGAGCACCACCCAGCTCACGCGAAACCCGACCCCGAGCCACTCGGCGATCGCGAGACGCAGCGGCAGCCGACGCGGAGGCGCCGCGAGCGGCGCGCGATCGACGCCGTCCTCGAGCGACTTCTTCCGCCCTTCGAGCCAGCGCGCTTCGTCCGCGATCTCTTCGAGGCGCTCGCCGAGCTTGGCGATCGCGGCCTCCCACACCTCGCGCGGCGCGTCGGAGGGCGGCTCCTCGATTGGTTCGAACGGAGGCTCCGAGACCCGAAACGCGAGCGGAATCCCCGACAGGAGGAGGCGCTGCTCGGCCTCGCGAACGGCGGCGAGGCGCGGACCGAGCTCCCGCAGCGCACGATCGTGACGCTCGCGGTCGTCGCGCCAGCGCTCGCGCAGCACGAGCAGGTCGTCGCGGTAGGTCACGCCGCGAGGATCGCGGAGCGCACGCGGCGTGTCGATCGATTCGTGAGGTCGTTTCGTGAGGCGCGTTTCGTGAGGCGCACTCCACCCCACACACGCGACGAGGTGCGTTTCGTGAGGCGCTTCGCACGAAGCAGCCCTCACGACGCACGCTTCGTGAAGCGCATTTCGTGAGGCCGCGTGACGTGAAACCATCCGCACATGACGACGACGTCACGCGCCGACGCGCTCCTCGACGATCCGCAGCTCCGCTCGTTTCTGCCGCTGCTCCTCGCGGCGTGGGCCGACGGCGATCTCACGAGCGACGAACGCGCCGAGATCGGGACCCGCCTCGCCGACGCGCCGTGGCTGCGCCCCGCGGCACGCGCGCTGGTCCACGCGTGGCTCGATCCGAACGCTCCCCCGAGCGCGCACGAGCTCGCCCACCTTCGAAGCACGCTCGAGCGCGCGATCGCGAACCTCGGCGCAGAGGAGCGCCGCACGCTCGCGAGCTCGGCGACCGCGCTGGCCGACGATCCCGAAGCCGCGAAGGTCGCGCGCGAGCTCTTGAAGAAGCTCGGGCTCGGCGGCGCTCACGGGCCGCGCCCGAAGGCGATCGAGCGAGAGGCGCTGCCGATCGCAGAGCTTCGTCGGGCGCTCGACGGATCGCAGACCGACGTGCGCGCACGAGCACGAACCTTCCTCGACGATCCGACGCGCCGCATGTACGGCCTCGGCAAAGACGAGCAACGCGACAAGGTGCGCGCTTGGCTCCGCGCGCTCTCGGACACCGGCTTGCTCGATCTCGCGTTTCCGGGCGTGACCTCCGACGTGCCCGATCTGCAGCCCTTCATGGTGCTCTTCGAGACGCTCGCGCTCGGTGATCTCTCGCTCGTCGTGAAGACCGGCGTGCAGGTCGGGCTCTTCGGCGGGAGCCTCTACTTCCTCGGCACCGAGCGCCACCACGCGATGCTCGCCGACGTCGCGTCGCTGAAGCTGCCCGGCTGCTTCGCGATGAGCGAGGTCGGTCACGGCTCGAACGTCGCGGGGCTCGAGACGATCGCGCGCTACGACCACGCGACGCGCGAGCTCGTGATCCACACGCCGCGGGAGGCCGCGCGCAAGGAGTGGATCGGTGGGCTCGCGGACGACGCGAAGGCCGCGACGGTCTTCGCGCAGCTCGAGGTCGGCGGCGAAGCGCACGGCGTGCACGCGATCTTCGTGCGGGTGCGCGACGACGAGGGGAACCCGATGCCCGGCATCCGCATCGGCGACTGTGGCTGGAAGATGGGCCTCAACGGCGTCGACAACGGTCGCCTCTGGTTCGACCAGGTGCGGGTTCCGGTCGACGCGCTCCTCGATCGCTTCGCGACGATCGACGACGCCGGAGAGTACGTGAGCCCGATCGCGAGCCGCGATCGCCGCTTCTTCACCATGCTCGGCACCTTGGTCGGCGGCCGCATCTGCGTGGGCGCGGCGGGCGTGAGCGTCGCGAAGTCCGCCCTCGCGATCGCGATCCGCTACTCGCTCGCGCGCCGTCAGTTCGGCCCCGAGACGGGTGAGCTTCCGCTGCTGCGCTATCCGACCCACCAGCGACGTCTCTTGCCGCCGCTCGCCACCACCTACGTGCTCAGCTTCGCGTTCGAGCGCCTGCGCGCGCGTTTCGCGGAAGAGACGGCGAAGAAGGACGCCGACACCCGCGAGCTCGAAGCGGAGGCCGCCGGTCTGAAGGTCGCCGCGACCTGGCACGCGACGCGGACGGTGCAGCTCGCGCGCGAGGCGTGCGGTGGTCAGGGCTACCTCGGCGTGAACCGCCTGCCGGATCTGCGCGCAGACTCGGACGTCTTCTCGACCTTCGAAGGCGACAACACGGTGCTGCTCCAGCTCGTGGCCAAGAGCCTCGTGAGCCGCTTCCGCCGCGATCTGCAGAGCGGCGGCGTCGGCGCGATCGCGCGTTTGGTCGCCGGCATCGCAGCCGAACGCGTGGTCGACATGAACCCCGTCACCGCGCGCCGCACGGATCCGGAGCACCTCGGCGATCGCGAGTACCTGCTCGCGACGCTCGAGCATCGCGCGAGCACGCTCGTGCGCTCGGCCGCGCGTCGGCTCGCCAAGCGGCTCGGCGACGAGATGGATCCGCACGACGCGATGTTGGAGGTGCAGGAACACCTCGTAGCGGCCGCGAGCGCGTGGGTGGACCACCTCGCGTTCCGCTGGTTCGACGAGGCCCTCATCGCGCGCGAAGCGGCAGACACGACGGACGCCGAGCGCCGCGCGACGAGCGTGCTGCGTGAGGTAGGCGCGCTGCACGCGCTCTGCCTCCTCGAACGCGACGCGGGGTGGTACCTCGAGAGCGGCTGGATCGCGCCCGCGAAGGCACGCGCGATCCGAAAAGAGGTCGAGCGCCGCATGCTCGATCTGATGCCCGCCGCGGCCGGATTGGTCGACGCCTTCGGAATCCCGGACGCGTGCCTGGCCGCGCCGATCGCCTTCTTCGATCCGGCGACGCCTCCCTGACGATACCCTCCCGCGCATGAACGAGAGGGAAGCGATCGCGGCGTTCTGGACGGCGTGGCCCACGATCCAAGCGGGGCTCGAGAAGGCGATCGCGGCGCGCGACGCGGCGGCGTACGGCGATCTGCCCGCGCGCATCTCCGCGCTCGTGTCGGCGATCGACGATCGTCTGCAGTGGGAGCTCGGGCCGGGCGAGCGCGCCGCGCATTGCTTCACGTTGAGCGCCGCTGGCGATCCGGAGCTGCGGGTCGTCGCGGAGCGTTGGCTCGCCTCGGCGCCGAAGGACGATCCCGTCTTCGAGCACTCCGCCGCACGCAAGCCGAGGCCGGGCTTCGCGATCCAGATCGAGGGCCACGACGTGAAGCCGGAGGACATCCTCGTGCGCGCACGGACCGACGACACGCGCGAGCGCATCGACGTGGAGGTCTGGCATGCGGCGTTCGCTTCGATGCCGGAGAACCTGCGCGGCACCGTCACCTTCTTGATGCTCGACGGAGCGCTCGGCGAGGATGGCGTGGAGCGTTGGATCGGCGCAGTGGAGCCGATCACGAACAAACCGTGGGGCGGGGTCCCGCTGCCGAAGCTCGTCGACGAGGTCGAGGCGCTCCGAGCGCGCGCGACCGGCGATCGTTGGGTCGTGCTGAAGGGCGAACGCGACGGGCGTCCGATCTTCGCGAGCGTCAACCGCGCGCTCAAGCGCATCGATCACCTGCTCTGCTCGTACCGCGTGGAGCTCGCGATCGCGCTGCGCGACGTGGACGACCAAGGGCTTCCGTCGAAGGACGAGCTCGCCGCGATCGCGGAGGGCGAAGACCGTCTGCTGGAGTCGCTGCAGGACGCGGTGTTCGCCGGCACCACGACCCACGCGGGCCGTCGCACGCTCGTGTTCTATGCGATGGAGTCGAGCCCGATGCTCGCGCGCCTCGAGACCTTCGCGCGCGAGGCCGGCTGGTCCGCCGAGGTCCGGATCGAGCGCGACCCGACCTGGCAGTGGTCGCACGACTTCGGCTGAGCACCGCGCGGCCCACTCCGATCGCGGCGCGACGTCGCGAACGAGTGGCTTCGCGCGATCCGACTGCTAAGAGCCGCTCCCCATGTCGGCTCTCTCTGGCTCGCTGAGCTACAGCCGCTTCTTCGTGACGATCCAAGGACGCGACGGAACCATCCGGTCGGCGGGGTCAGCCGCCGACGGATCTCTTCCGCGCGGCTTCCTCGATCGTTCCTACGAGAAGCTCCTCCACCACGCGATGCGCCCGCTCGACGCGGACGAGCCCGAGTCCGAGCGCAGCGGCTGGTGCGTGCTCGGCGATCCGCTCGACGTCTCCTTGCCGAAGGAGCGCGTGTACCTCGAGGGCTTCGTGAACCTCGGCTTCCGCACCGACAAATGGGTGATCCCCGGCGCGATGCTGCGCACGCGACTTCGCCAAGCCGAGATCGCGTACCGCGAGCAGGTGGGCCGCGAGAAGCTCTCGCGGCGCGAGCGCGCGGAGCTGAAGGAGGTCGTGACGCGCGAGCTGCGCAAGAAGCTCGTGCCGAGCACGCGCGCGGTCGATCTGACGTGGTCGCTCGACGAGGGCCTCGTGCGCTTCTTCAGCCACACCGCGAGCGCGATGCTCTCGATGGTGGATCTCTTCGAGAAGACCTTCGGCGCGAAGCTGGTGGCCGAGTCGCCCTACACGCTCGCGTCGCGTCTGCGCACCGACGACGATCCGATCGCGCTCGACGACGAGGCGCTCTGGGAAGCGCTCACGCCCACGATTCTCGTGCCAGAAGGAGACGCGTGATGCAGCTCGCCGATCGCATCGAGAAGCGCCGCTTCGTCGGCCGCGAGCTCTTGCTCTGGCTCTGGATGGAGTCGGAGCTCTTCGACGGAACCCTTCACACCGAGGAGCACGGCGCGTTCGGCTTCTGGCTGGAGAAGCAGCTCGTGCTCTCCGCGGAATCCGAGAGCACCTCGATCAAGGCGGCCGCGCCGGGGCTCGGCCGCGAAGCGAAAGAGGCGCTTCTGCGCGGACAGCTCCCGGAGCGTTTCGCGGTCCGGATCAGCAAAGACGACGAAGAGACCAGCCTCGTGCTCACGGGCGACACGCTCGCGCTGCGCGCGCTCAAGCTCGCGACGGTGCTCGACAAGAAGGAAGAGGCGGTGGTCGGCGATCTCGTCGACGAGCTCGCGGGTCGCACGCGCGGTCGAAAGAAGAAGAAGGCGGAGTCGGAAGAAGACGACGAGACGCCTTTCTACGAGCGCATGTCGAAGGCCGCCGAGGTCGAGGCGCTGCTCGGCACGCTCTACCGCGACTTCCTGCGCCTGCGCCTCGACGCGCGCTGGGATGCGGTGGTGGTGCCGACGATGCGGCAGTGGGCGGCGGGCGAAGACGTCGACGCAGAGGCGTACCGCGCCGCGAAGCGCAAGAGCATGAAGGGCGCCAAGGCCGCGAAGGGCACGCGGAAGTAGCGCACGACGGGCGGACCGCGCCGCCTCCACGAAAAGGAATCTTCATCGACCCACGCAACCGAACGTTCCTCCTGCCGAGACGCGGGCCTTCTCGGAGGAAACGTCATGAATCGGTGCTGGATCGGGGTGGTGCTCGCGTGCGCGAGCGTGGGTTGTGGAACGGTGCACATTCATCCGTTCGCGGTGCGAGCCGCGACGGAGCGCCAGATGGAAGACCGGGCGGAAGAGGACGCCGTGGTCGAGCGACGCGGTTGGGTGCGCCTGCACGTGCAGCCGCAGGCGGAAGGCGCGTTCTTCCGCAACGCGCGCGGCGAGACGCGTCAGTTTCGACAGGTCGACGTCGCGGAGCCGCCGCCGGAGATCGCGGCGGACCGACGCGCGCGCTACCAGTTCTGGCAGACCGAGCTGCGCGAGATCCGGCTCCAGCACGGCACCAAACACGTCGTGCAGCTCGTTGACTTCACGGAGGCGCTCGAGGTCGCGCTCCGCTACCACCTCGCGCGCCACTTCGAGCACGTCGACACCAGCCCGAACGCGGGCGCGTCGCTGCGCCTGGGCGGCGGTGAGGTCCGCCCGAACAACATGAACAAGCGCGCGGAGCTCGTGCTGGTGAGCGAGGTCGGCACCGCCGAAGGTCGCGGTTCCCGCAACACCGCGGGCCACCTCGGCTGGGCAATCCCAGTCTCCATGACCGTGATCGGCTCGGTGATCCTGACGTTCGTGATGCCGAAGATCGCGCGGGGCGACTTCCAGCGCGCAGTCGCCCGCGCGCTCGACGCCGCCGCCGCGCAGCTCGCGTCCGAGCTCGCGGCCCGCTGTCGCGTCGCCCCGATCGAGAACGTCTGCGGTTGATGGCAGCGCATCGAAACGAAACGAAGAAGCCCACGCACTCTCGCGTGGGCTTCTTCGCTCCGTCGTCGCATCGAGCCCTCAGCGCGCGCGCTCCATCCACACGAGACCGCCCCGCGTCCCGACCCAGATCCCGTCGCGCTCGGGCAGGATCGCCGTGACGTCGTCGCTCGGCAGCCCGTCGCGCGTCGTGTAGTGGCGCCACGCCCCGCGCGTTCCGACGAGCAGCCCGCGCTCGAGCGTTCCGACGTGAAGTGCTCCCTCGTGCGCGACGATCGCGTGTGGGTTCACCCAACCCGCGGGCAGGCCGTCGCGCTCCGTCTCGTGTGCGAAACGATCGCCCCGCTTCCACGAGAGGCCGCCGTGGTAGGTGCCCGCCACCAGCGCGCCGTCGATCGTCGCGAGCGCGGTGACCCAGTCGACCGGCAGTGCGCCCGACGAGACGGTGTGGCGCTGGAGGCGCGCGGTGCGTGGATCGAAGCGGTAGAGCCCGTGCAAGCTGCCGACCCACACCTGATCGCGCGCGGCGTCGCGAGGATCCGCGATCACGTGCACCGCGTGGAGCTGCTGCACCGGGAAACGTTCGACGTCGTGGCCGCCGGTCGCGAGCGTCACCGAGAGCGCGTCGCTGCCCCACCCTTGCCAGTTCTCTGGGTCGGCCGGGTCAGCGGCCGACGATTGTTCCCCGCCGCTCCAGCGCGCGAGCACCCGCGAGCTCGTGACCCAGAGCGCGCCGCGTGGGTCGACGTGCAGCGAGGTGACGTGGGTGCGTCCCGGGCCGCGCGCGTGATCGACGGGCACGAAGCGCCGACCGTCGTGCCAGAAGAGGCCACGATCGGTCGCGATCCAGAGCCGCTCGCCGCCGCGCGTCGTGACCGCGAGATCGTTGATGCGACCGTCGACGTGCCAGCGCGCGAGCTGCGTCGCGAGGCTCTCCACGCGCCCGTCGTCGCGCAGCCGCACGAGCCCGCGGTCGAAGGTGCCGACGTAGAGCGCCCCGAACGCACGCGCGAGCGCGGTCACGTCGGCCGAGGGAAGCGAACGATCCGCGAGCGCGACGAGCCGGCCTCCATCCAGCCGCGCGGTGCCTTCGCGGTGCGCGACCAACAAGCCCGCCTCGGAGCTCGCGAGCGCGAAGGCTTCGCGGGCGCCTTCGTAGCTCTGTGCGCGCCCGGAGAGGCGGTGCAGCCCCGCGCCGAAGGTCGCCACGTAGACCTCGTCGTCGTGCGCCGCGATCGCGCGCACGTCGCGCACCGGCAGCCGCTCGCTCGCGCGTGTGAGCGGGTGTCCACGCACCACACGACCTTCGCGTCTCACCGCGCGCCCGCCCAAAGTCCCGACGAGCACCTCGTGCTGGTGGCGCACCAGCGCGTGAACGGTGTCGTCCGGAAGACCGCTGCCCGCGGTGAGCCGCCCGATCACCCTCAGGTCCGCGGAGACCCGCAACACCCCCGCGCCCGCGCTCGCGATCCAGAGCTCGTCGCGGGCTTCCTCCGCTCCTTCCGTCGCGCGCATCACGAGCGCGTCCGTGAGCCGCTCCCGGGCGTGCGAGCTGCCGAGCGCGATCGTACGCGTCGGCGCGTCGAGCCGACGCAGGCCGTCGTAGCCGACCGCATAGCGCGCGCCGCCGAAGTCGAGCACGCGCCGCACGCGACGGATCGGGAACGTGCGCTTCACGTCGAGCGTCGTGACGTCGAGCTCCGCGAGCCCTTCGAGCGTGCCGACGTAGAGCGCGCCGTCCACGTGCGACACCGAACGCGCCCGCGCTCCCGGCAACCCCTCGCGCACCCCAATCACCCGCACGCTCGCGCCTTCGCGCACCACGAGCCCGCCGCTCGTCGCGACGAACGTCCGCGAGCCGACCGCCAACACGTCGTGCGCCTCCGCGGTCGCTCCGACCGTCGACACCACGCGGTAGCGCGGCTGTGCGTCGACGGTGGAGGCCACGAGCGCGAGCAACGCCGCGAGCGCGATCACCGCGTCGGAAGCCGGATTCATCGCGCCACCTCCAGCGTCACCGCTTGCTCCCGCACGTTCGCCGCCAGATCCACCACCACCAAGGTCAGCACGAAGACGTCGCGCACGTCCGAAGGCACCGTCACGCGCGCCTCCCACGTCCCCGGTCCGCTCGTCGCGAGATCCACGACCTCGCCGCCGATCCGCGCCTCCACGCGCCGCACGTCTTGCAGCAACTGCGCGCGCTCGTCCGTGAGCCACCCCCGATCGCGACCGACCTGCGAGAGATCCGCGTCCGTCACGATCTGCCGCGCCCGCAGGGTGATCGTCGCGCCCGGCCGCACGTCGCCGATCGCTTCGACCTCCAGCATCGGCGCGCTCGCGTCCACCGTGTACCAGAGCCGCGCGCGCTCGAGCCGACCGTCCGCGTGCGTGATCGCGATCTCGATCGGGTAGCTGCCCTCCTCCGCGTCGCCGGGCACGAGGAAGCGCGCGGTCCAGCGATCGATCTCCGGCTCCCACACCGCCGCGAGCGTCTCGCCGAAGGGCAGGAGCACCGTCACCGCACGCGCGTCCGCGGGCGCGGGGATGCGAATCTCCGGATCACCCGGCAGCGAGCGCGCGGGGCTGATGGTCGCCTCCTCCGCCTCCGGACGCGGCGTCGCGTCGACCGCGACGAAGCTCGTCCAGCGCGTCACGAGCCGATGCTGGAGCCCCAGCGTCGTGACCTCCTGGATGAGCGCGGGATCGTCGCGGAAGGCCATGCGCTCCATGCGATCGCCGATCGCCGCGCGCGCCCAGAGCGTGCGGTGCACCGCGTTCTCGGGCCCGCCTCGCGCGCCCTCGGGGAGCTGCACCGTGATCGCACGCTCGAAGCGCCGACCTTTGCGGGTGCCACGGATCTTCACCGTCGCTTCGCCGCCGCGCGCGAAACGTCCGTGCACGATGAGCGGCTGACCCGCGAAGAGATCGGGCAGCCGACGCGGGTAGACGTCGTGCACGTCGAGCCCGCCCCAGTCGATCGAGACGTCGGTGAAGGTCGGGCGATCGACGAGGTCGACGAAGCGTGACGCGAGCGCGGCGCCGTCCTCGGAGAGCGCGCCGAAGATCGCGCGGCCACGCCCGAGCTCCGCCGCGCGCCCGAGCACGAAGCGGTTCGGCGACGAGCCGAGCCCGATCGGGTACACGCGTGCGTCGCCGAGCGAGCCCACGATCGATCCGAGCACCTCGCGCTCGTTGCCGATCCAGCCGTCGGTCAAGAGCACCACGATTGGAAGTCGGCGGCTGACCCCGCCGACCCGGTCGCGAAGGCGGCTGACCCCGCCGACCCGGTCGCGAAGTCGGCCGACCCCGCCGACCCGGTCGCGCAGCCGCGCGCCCTCGCCCTGCGCCGACGCGTTCGTGCGACGCAGCGCGTCCTCGATCGCCGGCACCATCCGCGTCGCGCCCACCGCGCGCAGGCCCTCCACGAAGCGGCTCGCCCGCGCGCGTGTCTCGTCGTTCACGGGCAGCGGTGACTCGTCGAGGCGATCCAGCACGTCCCCGAAGCTCACGATCGAGAACCGTTCGTCCGCACGCATCGTGGCGAGCGTCTCGCGCACGACGGCCTGCGCCTGCTGCATCGCGCGCCCACGCATCGACGACGAACGATCGATCACGAAGGTGATCTCGCGCGGCGCCGCGTCCGCGTCGGCGCTCGCGCCCTGCGGCGGCTGCACGACGAGCCCGAAGTAGCCGTTCGGCGCGCCGTCGTCCTCGGGCGTCACGGGCGCGCGGTGCGCGAAGAGCGCCGCCTCTGGCTGCGCGCCGCCGACGCGGTAGCGCAGCACGAAGTCGCGCGCAGTGTCGCGTGCCCCATCGCGCACCCCGTCGCGTGCACCGTCGCGGGCGTCGTTGCCTTCGAGCGCCACGCGCGCGCCGTCGTCGAGCTGCGTCGTCGCGATCGCATGCGTCGGCGAGCTCACGCCGAGGAGTGGCATCCCCGGACGCAGCCGCACCGAGAGATCCACCGCATCCGCCTCACGGACCTCGCGCGGATCGCCCACCACCGCCGATGGATTCGCGGGATCGAAGCGCCGCGGCGCGCTCATCGGGAACACCAGCTCGTACGCCCCCTCCGCGCCCTCGCGATCCGGCACGAAGGGCAACGTCTGCACGTAGGTCAGCCGCACGCGCACCGTCTCGCCTGGCCCCACGTTCGCGACCCGCTGCACGAAGAGGTCCTCGCGCTCTTGCTCGAGCAGCGCCGCACGACGACCCGACGCGCGCGCCTCCGCGTACTCGCGCCGCGCCTGCTCCTTGCGACGGATCTGCGCGCGCACCACGCGCGTGCCGACGTGCATCTCCATGTCGTCCACCGCCGCGCCGACGGGGAGAGGGAACAAGTACACCGCCTCGATCGCGCGGTCGTGCGGGTTCTCGAAGCTCTGCGTCACCGCCACGCGCGCGACCACGCCGCTCACGTCGGCGTCCACCCGCACACCGATCTGCGGCAGGTCCGGCTGCTCCTGCGGACGAAGCAGCGCGCGCGGCTCCTCCGGATCGGGCGCGCGGCCGGCGTTCGAGTCGGCCCCGTTCGCCTTGGCAACGTTCGCGTCGGTCGCGGTCTCCTCCGAGTCGCCCGCGAGCTCGTCCACGAAGCCGCCGAGCCGCAGCGTGCCGCGCCCCGGCCGATCGAGCGACGCGAGGAGCGCGGGTGAGACCTCGCTCGGATCGTCGACCACGTCGTCGACGAGGCCCGCGTGCTGCGCGTTGCCGCCCCACATGTGCCAGCCGTCGAGCTGCGGATCACCGAGCTCGAGCCCGATCACGTTGCCCGCGCCGGTCGCGACGTAGACCCAGCCTTCGGCCACGATCGGCTGGAAGACGATCGGCTCGCCGAGGTCGTACGCGCGCAGCGTGATGCCGGTGTCGATGTCGCCGAAGTAGAGGTGTCCGTCGACGGTGCCGTAGACGATCTGCGAGCCGACGATCGCGGGCGGCGACACCGTCTGCGCGTCCCCCGCGGATCCGTCGCGCCGACGCCACACGATCTCGCCCGTGCTCACGTCGCGCGCCACGATCTCGGGGCCCACCGCGGCGTACGCACGGCCGTCGACCACCGCGGGCGACGAGCCCTGGTAGGCCCAACCGCTCGCGACGTTCCGCAATCCGAGGCGCTCTCCGTGCGGCACCGCGCCCCACGCGCCCGCCTGCCCACTCGCGAGCTGGCGATCGCGCGATTGCCCGCGCAGGTAAGGCGCCGCGACGCGCTCCGCCGTGCGCATGACCTCGCCGCGTCGCACGTCCACCACGATCGCCTCTTCGTGCGGCGCGCCGCGCACGTCCACGCGTCGCGTCAGCAGCATCCGCTCGCCGTCGACCCACACCGCGCTCGTGGCGCCGAGGTTCTTGCGCCAGTGCACGTGCCCGTCGCGGTGGCGCACGCGAAAGACCGAGCCGTCCATCGTCGCGAAGAACACGTCCTCGCCGCGCACCTGCGGCGCTTGGATCACGTCGGCCGGGATCGAGAAGCTCCAGCGTGGATCGCCGTCGTCGACGTCGAACGCGCCGAACACGTGGGCGCCCTCCGCGGGGTACGCGCTCATCACGAGGTCTCCGCCGATCACCGGCTGGCTCATCAGCGGATCGCCGAGCCAACGCTTCCAGATCAGCTCGCCGGTGTCGGCGTTCGCCACGAAGATCGTGCAGCTCTCGGTGTTGAAGAGCACCCGATCGCGGTCGTAGATCGCGGCCGTCGGTCCTCCGTCCGGCGCGGCGAGCGACCACGCGAGATCGCCACGAAACGCGTCGAACGCGAAGAAGCGATGGCTCGCGAAGCCACCCCCGACGAAGAGCTTACCGTCGCCGTAGGTGGGCGTGGTGAGCAGATCGTTCGACGGAAGCGCGGTGATCCAGCCACGCTTGCCGTCCTCGAACGCGAAACGCCGCGTGCCGCCCCGACCCGGCCGCGGGATCTCGAGCGGACGCACCGCCAAACGGGAACCGAGCGCTTCGGTGGGCGCCTCTTCCGGGATTCCCCGAAACGCGAGCGCGCTCAAATCGACCTCTTCGACGCGTTCGTCCTCGTTCACCTCTGCGAACGTCGAACGAGGCACCGAGGGTGTCGCGGTGGTGCCACCGCCCGAAGGCGAGCCTCCACACGCCGCGGTCAGAAGAACGATGGAGAACACGCGTCGCGCCGATGCCGAGCCCATGAGACCTCCCGAGGGGCCGGCAGGTCAGGAAGCGTGCCGCGTGGGAGCGAGCGGGCAGACGGCGGAGGACGCGTGGGCGGAGGGACACGCGGGTGTGTCTGGGCGGGATACGTGGCGTCGCCGTCCGCGCTACCTCGTGAGCCGCGCGCGTTCGTGGCGTGTACCTTCCGCGGGATGGAGCTCTCGAACCTACGCCTCTCCACGCCGAACCTCTCGCTGCGGGAGCTCGAGCAAGACGACCTCGCTGCCGTGCAGGGATGGGCGACCGATCCAGAGGTCTGTCGCTTCATGACGTGGGGCCCGAACACGGACGACGACACCCGCGCGTTCCTCGCCTTCGCGGCGACGGAGCGCCGACGCGAGCCGCGCGTGACGTTCGAGCTGGGGGTCGAGCACGAAGGTCGGCTCGTCGGCGCGGGGGGACTTCGGATTCGAAGCGCATCGAATCACTCGGGCGACCTCGGCTACGCGCTCCGCCGCGATCGGTGGGGCCTCGGCTGGGGCACCGAGGTCGCGCGTGCGCTGTTGCGCTTCGGCCACGAGCAGCTCGGCTTGCATCGCATCTGGGCGACCTGCGACGTCGACAACGTGGCCTCGGCGCGTGTGCTGGAGAAGATCGGCATGCACCTCGAAGGCCGAATGAAGCACCACATGCGACGCCACGGCGTCTGGCGGGACTCGTTCCTCTACGCCTGGGTGGACGACGGATGAGCGCGACCCACGCCTCCATGGCACGTCGCGTGCGAAGCGGCTCTCGCATGACGCGAATCGTGCCAGCCCTCTTCTCGTTCGTCGTTCTCTTCGCGCTCGACGCCACCGTCGCACACGCCTGCAGCGACGCGGGTCCTCCCAACTCGACGTGCACGCCGTACGACGACCGCGAGTGGCTCACGTGCGAGTCGCACGCGGACTGTCCCGACGAACAGGTCTGCAACGCCGACGGCCACTGCGCGTGCGAGTGCCAGTACGGCGAGGTGTGCGAAGGCGATGCGTGTCGCTGCGCGGACCGACCCGATCCCGTGGTGCCGCCCGGCTGCGAGCGTGAGATCAACTCGTGCGGGGACGTGCAGGTGCGTTGCCCGCGCGATGCTGGACCGGTCGTCGAGGGCGATCCGTGCCGCCCGGACGCAGGTGGTCCGACCACGCTGCCCGAAGAGTGCCGTGAGCCAAAGACCGACGACGGCGGTGCATGCTCCGCGGGTGGCGGTGGCGCGACGGGCAGTGTGCTCGCGCTCTTGGGCGCGTGGCTCGTTCGTCGTCGCCCGCGCGCGCGTCGGTGACGACGCCGCGCTGCGCTCGACGTGCGCCCTGCGCATCACGTGCAGCGTCCTGCGCAGCTCCACCGGACGTCGCCGGTATCCCGCTGCGACCCCTGACGCATCGAATCGGATTCGGGCATCCTCCGCGAATGCGGACCCTGCTGCTCCTGGCGCTCCTCTCTCTGCTGGCCTGTGGCGACGACGACGGCACCATCTTCGTCGACGCGGGCACCGACTCCGGCGCGACCGATGGAGGTCGCGTGGACGCAGGTCCGGACCCACTCGACGCGGGCTTCGACGCGGGCATCGACGGAGGTGAAGACGCGGGCGACCTCGACGCCGGAACCGATGCGGGCGAGCTCGACGCCGGCAGCGACGCGGGAGACCTCGACGCCGGAGATGACGCCGGCAGCGACGCCGGCCCGCCCTGCATCGAGATCCCCGGCTCGACCGATCCCGCGGTCGTCTTGATGGGCGAGCTCTCCGCGACCAGCCCGATCTGGATGCGCCCCGAAGAAGGCGAGACCGCGATCTGCGAAGAGGTCGCGACGGGCGACTACGCCTACGAGGCCTTCACGTTCTGCGAGGTCGAGGGGCTGCCGCACTACTGTCTGATCTCGATGACGGGCATCGACGGCGAGGGCGGCACGCTGAGCGACCCGTACCTCTTCGTGTACCCGGGCAGCGCGCTGCCCGCCGACCGAACGAGCTGCGTCGCCGAGAACGACGACGAGAACGAGGACACCTTCGACAGCTACGTCGAGCTCGAGGTGCCGGCGGGAGGATCGATCACGATCGTCCCGAGCGCGTTCGACGAGATCGACTCCGTGGAGTCGCCGGGCGTCGGCACCTACACGCTGACGATCGTGTGCTCCGAGCCGGTGTGAAGCGCGCCGCTCGACGATCGCGCCCGCGCGCCCAATGCTCGGGCGCATGTTCACCGGCATCACCCGCGGCACGTTCCCCGTCGTCCACGTCGAGCGCGAGCCTTCGCTGCTGCGCTTCGCGGTCGATCTCGGAGAGTACGCGCGCGGCCTCGAGCTCGGCGCGAGCGTGAGCATCGACGGCGTCTGCCAGACCGTGGTCGCGCTCGAGGGCGACGTGGTGCGCTTCGACGCGATCCAAGAGACGCTCGACAAGACGACCCTCGACACGCTCGTGGTCGGTCGTCGCGTGAGCGTCGAGCGCAGCGCGCGGGTCGGCGACGAGATCGGCGGGCATGACGTCTCCGGCCACGTCACCGGCACCGGTCGCGTGGTGGAGATGCGCCACGAGGGTCACGACGTCTCGCTCACGATCGAGATCCCGCGCGCATGGACGAAGTACGTGCTCCCTAAGGGCTTCGTCGCGATCGACGGCTCGAGCCTGACGGTCGGCGAGGTGGTGGAGGACGGCGAGGTCGGGCGCTTCTCGCTCTACCTGATCCCCGAGACGCTGCGCCTGACGAACCTCGGCAACAAACGCGTCGGCGACCGCGTGAACGTCGAGCTCGACCCACGCACCGTCGCGATCGTGGCGACGGTCGAGCGCGTGCTCGCCGCGCGTGGCTTCTGACCCCCGAAGCGCGCGATCCGTGATGCGCGTGGCGTCACGAAGGCTCGGCTCGACCTCGGCCTCGCCGCGCCCAGCGCGGAACGAGCGCCGAACGCGCCCGCACCCCGACCGCGCACCGACCCCTGCGAAACTCGATTGACAGGTCGCCAGGCCCCGCCAATATTCCGCCTCCCGCTGGCGATGTAGCTCAGATGGCTAGAGCGGGCGTTTCATACGCGCTAGGTCGCAGGTTCGATTCCTGCCATCGCCACCACGCCGCCTCTCGAGGCGGCGTTTGCTTTTGGGGCTGGCTCGGAGGGTCGGATCCTTCGGTGATGCGCGCTCGGGGGCGCGGCCGCATGGGCGATCGTGGCTCGGATCGTCGCCGACCACGTCGCCGACCACGTCGCCGACCACGACCACGACCACGACCACGACCACGTCGACGACAACGACCACGACGATCGTACGGCGCCTCCACCTCGGTCTCCGTTTCGGACTCCGTCTCCGTCTCGGACTCCGTCTCCGTTTCGGTCTCCGTCTCCGTTTCGGTCTCCGTCTCCGTCTCGGACTCCGTCTCCGTCTCGGACTCCGTCTCCGTCTCGGACACCGTCCTCCGCGCCGCCACGACGCGCAGCTTCACACGCACCCGAGCGTCCTCGCGCGAACGTGCGCAGCGCTCGTACTGGAAGCCGCAGGATCCACGGCAACGCCGCTGGTCGCCCGAAATCGCCCGAAAATTTCGGGCAACGCGCGCTGTGAGCGATCGCGTCGTACGAGCCGGGACGACTCGCGCTCGCGATCCCCTCGCGAGCCACGACGAGAAACGAAGCTCGCGCGATTCCTCACGTCCTTCGGCGTCGTCCGCGTAACGCGCGGCACGTGCCTTGCGATTGCTGCGCCTGTTCGGCCGGTCCCGCTCCACCACCTCGAGCGGACGCATCGGCCCGGAGGTTTCATGAAGAAGGTTTCGCTTTGGATGTGTGCCGTCGCCCTCGTGGGCTGCGCGGCCGAGCCGGCCCACAAGGACGGCGAAGTGCTCTCGACCGAGGAGCTCGAGCTCCGCACCGATCGCCGCGCCGACGCCGCGTCGCCCTTCCAGGGTGACCTCGCGTGGTGCGAGTGGTCGGAGGGCAGCCTCTCGGCCCGTCGCCCCTACCACACGTGGGGCTTCACGATGGAGAACGGCTGCGACGACGCGCTCGTCGACCTCGCGAGCCGCGCGGGCAACGACACGTTCCTCACGCTCTTCCGCAACGACGGCCGCCGCTGGACCATCGTCGGCACCAACGACGACTGCACGACCGGCACGCTCAACAGCTGCCTCGAAGGCGCGCTCCCGGCCGGCGAGTACCTCGCGGTCGCGTCGACCTACCGCTACATGCGCTTCGGCATCCCGACCGCCGCGACCTACAGCCTCCGCGTCGTCTGCCGCGACGAGGCCGGCGAGTGCGTCGATCCCGATGCCGCGCCCGTGGCCTGCGGCGCGCGCGCTGGCGACACCTGCGGCGACGACGAGTACTGCTTCTTCACGCCCGAGGCCATCTGCGGCTTCGCGGACGCGACCGGCGTGTGCGTCGAGCGCCCGGACTACATGACGCGCGAGCGCCGTCCGGTTTGCGGCTGCGACAACGTCACCTACGCGAACCCGTCGGTCGCCGCGTACAACGGCATGAGCGTCCAGTACGAGGGCGAGTGCCGCGTGGAGCCCGAGGTCCAGTCGTGTGGCAGCCGCGGGATGGCGCCGTGCCCCGAGGGTCAGTTCTGCAGCTTCCCCGTCGAGGCGATGTGCGGAGCGACCGACCTCCCCGGCACCTGCGCGTTCCGCCCCGAGGTCTGCCCGGCCCTCTACAACCCGGTCTGCGGCTGCGACGGCCGCACGCACGGCAACGCGTGTGAGGCCGCGAGCGCGGGCGTCTCGGTCGTCCACGCCGGCGAGTGCGAAGAGACGGAGATCGCGTGCGGTGGCCTCCTCGGCCTCGCGTGCCCCGAGGGTCAGTTCTGCAGCTACGCGCCCGAGGCGCTCTGCGGCGCGGCCGATCAGACCGGCGTCTGCGCGCCGATGCCCGGCGCGTGCACCGCGCTCTACGATCCCGTCTGCGGCTGCGACGATCGCACCTACGGCAACGCGTGCATGGCCGCGCAGCACGGCATCTCGGTCTCGTACGTCGGCGAGTGCCGCAGCGCGGGTCGCGGTGAGGGCGAGATGTGCGGTGGCATCGCGGGCTTCGTCTGCGCGAGCGGCCTCCGCTGCGACATGTCGGGCAACGACTTCTGCGGCGCCGATCTCGCGGGCGTCTGCGTGGTCGACGAGCCGACCGCCTGCCCCGCGGTCTACGACCCGGTCTGCGGCTGCGACGGCCGCACGTACTCGAACGACTGCCACCGCCGCGGCGCGGGCGTGCCGTTCGACCACGACGGCGCCTGCCGCTGATCGTCGGTGACCTCGCGAAGGGCCGCGTCCTCGGGCGCGGCCTTTCGCGTTCCGTCGCCTGCTCGCGCTGGACGGCGCGAGACGGGTCCTTTCGTTTTCGTTCCCCACGCGCACCGTCGGCGAAGCTGCACGATTCCGCTTCGGTTGCTACGCTCGCGCGGATGGCTTCGCGCCTCTTGGCTTTCACTTTCGCGCTCGCGCTCGGCTCGCTCGCGGCCGCCCAACCTCGGGGCGATCGACCCGACGAGGCGCAGACCGCCGCCGCGCGCGCGCTCTTCGGCGAAGGCGTGCAGCTCGCTCAGGCCGGCGACCACGCGGCGGCCGCGGATCGCTTCGAGCGTGCGCTCGAGCTCCGCTGGGCGCCGCCGATCGCACACAACCTCGCGGAGGCGCTCGCGCAGCTCGGCCGCTACGTGGAGGCGATCGAGCACCTGCGGTCGGTCGAGCGCTCCGCCGAAGCAAACGACGAGGTGAAGGCGAGCGCGGCGGAGCGACGCGTGGAGCTCGAGCCGATGGTGGGCCGCCTGCGCGTGACGCTCGCGCCGGACGAGCCCGGGCTCGAGATCCGCGTGGACGGTCGCGCGTTGCCGGAAGCGCTGCGCGGGATGGCCTTCCCGGTCGATCCCGGCGAGCGCGTCGTCACCGTGCACCGAGGCGACCAAGAAGCGGGGCGCACGAGCGCCACCGTGGGCGCGGCCGTCGAGACGAGCGTCTACGTGGAGGTCGCCCCGCGGCTGCCGACGCCGGAGGAGCTCGCGGCCGCAGAAGAACGACGACGCGCGCTCGAAGAAGCAGAGCGATCGCGGCTCGAGTCGGAGCGCTCCGAAGCCGCTCGCGCGACCCGACGACGACGCCTCGGCGGCGGGCTCGGTGCGGCGGGCGCGGTGGTGGTCGGCGCGATCGTGCTCGGCATCGCGCTCGCCCTTCGCCCGGAGGCCGATCCGCGCCTCGACGGAAACTTCGATCCCCCGCGCCTGCAGGGCCGCGTGGAAGGGGTGATGCCGTGACGCTTCGCGCTTTCGCGCTCTTCGCCCTCGCGCTCGCGTGCGCGCCGACCGATCCGACGCAGCTCGTCGTCGTGGTCGACTCCGATCTGCCGAGCGACGCGTTCGACGCGGTCGAGGTCTCCGTGCTCGGCCTCGAAGGTGGTGAGCAGATCGCGCGCGCGAACCTCGCGGACGGTGCGCTGCCTCGCTACGTGGTGCTGGAGCGACGCGGCGGCGCGCTCGGGCCGATCGACGTCGAAGCGCGCGCGGTGCGCGCGGGTGCTCCGATCGGCGTCGCCCGCAAGGCCCGCACGAGCTTCGTGCGCGAACGGACGATGCGCCTCGACCTCTTCCTCGCCGCCGCGTGCGCGAGCCAGACGTGCGATGCGACGCAGACGTGTGAGCGCGGGGACTGCGTGTCGCCCGACGTGGCGTCCGAGCAGCTCGTGCCGTGGAGCGGGCTCGACGGCACGAACGACGGTGGGATGCCCGACGACGGCGACGTCGAGGTCGACGGCGGAGACGTCGACGGCGGCTCGTGCACCTGCCTCTCGCCGCTCCCGCCCGACACCGTCGGCACCCGCTGCGAAGCGGGTCGCTGCGTCTACGCGTGTGCCCCCGGCGTCGGCAACTGCGACGGACGCATCGACGCGGTCAACGGCTGCGAGCAAGCGCTCGACACCCGAGACCACTGTGGCGCGTGTGACGCGCCGTGCCCCGCGCCGACCGAGTTCGAGGTTCGACGCGAGTGCACCGCGAGCGGCTGCGTGATCGAGTGCGCCGCGCTGCGCGACGACTGCAACGACGACCCGCGCGACGGCTGCGAGACCGATCTGACGCAGGACGGGAACTGCGGGATGTGTGGCAAGACGTGTGAGGGCGGCGGCAACCGCTGCGAGCCCACGGGTCGTTGTCGACGTTGAGCGTGCGTGGTGGCGTGATCGATCACGGCGCGGAGAACGTCGCCACGACCACGCCACGATCACGATGCGATGACCACGATGCGCTCGCGATGACGCTCGGCTCTCGAGGCGATCTTCAGCGGCGCACGATCGTCATGCGCTCGGGGTCGAGGGTCCAGAGCTCGCGCGCGCCGCTCGCGTCGCGGTGGAGCGCGAGCACGGTGGCGGTGTGGAACTCGGGCACCCGATCGCGGCCGAGCAGGTGACCCGCGAGCACCGCGACCTTCGGCACGTGCGTGACGAGCGCGACCACGTCGTCGTCGCGCACGTGATCGAGCGCGGCCAACGCTTGGGCGCTGGTGCCGTGCTCGGCCGAGAGCGCGGGCCACACCTCGACCGCGCCCGAGAAGCCGGAGTGCTCGGCGAGCAGGTCCGCGGTCTGGAGCGCGCGCGCGAGGGGGCTCGCGAAGATGCGTGTGAGCGTGAGCTCGCCGCCGACGAGCCGCGCGACTTGTCGCATGCGGGCACGCCCCGCCGCGCTGAGCCAGCGCATTTCGTCCGTCGGAGCCTCGTACGGGCCGACCGCGGTCGAGTGGCGGATGAGCAGCACCTTCATGCCGGGGCGGACGGTACCACGCGTTCTCCGTCGAGCCCGTGCGCGGACCTCGCCGCTCGAACCGACCGTGAGCCCTCGCCGTGAACCCGTGAAAAATCACGGCCCGTACCCATCACCGGCAACGGGCATCCGTGCCATGATACGGTCCGTGCGGATTCAAGCGACGAAACACGAAGGGTTCCGGCATCTTCCACCACGGCCCGTCCCGTGCTGGGGGCGCGCGCGATGACCGACGAATCGCTCGAGCTGCGGCTGTGGCGGGAGGCTTCGCGCGCTCTGGAGCTGGAGGCGACCCTGCCCCGACTGCACGCGCTGCTCGGCGAGCTCACCCCCTTGCGCGCGGTCGTCGTCGCGCTCTTCGACGAGCACCGTGCGCGGTGGGAGCCGCTCGGGGTGGTCGGCGACGCGCCCGCGCACCTGCGTCGCCAACGTCCGATCGACCCGCGTGGGCTGGTGGACGCGCGGCGTGAGGCCACACGCTCGTTCCTCGGCACACCCGATCCGGATCGGCCGCTCGGGGTCGGCGCGGGACGACGCCCGAGCTCGATCGCGCTCTTGCCGCTGCCCACGAGCCGCACCCTCCTCTACCTCGTGTCCGATCGCGAGCTGCCCGCGGAGCTGCTGGCCGAGCTCGCGCCGCTCACGGAGCCGATCGACGCCGCGGTCGCGCACGATCGACGTCTGCACGAGCTCGCCCGCCTGCGTGACGCAGCGGAGGCGGAGAACCGAGCGCTGCTCTCGCGGCTCAATCGCGGTTCGATCGTCGACGGCCTGGTGGGTGAGCAAGGTGGCCTGCGGGGCGTGATGGAGCGCGTGGCGCAGGTCGCGAGCACCGACGTGCCGGTGTTGCTGCTCGGGGAGACCGGCTCCGGCAAGGAGGTCGTCGCGCGCGCGATCCACGAGCGCTCTCCGCGTCACGCAGGGCCGATGGTCCGCGTGAACTGCGGCGCGATCCCACCGCAGCTCGTCGACTCGCACCTGTTCGGGCACGAGAAGGGCAGCTTCACGGGCGCGACGGAGACGCGACGCGGCTGGTTCGAGCGCGCGGATGGCGGGACGTTGATGCTCGACGAGATCGGCGAGCTCCCGCTCGACGCGCAGGTGCGACTTCTGCGCGTGCTGCAGGAAGGAACGATCGAGCGCGTGGGTGGGCAGACGCCGCTTCACGTCGACCTGCGCGTCGTCGCCGCGACGCACCGCGATCTCTACGCGATGGTGCGCGAGGGGCGCTTCCGCGAGGACCTCTGGTACCGGCTCAGCGTCTTCCCGCTCGTGATCCCACCGCTGCGCGAGCGGCTCGAAGACCTGCCCGCGCTCGCGACCCACTTCGCCACCCGCGCGGGCCAGCGGCTCGGGGGGACCGAGCTGCACCCGACGCCCGACGACCTCGCGCTCCTCGCGTCGTACGACTGGCCCGGGAACGTGCGCGAGCTCGCGGCGGTGATCGAGCGCGCGGTGATCCTCGGACACGGTCGGCGTCTGGAGCTCGCGGCCGCGCTCGGTGTGGGCCGCGCGGCGCGGGGTCCGACGACGATCGCCGCGAGCCCGAACACGCCCGAACCGGAGCCCCCGAGCTGGAAGCTCGACGACGTGATCACGCGCCATCTGGAGCACGTGCTGCGCAAGACGCGCGGCCGCATCGAAGGGCGCGGCGGCGCGGCGGACCTGCTCGGCATCAATCCGCACACCCTCCGCGCGCGCATGCGCAAGCTCGGCTTCGAGTGGAGCCGCTTCCGCGACACCGAGCCGTAGCGCGAGCGGCGCCGGAGCCTCGTCGTGGCCCTCGTCGGGCGTCCTCCACGGGAACACGGGGCGTCGATCACGAAGCGACTTCGGACCCACGCGCCGACCTGCTACGTTGGCGGCCGCGTGCACGTCTTCCTCACCGGCATCGCGGGATTCCTCGGGAGCCACCTCGCCGATCGACTGATCGCGACGGGACATCGCGTCTCCGGCAACGACACGTTGATCGGTGGCTACCGAGACAACGTGCCGAGCGAGGCGACCTTCTACGAGATCGACTGCTGCGACCTCGACGCGATGACGCGCGCGCTCGAAGGGATCGACGTCGTGGTGCACACCGCGGCCGCCGCGTACGAAGGCCTGAGCGTCTTCTCGCCCGCGCTCGTCGTGCAGAACAACGTGCAGGCCTCGGTGAGCACCTTCACCGCGGCGATCCGCCAGCGCGTACGGCGCGTCGTCCACTGCTCGTCGATGTCGCGCTACGGCGACAACCCGGTGCCGTTCACCGAGGACATGCCGGTGCAGCCTCGCGATCCCTACGCGATCGCGAAGGTGGCGGCCGAGCAGCTCCTCGTGAACCTCGCGCAGACGCACGGCTTCGAGCACTGCATCGCGATCCCGCACAACATCATCGGCGCGCGCCAGAAGTACGACGATCCCTTCCGCAACGTCGCGAGCATCATGGCGAACCTGATGCTCCAGGGGCGCCAGCCGATCGTCTACGGCGACGGCTCGCAGATGCGCTGCTTCTCGCCGATCGGCGACGTGGTCGGCTGCCTCGAGCGGCTCGTGATCGGCGACGACGTCGACGGTCTCGTGGTGAACGTCGGCCCGGACGACGGCTTCATCACCATCCTCGAGCTCGCGGAACGCCTCGCACGCGTGATCGGCTTCTCGCCGCTCGAACCGATCTTCGTGGAGCCGCGGCCGTGCGAGGTGAAGCTCGCGACCTGCAGCGCCGCGCTCGCGCGCGAGAAGCTCGGCTACGTCGCGCAGACGAGCCTCGACGAAGGGCTGCTCGACATCGTCGAATTCATCCGCTCGCGCGGGACCCGACCTTTCACGTATCATCTACCGGTGGAGATCGTCAGCGATCGGACACCACGAACGTGGAAAGATCGTTTGTTCTGAGTACCGTGTCGCGAGCGTTCGATGCGTGATTCGAAGAAGCAGCGACCGAGCGACGACGGTTCGAAAGGGGTCCTGATGACGAGCGCTTCGGACGCTTCGAAGACGGGCGCTTCGAGGACGCGACCGAAGGGCTTCGACCTCATGGTCATGCTCGCGATCGGCTTCGCCATCGCGGAGCTCGCGGTGCGCCTGCTCGGGCTCGAGCCCGCGACCTACCCGCCGCATCGCATGTTGGAGACGGCGGACAAGCGCCGCGGGCTCGAGTGTTATCCCGAGGTGGTCGCCGGCGGGCTCGACGTGGTGGACCTGCGGGACGCGGTGATCTACTCGCAGGCGGTGGAGCACGGCTTCACGGAAGCGCAGCTCGACGGCGCGCTCGAGAACCGGACGCCGTACTG
>CALJLK010000312.1 GCA_937982655.1 uncultured Sandaracinus sp.
GGATCGCGGAAGCCGATCCGTCGCACGTAGCGGAGCGCCCGCCGCTGCAGGTAGAGCCGCGTGTAGATCGAGAAGGTCGGTCCTTCGGTCGGCTTGTACCGATGCCCCCACGGGTCGCTCACGGGAGGCCGCCGATAGCGCGAGGGCTCGCGGTTGGCGCGCACGCGCACGTGCTCGAGCCACGTCTCGTTCGTCTGCCAGTCGTAGCGCCGCTTCTGCTTGGTGCGGTGTCGGATCAGGCGATCGAACGCGACCACGAAGCGCGCCATCGTCGCGTCGTCCTCGCGCTGCTCGGCGGCCTTGAAGAGCCGCTTCACGAGCCCTTTGTGACCGGGTCGATCGCAGCCGTCCTCGACGTAGCGGTGCAGCTCCGCGCGCGCCCAGGGCCGAGGATCGTCGGGCCATCGCTGCGCGAAGCTCGTGAGCTTCTTGTCCACGCTCGACGCGAGCAGCTCCGGCAGGAAGCGCGCGCTTCCCATCGCGAAGAGCTCGTCGAGCAGCAACGTCGACATTCGGGGACGGGTAACCGGGCACGCGTCATGAGGTCAAGCGCGGTGTGGACGAGCTCGCCGTCGTGCAGCGACCTTCCGCGAACGCGGAGCGGGACGTGGGGCGCGCGCGTGTTGTACCGTGACTCTCCCATGACCGACGTCGGCGAGCCCAAGAACCTCTTCGAGACGAACCCGAACCTCATCATCGAGGACGACCGCACGGGCATGAGCCCGAAGACGCTCGAGCGCGCCGTGCTCGACCACCTCTTCTACACGTGCGCGAAGGACATGCCCTTCGCGACGTCGGACGACATCTACCGCTCGATGGCGCACACGGTGCGCGATCGGATGATCCACCGGTGGATCCAGACGCAGCGCGCGCACCACGAGGCCGACGTGAAGCGCGCGTACTACTTCTCGGCGGAGTTCCTCATGGGGCGCGCGCTGGCGGACAACCTGCGCAAGCTCGGCCTCTGGGATCTCGCGGACGCGGGGTTGCGTCGCTACGACATCGCGCTCGCCGACATCCTCGAGACCGAGCACGACCCCGGCCTCGGCAACGGCGGCCTCGGGCGCCTCGCCGCGTGTTTCCTCGACTCGATGGCCACGCTCGGCATTCCGGGCATGGGCTACGGCATCCGCTACGAGTTCGGCATCTTCGAGCAGCTCATCCGCGACGGTTGGCAGGTCGAGTCGCCCGACGCGTGGGCCGCGCTCGGCAACCCGTGGGAGATCGCGCGGCACGAGTACGCGCAGCCGGTGCGTTTCTACGGGCACGTGGAGCACATCAAGGAGGACGGTCGCCTCACCGCGCACTGGGTCGGCGGCACCGAGGTGCTCGGCGTCCCGTACGACATGCCCATCGCGGGCTACGACAACGACACCGTGAACACGCTGCGCCTCTGGAGCGCGCGGGCGTCCAAGCAGCTCGACTTCGAGCGCTTCAACCGCGGTGAGTACCAGGCCGCGGTCGACGACAAGGTCGTCGGAGAGACGATCTCGAAGGTCCTCTACCCGAACGACGTCGCGCCCGAAGGCAAAGAGCTGCGTCTGAAGCAGCAGTACTTCTTCGTCGCATGTTCGATTGCCGACATCGTCCGCCGCTACAAGCGAAAGCACGCGGACTTCGGTCAGTTCAGCAAGAAGGTCGCGCTGCAGCTCAACGACACCCACCCCGCGATCGCGGTGGCGGAGCTGATGCGCGTCCTCGTCGATCTCGAGCACCTGCCGTGGGAAGCGGCGTGGGAGATCACGCGGGAGACCGTTGCCTACACGAACCACACGTTGCTCTCGGAGGCGCTCGAGAAGTGGCCGGTCGCGCTCTTCGAGCGTCTGCTGCCGCGGCACCTCGAGATCATCTTCGAGATCAATCACCGCTTCCTCCGCGAGGTGCACGTCTTCGCGGCCGGCGACGTCGGGCGCGTGCGGCGCATGTCGATCGTGGAGGAGTCCGGGGAGAAGCAGATCCGCATGGCGCACCTCGCGGTGGTCGGCGCGCACAGCGTCAACGGCGTCGCCGAGCTCCACAGCAAGCTGCTCCGAGAGCGTGTCCTCAAGGACTTCGCGGAGATGTGGCCGCAGAAGTTCAACAACAAGACCAACGGCGTGACGCCGCGGCGTTGGCTGCTCACCGCGAACCCGAAGCTCGCCCGCGCCATCACCCAGCGCATCGGTAAGGGTTGGGTCACCCACCTCGAAGAGCTGGAGAAGCTCGCGCCCCTCGCGGAGGACGCGCACTTCCGCGACGAGATCCGCGACATCAAGCGCGACAACAAGGTGAAGCTCGCCGCGATCGTGAAGGATCGCTGCGACGTGAAGATCGACCCGGACTCGCTCTTCGACGTCCAGATCAAGCGCATCCACCTCTACAAGCGCCAGCTCCTGAACGCGCTGCACATCGCGTCGCTCTACTGGAAGCTCAAGGACGACCCGAGCCTGGACGTCGTGCCGCGCACCTTCCTCTTCGCGGGCAAGGCCGCTCCCGGGTACTGGATGGCGAAGAAGGTCATCAAGCTCGTCGGGGACCTCGCGGAGGTCATCAACAAGGATCCCGCGATGCGCGGCCGACTCAAAGTCGCGTTCTTGCCGAACTACTCGGTGACTCTGGCCGAGCGGATCATCCCGGCGGCGGACCTGAGCGAACAGATCAGCACCGCCGGCAAAGAAGCCTCGGGCACCGGCAACATGAAGTTCGCGATGAACGGCGCGCTCACGATCGGCACGCTCGACGGCGCGAACATCGAGATCCGCGAACAGGTGGGCGCGGAGAACTTCTTTCTCTTCGGGCTCACCGCGGAGGAGGTCGACGATCTCGACGCGCGTGGGTACCGGCCGTGGACCTACGTGGCGGAGAGCCCGCGACTGCGCCGCGCGATCGAGTCGATCCGCGATGGCTTCTTCTGCCCCGAAGAGACCGGTCGCTTCCGCGATCTGGTGCAGGAGCTGACTGGCTGGGACACGTACAAGCACTGCGCCGACTTCGACGCCTACGCCGACTCCCAGGCGGACGTCGACCGCGTCTACCGCGACCAAGACGAGTGGACACGGCGCGTCGTGAAGAACATCGCGCACGTCGGCACCTTCTCGAGCGATCGCACCATCGCGGAGTACGCGAAGGACATCTGGGGCATCCCGCCGATGAAGCTGAAGTTCGAGGCGAAGAAGGGCGAGCGCTGAACGCCGCGACGAGCGGGCGCCGGGGTACCTTCCGCGGTGCGGCTCTGCGGGCTGCGCCCTCACGCTCGAGCGTGGTACACGGCCCTCATGCACTTCGAAGCGCGTCTCTGGTTTCCCCTCTTCACGGGACTGATGCTCGCCAGCGGATGTACCGATCCCGGGCCCGAGGCCTGCCGGGATCTCGTGCGAGCGTATGGCGACACCGCCGAGGCCTGCGGGGACGACCGGGAGGCGGTGGAAGAAGCGATCGAGGAGTCCTTCCGGGCCCGATTCGGCGCGGGGTGTGGCGGCGTCGACGAAGTTCGCGACATCGACGACTTCTACGACGTGTGCATCCCCTTCATCGAAACGGTGTCGTGTGAGGAGTATCTGTCGGGGGACCTGCCTCCCGAGTGCGTCGACCAGTTGCTCTTCTATCGGTGACGGACCGATGTGAGGGAGCGAGCACTGGCCACGACGGCGCTCGCACGACGAGCACACACGATAAAAGGCCCGCCGAAGCGGGCCTCTTTCGTGGAACCCATCGAATCGTGCTCAGATGAGCGGCGACGAGCAGTCCTCGACGTTCCGCGCGTTGAACGAGATCGACCAGTCGAAGATGTAGCCGTTGTCGATGCCCCAGAGGTCGGTGACCGAGAGGGTCCAACGACCGTTCAGCGGGGTGCCGATGAGGTTCGTGAAGGGGTCCGAGGTGCTGTAGTCGCCCGGCGGGAGCATGTCCGTGGTGCCACCGAACAGGCAGTCCGGGGCGCTGTCGTAGCCGCCCGAGTAGTCGAACATCGTCCCGCGCGTCGCGGTGGGGGTCCAGCAGTAACGCGCGCCGGTGCCCGGGCTCGGGCTGTCGTCCTCGTCGCAGTCGTTGGCCTGGCCCAGGTAGAGCTCGCCGCCCTCGCGGCCCGCGAACGCCTGCAGACGGACGAACTGACCGTTCGGCGCCTCGAGGCGCATCTCGAGATCGCGAACCCACGAGTGCTCCATCGTCACGCAGACCGAGACGAGGTCGCTCACGTCGGCGAAGGTCGCGCCATCCGCGAAGCCGATGAAGTCGAGGCTCGAACGGTAGGACTCGCGGCACTCGAAGCCCGCGCCGCCGAAGATCGGGTCCTCACCCACGTCGAAGCACTGTTGCGCCCCGCCGCAGCTCGTGTCGCTCGTGCTCGTGCACTCGCCGCTTCCGACGCCGTCGGGGAGCGCGAGCGGCGCGCCGAGCTGCGTGTCGACGCTGCCGCAGACGGGGCAGGAGCCGACGCCCGAGCAGGCCTCGTCCGAGCAGTCCCACAGACCGTCGCAGTCGTTGTCGACGCCGTCGGCGCACGTCTCCGGCGTGTTCTCGGCACCGCTCGGCGTGCACGGTCCCGTGTCGGGTCGCATCACGACGCCGCCGTCCGTTCCGACTCCCGAGTCACCAGTACCCGGACGACTCGGCCGGCGCCCGTTGTCCGAGCCACACCCCACGGTTGCCAACGAAGCGATCACCACCATCCAAGCGCGAATGTTCACGTAAAGCTCCCTCTCCACGAACGACTCGACGGCTCGCGACCACGCACCACCGCGCACGAGTCCTGCCGAAACCAGACTTCCGGCGCGGGAGGGTACACGATCGATACCTGTCACGCCGGTCGCCTGTCCGTGTGCGTTCCGTCTCGGGCACCCAAGCACGAGTCCGTGACTCGACTTCCTCGGCGAACCGAAGATCGGACGAGAACGTCGTGCGGACCACGCTCGCCGTGGACCGCGCTCGCCGGCTCGGCGAACGGAGCGCGCGGTCTTGGCGATTCGCCTCGTCTCACTCCTCGCGGAAAGCGCGATGCAGAGCCCGCGTCAGCGCGTCGACGTCCGCTTCGGCGCAGAAGAGCGTCGCGCGCAGCGGCGAGGTGGCCATCGCCTTGATGCGGATGCCGATGCCGGCTGCGACCGAGCGTGCGCGGGCGAGCTTGGCGGCGTTGCGGCCGAAGAAGTCACCCACGATCGAGACGGCGCCGCACGCCTCTTCGATCTCCACCTGACCCATCAGCTTCTCGCGCACCTTCGACCAGTCGGGCACGTCGGTGGGCGAGAACCAGAGGTCGGCGATCTCGTGGTCGGCGTCGAGGTGGAGCACCGGGAGCGACGCGTCTGCCGCGACCGAGAGCATGTGATCCATCGATTGCGACACACGCGCGCGCAGGCGCACGAGGTTGCGCACGCCAGTCACGCCGGTGATCGGGTGCTCCGAATCGACGCCCTCCGGCTTGTCCACGCGCGTGCCCTCGCCGTCGCCTGCGGTGGCGCGGGCCCAGAGCGCGACGCCGCTGCGGCGCGCGAACTCGACGGACTCGGCGTGCAGCACCTTCGCGCCGTGCGACGTGAGCTCGAGCAGCTCCTCGTGCGAGATGGCCTTCAGCAGCGTGGCCGCGTCGACGATGCGCGGATCGGCGCTGTAGACGCCGTCCACGTCGGAGCAGATCTCGCAGTACTCGGCGCCGAGCGCGCCCGCGAGCGCGACCGCGGTGGTGTCGGAGCCGCCGCGGCCGAGGGTGGTGACCTCGCGCTTGTAGGAGACGCCTTGGAAGCCGGCCACGATCACGATCTTGCCGTCTTCGAGCTCGTCCTCCACGCGGAAGGGCCGCACGTCGATGATGCGCGCGCCGGAGTGCCGCGCGTTCGTGAGGATGCCCGCCTGCGATCCGGTGAGCGACACCGCCTCGTGCCCGAGCTCCTGGATGGCCATCGTCAGCAGCGCCATCGAGACGCGCTCGCCGCAGGAGAGCAGCATGTCGAGCTCGCGCCGCGAGGGCGAAGGCGAGATCAGCTTCGCGCGCGAGAGCAGCTCGTCCGTGGTCTTGCCCATCGCGGAGACCACGACGACGACGTCGAAGCCCTGCTCGCGGGTGGCGACCACACGCTTCGCCACGCTCTTGATCTTCTCGACGTCGGCGACCGAGGAGCCGCCATACTTCTGAACCACGACGCGCCTTGCCATATGGCCGCGAAGGATTCGCGAGGCGGCCGGTCGGAGCAAGGGGGATCGGCGAGCGAGCGCGCGTCGTCACCGACCCGCCATCGGGCGCCCACCGCCGACGTTGCAGGTCGCAGGTCGCAGGTCGCAGGTCGCACCGGTCGCTCGGGTCGCTCGGGTCACACGTCGCGTGCGACGCCGAAGCTCTCCGATCGGTCGCCGCAGAATGGTCGTCGACGCGGAACCGCTCAGAGGCGGCTCTTGTACTCCTCGTAGCCGAAGCGCTTGAGCACCTCGAGCCGCCCGTCCTCGCGCGCGATCGCGATCGCCGGCAGGTTCACGCCGTTGAACGTGGTCGTCTTCACCATCGTGTAGTGGATCATGTCCCAGAACACGACGCGATCGCCGACCGCGAGCGGCTTCTCGAACACGTAGTCGGCCATGAAGTCGCCTGCCAGACAGGTCTGACCGCCGAGGTGGTAGCGATGGCCCGGCTCGTCGGGCGCAGCGTCGTTCTTCGCGCCGAGCACGGTCGGTCGGTACGGCATCTCGAGGCAGTCCGGCATGTGCGCGGAGAACGACGCGTCGAGCATCGCGGTGCGCACGCCGCCGTTGTCGACGATGTCGAGCACCGTCGAGACCAGCTCGCCGGTCTGCCAACCCACCGCGCTGCCCGGCTCGAGCACGATCTCTTCCAGGTTCGGGTGTCGGGCCCGCGTCGCGCGCACGAGCGCGATCAGCTTGTCGACGTCGTAGCCCTTTCGCGTGATCGCGTGGCCGCCGCCCATGTTCAGCCAGCGCACCTGGTCGAGCAGCGCGCCGAAGCGCGCCTCGACGTGCTCCAACGTGCGCTCCAGCGTGTCCGAGCCCTTCTCGCAGAGCGTGTGGAAGTGCAGCCCCTCCACGCCTTCCGGGAGCTTCATTCCGAGCTGCGCCGCGGTCACCCCGAGCCGCGAGCCCGGCACGCACGGGTTGTAGAGGTCGGTCTCGACCTCCGCGTACTCCGGGTTGATGCGCAGCCCCGCGCTCTTGCCCGCGAGCCGCCCGCGATAACGCTCGAACTGGCCCACCGAGTTGAACGTCACGTGCGAGGCGATGGCCGCGATCGCGTCGAAGTCCTCGTCGATGTACGCGGTGCAGTACGCGTGCACCTCGCCGCCGTGCTCCTCGCGCCCGAGCCGAGCCTCCGAGAGCGAGCTCGCGGTCACGCCGGGCAGGTACTGCCGCACGAGCGGGAAGGTCCCGTACATCGCGAAGCCCTTGAGCGCGAGGATGATCTTCGCGCCGCTCTCCCGCTGCACGTGGGCGAGCAGCTCGAGGTTGGCGCGAAGCCGCGACTCCTCGAGGACGAAGCAGGGGCTCGGCGTGGTGGCGTAGTCGATCGTCATGGGGCTCGCTCGGAATCCGGGGTCGAGGGCGCGTGGTAGCAAAAAGACGAGCGCCTCCAAGGGGAGGGCTCGTCTCGTAGGGGCTCGCGAAGAGCTCGACCGCAGTCTGCGTCAGTCGTAGTCGTGCGGGAGCACCGGGTCGATCTGCTCCACCCACGGAAGGCCCTGCGTCATCAGCTCCTTCATGAAGGGATCCGGATCGAACTCTTCGACGTTGAAGACGCCCGGGCGCTTCCAGACGTCCTGCATCATCAGCTTGGCGCCGATCACCGCCGGCACGCCGGTGGTGTAGCTGACGGCCTGCGATCGGACCTCGCGCCAACACGCCGCGTGATCGCAGTTGTTGTAGACGAAGTACGTCTTGTCCTTGCCGTCCTTCTTGCCCTTGATCTGACAGCCGATCGACGTCTGCCCGGTGTAGTTCTCACCGAGCTCCTCGGGGGGCGGGAGCACCGCCTTGAGGAACTGGAGCGGCACGATCTCCATGCCCTGGTAGACGATCGGCTGGATCGACGTCATGCCGACGTTCTGCAGCACGCGCAGGTGCGTGAGGTACTCCTGGCCGAAGGTCATCCAGAAGCGCGCGCGCTTCAGCGTCGGGAAGTTCTTGACCAGCGACTCCAGCTCTTCGTGGTAGAGCACGTACGATTCCCGCGGCCCGATCTCGGGATAGTCGATCGGCTTGTGCAGGCTCATCGCCGGGATCTCCACCCACTGACCGTCCTGCCAGTAGCGCCCCGGTTGGGTGATCTCGCGGATGTTGATCTCGGGATTGAAGTTCGTCGCGAACGCCTTGCCGTGGTTGCCTGCGTTGCAGTCCACGATGTCGAGGTACTCGAGCACGTCGAAGTGGTGCTTGGCCGCGTACGCGGTGAAGACGCCCGTGACGCCGGGATCGAAGCCGCAGCCGAGGAGCGCCATCAGGCCCGCCTTCTCGAAGCGCTCGCGGTAGGCCCACTGCCAGGAGTACTCGAACTTCGCGACGTCCTTCGGCTCGTAGTTCGCGGTGTCGAGGTAGTGCACGCCGGTCTCGAGACAGGCGTCCATGATCGGCAGGTCCTGGTAGGGCAGGGCGACGTTGAGCACCATGTCGGGCTTCACGTCGCGGATGAGCGCGGCCATCTCGGACACCTGGTCGGCGTCGACCGCGGCCGTCGCGATCTCGACGCCGTGCATCTCCTTCACCTCGCCCGCGATCCGGTCGCACTTGGACTTGGTGCGGCTGGCGAGCGTGATGCGCGAGAACACGTCCGAGTTGAGGGCACACTTGTGGGTGACGACTCCGCCGACTCCGCCGGCGCCGACGATCAGGATGTTGCTCATGGCGGCGGAGACTCCGGCGAGGTCGGCGACCTGTCAACGTGCGGCGGAGAGTTGGCACAGCGGAAGCGCGCCGGTCGGCTGGCGCCCGCCCTTCGAGGAAGCGGATTCCGTCCCGATCCGTGGTAAGCCCGGGGCCATGGATCCGGCCGAGATGCTCCGGCGAGGCTTCACGCGCGAGACGGCGATCCGTCGCGACGCGAAGGGCCGCTGGTGGAACGGGGACGAGCTCGTGGAGCACCTCGGGGTCACACGTTCGTTCGACGGCTGGATCGATCGCGCGCCGGACGGTCGGTACTGCCTCGCGAACGACATCAACTGGGCGTTCGTGGCGATCGAGGGGCCGCCTTACTTCGTGCATTCGGTGGAGCTCGCGGGCGACGGCTCGGATTCGAACGATCCGATCGTGCTCTGCCTGAGCGGCGGACTGCGCGAGCCGCTCGAACCTTCGACGCTGCGGCTCGGCCCCGACGACGGCCTCTATTGCGACGTGCGCGGCGGTCGGGTGCCGGCGCGCTTCGACGACCACGCGACGCATCAGCTCGCGCGTCGGCTGGACGCGGACGCCCTCGGCCCCTATTTCCGCGTCGCCGGCGCGCTCGTGCGACCCTCCGTGGTCGCCGATCCGCTGGGCGGCTGGGATCCGAGCAAGGGCGACGTGGAGAGCGCGAAGCGATGAAGAAGAAGGAGCTGCTGGCCCTCGGGCTCGTGCTCGCGATCGGGACGCCGCTCGTGGTGATGCTCGGCATGTCGCTCGCGGACGGCGCGCGGCGCACACGCGAGTCGATCGTGCGCTCGATGATCGGCGATGGGCGCTACGAGACGCTCGCGAGCTTCCACGACGAGCTCGCGGCGGGCGACGAACCGGAGATGCGCGAGGCGGGTTTCCCGCACTACTTCAATCCGCGCGGTGGTTTTCGCCGCGCGCCGGACTTCTCGCTCAACGACCGCTGGGGCCACGCGTACGATCTGTCGGAGCAGCGCGGCAAGGTCGTGGTGATGAACTTCTGGTCCATCACCTGCCCGCCGTGTCTCGAAGAGATGCCGTCGCTCGAAGAGCTCGCCAAGCAGGCGAAGGCGCGTTGGGGCGACGACGTGCAGGTGATCGCGGTGTCGACCGACGCGGGCTGGGACGCCGTGCGCACGGTGCTGCCGGCCGATCCGGAGCTGCACCACCTCTTCGATCCCGACAAGAGCACCGTCGAAGGCAAGTACGGCACGAGCCTCTACCCGGAGACCTGGGTGATCGATCGCGAAGGCTTCGTGCGCTTCCGCTACGACGGCGCGTTCGACTGGTCGAGCCCGGTGGTTCTGGATCTGATCGAGTCGCTGCGCTGATCGGCGACGCGCAACGTTGGTCGTGAAGGTCGACGTCGAGCGCGTGTGCGACGCTCGGCACGACGTCGCGCGTTCAAGGGATCGTCACTGCATCGCCCACCGCGCGGCGGATCGCGGCGAGGCGATCGGAGCGCACCGGCTCGTCGACCTGCGCGAGCGGTTGGATGCGGATGTCGTAGGTGGGCTCGCGCTCGCGACGGCGCGCGCGCTCCCAGAAGTCGTTGACCGTCCAGAGCGCGACACCTTCGAGCGCCTCGAGGCGAACACGCTCGCCTTCGATCGAGAAGCGTGTGCGGAGCAGCAAGCCGTCGCGCGTCTCCGCGAGCTTGAGGGCCGGGTGCACGCTCGCGGGGAAACGACGGCCGAGGATCCAGCGCTGACCTTGGTTCGAGAGCAGGTTGCCGAGCGAGTACGCGATCACGGCTTCGCCGCGCGGTGAGGGGATACGCTCGACCTCTTGGAGCACGTGGGGGCCGGTGCCGACGATCAGATCGGCGCCCGCCTCCACCCAGGTGCGGGCGAGCGCGCGTTGGCGCGGGTGGGGGTGCGGGATGAAGTCGTGGCTCCAGTGCACGGCGAGCACGACCACGTCGGCGCGGGCGCGGGCGGCGCGGATCGCATCGCTCGGATCGCGCTGTTTGATCCACGCGATCGTGGCGCGTGGCTCGGTGCGACCGGCGGGCCGGTTGATGCGCTCGGTGTAGGAGAGGAACGCGACCCGCACCCCGTCGCGCTCGACCACCTCGGCCGCGAAGGCGCGCTCCGGATCGACGTCCGCCCCGACCGCGACGAGGTTGGCGGCGCGGAGGGCGTCGACCGTGCGCGCCATGCCCGACGCGTCTTGATCGTGCGCGTGGTTGTTCGCGCAGCCGAGGACGTCGAGGCCGGCTTCGGCGAGCCCACGCGCGGCGGCGGGTGGTGCACCGAGCACGGGGGGCGAGCCCGTCACCGGATCGCGGACGTCGTCGACGAGCGGCGTTTCCAAGTTGGCGAAGGCGATCTCGTCGTCGCGGAGCACCTCGCGGAGCCCGCCGAGCACGTGCGCCCAGCCACGTTGCGCCGCGCTCGCGTTCACCTTGATGTGCAGGAGCAGGTCGCCCGCGCTGGCGATCGTGACGCGGCGGACGGTGCCCGCGGGCTCCTCGCGGACGGAGGCACCGTGGGGGTCACGACGTTGCGCGGAGGTGCGGCTCGAGGAGGGGAGGGCGAGCGCAGCGACGAGGGCGGCAAGCGCGGCGAGCGACGCGACGCGCGCGGGATGGAGACGCATGCGGGCCGCACTCTACTCCCGTTCGCGGGCCTGCTGCGAAGCTCGCGCGAGGTGCGCGTGGTGGCGTGAGGTCGTCCAACACGGCTGCCCGAGACGTGCTCGCCACCCTCGCTCGGCTTCGAACCTGCGTGGCTCGCCCCGCGGATCGCTTCCGCCCACGATCGAAAAACCTATATCCTGCCGAACGTGACCGCGACCGACCCGATGCTCGGGCGCACCCTCGATGGCTACACACTCTCCGAGCGCATCGGCGCCGGCGCGACGGGTGTGGTCTATCGTGCGTCGCGCGACGGAGACTCGCGGCTGTACGCGGTCAAGGTGCTCAACGAGGCGCTCGGGCACATCAAGTCGCTGCGGCGTCGCTTCGAGCGCGAGGCGCGCGCGCTGAGCCGGCTGACGCACGAGCACATCGTCGACATCGCGGACTTCGGCGTGACCGAAGACGCGGTGTTCATCGCGATGGAGTTTCTGCGCGGCGACACCCTCGAGGATCGCCTGCAGCGCTCACCGCTCGATCCCGACACGTCGCTGCGGTTGATGCGGCAGATCCTCGAAGGCCTCGCGTTCGCGCACGAGCAGCAGATCGTGCACCGCGACCTCAAGCCCGCGAACGTGTTCCTGGTGGAGAAGCAAGCGGTGGAGAAGGGCGGCGACGCGACGCCCTGGGTGAAGATCCTCGACTTCGGGCTCGCGAAGTTCCTGTCGATCGACGAGCTCAGCCAGGAGGGGACGCTGACGCGCAAGGGGCGCGTGGTCGGCACCCCGGCGTACATGGCGCCCGAGCAGATCACGGGCGTCTCGCTCGACGTGCGCGCGGACGTCTACGCCGCAGGAGTGCTGTTCTTCGAGCTGCTCGCGGACCGTCGGCCCTTCGACTACGACCGCCGCTCGCAGCTCCTGCGCGCGCACCTCTTCGAGCCGGTGCCGAAGCTCTCCGACGTGCGCGCGGAGCTCGAGGTCGATCCGAAGCTCGAAGCGGTGCTGCGGCGTGCGCTCGCGAAGGACCCGCAGGAGCGCTTCCCCGATGCGCGCGCGTTCCTCGACGCGCTCGCGCCCTTCGGCGAGGGCGCGGTGAAGGTCATGGGTCGCAAGCGTCGGCGGGCGGAGCGCTCGGGGGCGGGCACCTCGTCGGTGATCATCACCGCGGAGGAGCGCGCGAAGGCGTCGTCGAGCGAGCCGGAAGCGCGCCCGCTCGGGAGCCTGCCGCCACAGCCACCACCCGGCGCGCTCGACACCATCGTCGACTCCACGGGCGCGCCGAGCCCACGCGCTTGGGTAAACGTCGCGGTGTGGGTCTTCGGCCTCGCGAGCTTCGGTGCGCTCCTCGCGTTGGCCTACTACGCGACGACCCTGCGCTGAACGACGCGGAGTCCTCTCGGCCCGGCGTCTCCGGCTCGGACTCGATGAGGGGCGGTGCACGAGATCGGTGTGCGCGTGCACCTGGGATCGCGAGGGTCCAGTCGATGGAATCGCTCCGTGCTCGTCGCCCTCGCGATCGAGAGTGTCCGGCCGATCACCGACGCGCTCGCTTTCAACTTTCCGTCGCTCGCGAAACACGCTCGCGCACGCCTCCGCGCGTGGCATCACTGGCGGCTCGAACGACGTGGGAGCGTGAATCCCGCGTCGCCCCGGCGCGTCGTGCGCGCCTTCGGAGAACCTCCATGCAACGACTTCGACGGCTCCCTCGCGCGACGACGATCGTCCGCGCCTCGACGCTCCTCGGCTCGCTGATCGCGCTCGCGCTCCTCGCGCCCACGAGCACCGCACACGCCGAGAGCGGGCGCTTCAACCTCCACCTCGATCTCGCGCTCGCGTCGCCCATCGCGGGCGAGCTCGCGCCCACGGAGGACGACTACGCGCTCGGCTTCGCGGGTTGGGCCGGCTTCGACTTCCAGCTCGTCGCGCCCTTCGCGATCGAAGCCATCGTCGGCGGAGGCTTCGTCAACGCGCCTTACCCGGATCATCCGAGCCGCGAGCGCACGCCCTACTTCAACACCGCGGTCGGCGCGCGCTTTCGTTTCCTCGACAACCAAGAGGGGTATCTCAACGAAGAAGGCGGCGACTTCCTCGGCAACTTCTGGGTGAGCGCCCACCTCGGCTACGCGCTCTTCGACGGACACCAGTTCAGCGTCGACGCGGGCTTCGGCTACGAGATGTCGATCGCGGCGCCCTTGCAGCTCGGCGTCTTCGTGCGCGGCGCGCTCATGCCGGGCGGCGACGTGGACGGCGTGGACGCGCTGCTCTTCGTCGGCATCAACGGCTCGATCGAGCTCGGGCCGCGCGTGGCCGCGGTCGACAGCGACGGAGACGGGCTCTCGAACGAGCGCGAGCTGCAAGAGCACCGCACCGATCCCTTCCAGGCCGACACCGACGGCGACGGCCTGAACGACGGCGTCGAGGTGAACGGCCCGACCGATCCGCTGCGCCCCGACACCGACGACGACGGTTTGCCGGACGGGCGCGAGGACGCGAACGCGAACGGCCGCCAGGACGCGGGCGAGACCGATCCCACCGTGGCCGACACCGACGGCGGCGGCGTGCCGGACGGCTACGAGGTCGAGCACGGCACCGACCCGCTCGTCGCCGCGGACGACGATCAGGATCGCGACGGAGTGCTCAATCCGGTCGACCAGTGCCCCGACACCGCGGAAGGCACTGAGGTTGACGCCCGCGGCTGCGCGATCATCCGCGCGCGCATGGTGCTCCCCGGCATCGAGTTCGCGTTCGACAGCGCGGAGATCCTCCCCGCCTCGGAGCGCACGCTGAACATCGCGCTCCAGATCCTGCGCGACAACCCGAGCGCGCGCGTCGAGGTCGGCGGTCACACCGACAACGTCGGCAACGCCAATTACAACCGCCGCCTCTCCCAGCAGCGCGCGGACGCGGTGCGCGACTGGCTCGTGGGCCACGGCATCGAACGCAACCGCATGCAGACCCGCGGCTACGGATCGGCGCAGCCGGTGGCTCCGAACGACACCGACGAGGGTCGCGCGCGGAACCGCCGCATCGAGTTCAAGCAGCTCGATTGAAAGCGCGACTGATGAACGGCGCCGCGCCGGATGAACCCGCGGCGGATGGACCGTACGCGCTCGACGAACACCAGTTCGTGCAGCGCATGCGGATCACCCGCAGCGCCGTGCAACCGCGCGGCGGATGACCGCCACGCCGCCACCTTCGCCGCCACTCGCCCGCCACCGCCACCGCGCAGGGAGAGCCAAGGCCGCGAAATCGTTGAATCGCGCCGCTCGGCACGCGGGTTGAAGTGCGCGGCGGCATGTCCGCTCTCACGACATGTCGTCGAACGCGTGAACGCCGCATGTCCCGCCCGCAGTACGTGGTGCGCGGGCAGGTCATCCTCGCCGACCGCGTGTCGCTCGAGCATCGGTTCCTCCTCCGGCCCGACCGGCAGATGCGTGAGCTCTTCTTCTACCTGCTGCAGATCTACGCGGACGTGTACGGGATTCGGATCCACGCGGTGGTGCTGATGTCGACGCACTACCATCTGCTCTTCACGGATGTTCGGGGCGTTCGAGGGGATTGCGTCGGCTCCGCGCTCGCGCGCGGCCCGACTGTTTCGCGGAATCGTGCAGCTTCGCGGACTGACGTCCGCTTCGCCACGCACGAT
>CALJLK010000313.1 GCA_937982655.1 uncultured Sandaracinus sp.
TCGCTCCCTTCGGTCGCTGCGCGCCGTCCGGCAGGGCGGCTTGCGAAATCGGCCACCAGCTTCTTTTCAGCCGAAGAGCCCCGCCGACGCGCGATCGATGAGGCCGTTCAGCTCCTCGAAGAGCCCCTGGTTGTGATCGTGCGTGTAGCTCGCGAGCGCGGCCGCACAGTCCGGAATCGCCTCCACGAACTGGTGGACTGTCTTCGGGTCGTCGAGGTCCTCCGCGTAGCGTCCGTAGCCGAGCTTCTGTAGGTACCGGCCGTTGAGCACCTGCTCGAACTGACCTTCGACCGGCACGCTCAACATCGGTTTGTGCAGGAACACCGCTTCGCCCATGAGGGTGAAGCCGCCGCCCGCGATCACCCCCTTCGCGCTCGCGAGATCGGCGATGAAGCCGCTCTCCGAGAACGGACGGTAGCGGAGGTTGCCCTCGACCTGCTCCTCCGTGATGCCCCGCCGCATGCCGTAGACGCGGCACTCGAGTCCGGTGGCTTCGAGGGTCCGCGCGAGCGTCTCGTGCCCCTCGGCGGTCTGGTAGACGAGCAGATGCTCACCTTCGGAGGCCTTCGCGGCGAGGATCTCGGGCCGCAAGATCGGCGGATGAAGCGACGTGCGGTCTTTCCGGATCGGCGGGTGAAAGAAGGTCGTGATCAGGTAGTGATCGCAGAAGGGGAGCTTCGACTTCACGAACGCCTTGGCGATCTCGAAGTCCGTGCGGTGCCCCTCGATCACCTCGTCGGGGAGCGTGCAGCGGTTGAGCACCTGCATGTTGTCGATGCTGAAGATCGGCAGGCGGTGGGCCTTCGCGAAGAAGTAGGTCCAGCTCTCGAAGTCGCTGATCACACACTCGGGCTCGAAGTCCTCCAGCAGCTCGAAGTACGCCTCGATCTGCCCCGGCAGGTTCTGCGTGCCCGCGAGCACGTTCTGCCAGAGCGTCTTGCCGCGCCGCACGCGGTTGTCGTCGTAGACGATGTGCAGCCCGTGGATGCGCTGCACCTCGGGGAACCGCTTCTTCAGGAAGTCGACCGCGCGCCCGGACGCGACGACCTCGACCTCGTGCCCTTCGCGGATGAGGTGCTCGAGGACCACCCGCGAACGCATCGCGTGACCCATGCCTTCGCCGACGACGCCGTAGAGGATACGCATACGCGGCGGAGGTTACTGCCGAGCCGAGCCCCGAGGCGAGCGCGAGCGCGCGGCTTGGCGCGAGCCACGAGCCGAACGCGACTGCTCCACGAGGTCACGCCCGCCACGCTTCGGTCACGGCTTCGCGCCGCGCGCGACGCGTCGCACGAGCCGCTCCGACGCGACCGCCGAGACCAGCGCACACGCCGCGCTCGCGAGCGAGAGCGCGGTCGCGCGTACGAAGCCGGAGACGTCGACCGCCGCCGCGTCCGCGTTCCGTGCGAGCTGCGCGAAGAGCCACGTGGCGAGCCACGCCGTCCACCAGACGAAACGCGTCCAGTCGGCCCGGCTCGTGCCCTCGACGGCCGCGAGGAGGCGCCCGAAGGTTCGGTAGGGCAACGCGAGCTGCACCAGCGGAACGAAGTGCTCCACCACGGCGCGGGTGGGCGTGGTGCGCATCGCGTCCGCGTGAGGCCGCACCGCGCGCGCGAGCCAGACGAGGTAGACGACCGCGGTCGGCACGAAGAGCGCGAGGCGCGCCCAGCCGATCGCCTCCCCGCGATCCGCGGCATCCTCCAACGTCTCGCGGAGCCCCACGTCGATGCGCAGCTCGCCGGACTGGATCGCGCGCAGCAGCCGGAGCTCGAGCCCGAGCGAGACCGCGTCGACGAACGCGAGCGCGGCGGAGAGGAGCAGCCATCCACGGGTCGCGAGCGCGATCGGATCGGGGCGCGGCATCGAGGCGTGGGGATCGCACGTCGGACGTCACGCGGCCAGCGGTCGAACTTCACACGCGTCCTCTCGAGACTTCGATCGTCCTGAGTCCCACTCAGCCGGCGTGCGCACGCCGGCGTGACAGCAGCCCTCGCTCGCCCCCATAGTGACGACGTCATGCCCCGCACCCGGCTCACCCGACGCACCAAGCGCCGCGATCCCGAAGACGCCAAAGCCCGCATCCTCGAGGCCGCGCTCGCGCTCTTCGCCGCGGAGGGCGTGAGCGTCCCGACGTCGCGCATCGCGAAGGAAGCGGGGGTCTCCGAGGGGCTGATCTTCCACCACTACGGGAACAAGCGCGGCCTGCTCGCCGCGGTCGCCGCGCACATGGGCCACGGCGTGGCCTCGGCGATGTTCGAGGGGATCTTGCCGGGCCAGCGCCCGGACGTGCGCCGGATGATCCGCGCGTGCTTCGACTACGTCGGCAAGAAGGGCAAGCTCCACGACATGCTCGCGATGAGCAACGACCCGGCCGACTGGAACGCCGCGCAGCTCGCGACGCGCGGGGTGATCGTGGCCGCGCTCACGCAGGCCTTCACCCAGTGGAAGGCCGCCGGGTACATCGAGACCGATCATCCGGACATCGCGGCGGCGCTGATCTTCGGCCTCGTCGACGCGGCGCTCCTCGACTGTTTCTCCCGCGGCCTCGAGGATCGCGTCGACGAGTACATCGAAGAAGCGGTGGCCTGCATCGAAGGCGCCCTCGGCTACGAAGGCCCGAACGCATAGTCGCCCCTCGACGCGTCGAAGGCACGTCCCCCGTCGCGCCGTCGCGGTCTCCGTCTCGGTCTCCGTCTCGGTCTCCGTCTCGGTCTCCGTCGCGGTCTCGGTCTCGGTCTCGGTCTCCGTCTCCGTCTCGGTCTCGGTCTCGGTCTCGGTCTCGGTCTCGGTCTCGGTCTCGGTCTCGGTCTCGG
>CALJLK010000314.1 GCA_937982655.1 uncultured Sandaracinus sp.
CCGTCTCGGTCTCGGACACCGTCTCGGTCTCGGACACCGTCTCGGTCTCGGACACTGTCTCGGTCTCGGACACCGTCTCGGACAACGTCACCGCCGACACCGTCCCGAACATCCCAGCTACCCTCGGCCCGCCATGACCACGCGCATCCTCCTCGTCGAAGACGACGACGCCCTCGGCGCCCAGGTCCGCGACATGCTTCGCAAGGACGGCTTCGACGTGGAGTGGGTGCGCGACGGCGATCGCGCCGCGAAGGTCGACGTCGACGGATTCGCGCTCGTGGTGCTCGATCTGATGCTCCCCGGCACCTACGGCCTCGACCTCCTGAAGGCCTGGCGCAACCGCGAGATCGCGGTGCCGGTGCTCGTGCTCTCCGCGCGCCAAGACACGAACGACAAGGTGCGCGCGCTCAAGCTCGGCGCGGACGACTACGTGACCAAACCGTTCTTCCCCGACGAGCTGCTCGCCCGCGTCAACGCGCGCCTGCGTCGTCCGGAGCTCCGGCGCGGCGAAGGGCCCGTGCGCATCGGGCGCGTGGAGATCGACCTCGACGGACGTCGCGTGCTCGTCGACGGCGAGCCCACCCCAGAGCTCACGAAGGTCGAGCTCGACATCCTCGGCGTGCTCGCGAAGCGCCCCGGCGGCGCCATCTCGCGGCGCGCGCTCGTCGACGCCTGCCTCGATCCCGACAAAGCCGGCAGTGAGCGCACCCTCGACGTGCACGTCTCGCGCGTGCGCAAGAAGCTCGGCGCGGCGGGCGGTCAGCTCCAGACGGTCTGGGGTATCGGCTACAAGCTCGTCGCGGAAGCCGACGCGGAAGGCGACTGATGCGCCTGCGCGTGCGGCTCGCGGTCTTGCTCGTGGTCGCGGTGGTGCCCTTCGCGATCGCGCTCGCGGTGCTGCAAGGTTTGCTCGTACGCCGCAACGTCGCGCTCGCGACGGGCGAAGCGCTCGCGGCGCGGCTCGACGGCCCGCAGCACGATCGCTGCGAGGAGAGCCCCGAGACGTGGCCGGAGCGCGCGTGGCTGGAGGGTGGACCGGGGCGAGATCGCGGCCCGAACCGCGAGCTCCGGAACGAGCGCCGTCGTCGCGCGCGCGCGCTGCGCGGTCGTGGGCCCGCGCGCTTCTTCGTCTACGACGCGTCGCTCGTCGCGCACCGCGCGGACGCGCCCGAGCTCCCGCCGCGCGTGCGCCGCGCGCTGCAGGACGGCGACGAGATCGCGTGGGGCATGGCGCGTGGACCGAACGTGCACGATCACCTGCTCGTGATCGCGCGCGTCGCGGACAGCGGTCGCTGCGCGTTCGTCGCGACGGTGCGCCCGCAAGAAGGGCCGCCGCTCGCGTTCACGATCGTGCCCGCGCTCGCGGTCTCGGTGTTCACGGTGCTCCTCGCGGTGCTCGCGGCGGGCCCGCTCGTGCGGCGCGTCTTGCGATTGACCGAGGCGGTGCGGCGCGCGCGCGCGGGCGAGGCGGTTTCGATCCCGATCGAAGGCTCCGACGAGCTGACCGAGCTCGAGCGCGCCATCGCGGCCGACCGCGCGGAGCTCGCCGCGAAGGTCGACGCGCTGCAACGGCGCGACGCCGCGCTCACGAGCTTCGTCGCGAACACCACGCACGACGTGATGATCCCGCTGACGGTGCTGCAGAACCACCTGCTCGCGCTCGAGTCGCGTGCGGAGCCCAAGAGCACCGAGGCCGAGCTCGCCGCGCAGGCGCTCGGCGAAGCGCACTACCTCGGCTCGCTGCTGCAGAACCTGAGCGCGGCGGCCAAGCTCGACGACGTCGACCGCCCGCTCGATCGCGTCGACGTGGACCTCGCGGATCTGGTCGCGCGCGTGGCCCAGCGTCATCGAACGCTCGCGCAGAAGAAGCGCATCGCGCTCGACTTCGCGGCGCCCGAGCGCCTCGCGATCCACGCGGATCTCACGCTCGTCGAACGAATGCTCTCGAACCTCGTCCACAACGCGATCCGCTACGGCGAGCCCGGCGGACACGTCGCGATCGTGCTCGAGCCCTCGGGAGGCTCGTCGGGCTTTCACCTCGAAGTGCTCGACGACGGCCCCGGCGTGGCGCCCGCGGATCTCGCGCGCCTCGGGGAACGCCGCTTCCGCAGCGAGGCCGCGCGCAGCCGTCAGCCGACGGGCACGGGGCTCGGGCTCGCGATCGCGCGTGAGGTCGCGGAGCGCCACGGCTGGACGCTGCGCTTCGAGGCGAACGAGCCGACGGGCTTGCGGGTGATCTTGGAGAGCGCGAGCGCGTAGCGTCGATCGCGGGCGTCGGAGTCGAGCGACGACGGGCAGCGTGTCGCGTGCGGCGCCGCGACGCCGAAGAGGACCCCGGCGAGCGCACGAAGGGCCGAGGACGAGAGGTGGCATGCCCGACCACGACGATACCTGCGGGGCGGGGCAGAACTTCGGCTTGGGGCGCGGTTCGCCCGTCACCTGAGCTCGTCGGAGAACGAACGGGCGCGGCAGGCCGGGCGAAGCCCCACCGATTCGTCCCTCCCGAAACTGCTGGCCGCCGCACGGATTCGCTCGTGGGTGGTGGGCCGACTTCGCCTCTGCATCGCGCGGCACGGTCGCCTGACATCGACGCTCGGCTGGACAGGAACCGCGCTGGGGGAGAGTCCGCGAGGTGGCGGCCGCCACCGTTTCGCCGCCAATCCGCCGCCACCCCTCGCGCAGGTGTGCGAAATCATTGAGGCGGTCTCCGGTACGAAAGGTGGATTGAGCGGCGGCGGTGCATCCGCGGCTCATCACGGAGAACGCGTGCGTCGCGATCACGCGGCGGACGAGCTTTCGCAAGGCGTTCCTCG
>CALJLK010000315.1 GCA_937982655.1 uncultured Sandaracinus sp.
GGCCACCAACCCCGGCGAGATCGGCATCGTCGGCGGGGCCCGCGCGCACTTCGCGTACCAGCGCCTGCGCCTCGAGCCGCAGGTCACCTACGGCAACGATCCCACCAAGCCGGTCGCGGCCGTCTACATGCAGATCGACGCGCTCGACAACGTCGTCTTCGGTGACAACGCGCGCATCATCCGCACCCCGATCTTCGCCGCCGATCCGAGCTACACGGACTACGAAGGCTTCGACCTCGTCGACTCCTTCCGCATCGAACGCGCCTGGCTCGAGGTGCTCCTCCCGGTCGGTCAGCTCCGCGTCGGCCGCATGCCCTCGCAATGGGGCCTCGGTCTGCTCGCCCACGACGGCAACGGCCTCGGCGAGTGGGGCGACCCGCTCTTCGGCACCACCTTCGACCGCGTCCTCTTCGCGACGCGGCCGCTCACCGTCATCAACGCGCTCACGAGCGGCGACACCCGACCGACTCCGCTCATCTTCGCCCTCGCGTACGACAAGCTCGTCGAAGATCCCGTCCGCCCGGGCACCGATCCTCCGGCCCCGAACACCATCACGGTGGGCCCCTTCGGTCCGATCGGCACCGTGCCCTCCGAGCGCAACACGGTCCCCTTTCAAACGTGGATCGGCGAAGGCAACGACGTGAATCAAATGGCCGTCGCGCTCCTCTGGAACGACACCGAGGCGGGCCCGCGTTCGACCGACCGCTTCACCCTCGGCGGCTACTACGTCTACCGCTGGCAGCACCGCGGCGGTGCGCTTCGGCCGCTCCCGAGCGAGGAGCAAGCCTCGCGCGTGCACATCGTCGACCTCTACTGGAAGCTCGACTACGGCCTCGGCGGCTCGCGCCCTTCCCTCTACACCGAAGGTGAGATCGTCCACATCGGCGGCCGCACGAACACCGTCTCGCTCGCGGGCGGCTGCGACAACGACACCGGCATCTGCAACGAGACCGACGCGAACCTCTGGGGCGGCGCCTTCCGCGTCGGCGCCCGCAAGCACGGCGTCTGGGGCGCGCTCCTCGAGTGGGGCTGGTCCAGCGGCGACGGGCAATACTTCAACGACGACCGCCTGCGCGCGCGGCCGCTCCATCCCGACTATCACGTCGGCCTGATCATGTATCAGGTGGCTTTGAGCACCATGACCTCGATCGGCTTCGGCGAAGAGATTCGCCCGCTCTGGTCACGCGGTGGTGTGTGGAACTCGCACTACATGTTCCCGCAGTTCCGCTTCCACCTCATCCCGGGCTTCGAGCTCCACACCGCGGTGCTCGCGGCCTGGGCGCGCGAGCTGAACCCCTTCGTCTACACGAACGAACGCGACGACTTCACGGACACCGCGTGCGGCGCGTTCGAGCGCGACTGCGCGATGGGCGTCGAGGTCGACGTGGCGCTCCGCGTGAAGTGGGGCACCAACGACCTGCTCCGTTGGGACACCGAGGTCGGCTACATGTACGCAGGCGGCGCGGTCTCGGGCGGCTCCAACCTCCAAGAGCGTCACCTCTGGACGGTTCAAACCCGCCTCGCGATGGTGTTCTGAACGATCACCGCGGGTCGCACGGGATCGGCTCCCGCGACACCGCGACCTCGTCGAAGTAGACCGTCGTCGGCTCTTGGTCTGCGCTCGTCCACGCGAGGCCGAGCCCGAAGCGCAGGTAGGGCGTGTCGGGGAGCGTGTCGATCTCGGTCGCCTCGGTGACGAGGTCGACGTTCTCGCCGTGCTCCACCCAGCTCCGCGCTTCGCCCACGTCGCCCACGATCACGTGCGTGCGCACGCAGACCCATTCGTCACGCGGGAACGTGTACGCCGGATCCGGGAAGGTCGGGAAGCGCATCACGGAAGCCCCGACGTACATGAGCGATCCGGTGCCGTCGAGGTTGAAGCTCGCTGGCGCGTCGATCGGATCGAAGCCGCGGTGCGCGCCCGCGTGCATCAAGCTCACGTGTGCGATCGGTGAGTCGCTCGGCACGTACACGTACGAACGAAAGTGCAGATCTCCCGAGGCGACGACCTCGTCGTCGTCCGGCACCACGTCGTCCGCCGGACACCGCCCGCCGGGACGAAACGGGCAGACCAACCCCTGCGCCCATGACGCGGGGTTCGTGATGCGCGCGCGCAACATGAAGAGCCCGCGGTATGGCTCGACGCCGTCGGTCGCGCGCACCGGACCCACGCTGCCGAAGCCGACCTGGCGCCCCCAGTTGAAGCCCGGGTTCTCGAATCCGTCGCAAAACGCGCTCGATCCGAGGCGTCCTTCGCTCGTGCACTCCGAGAGCGAGTTCACGCCCGAGTCATCCGGAGCATCGAGCCCCGCATCGTCCGGCCCCGCATCCTCCGAGCCCGCGTCGACTCCCGCATCACGGCCCGCGTCACTCCCCGCGTCGAAGCCCGCATCCGTCCCTTCGCGCACGCAACGCTCGCCGCCCTGCACGAAACCACGCGCACCGTGGCGGCGATCGCCGAAAGCCTGCACGAAACCACGCGCACACGGCGGCGCGCGATTCGAAGCGTCGATCGGATCGAACGCGCAGCCGCCCAGCACGAGGAAGAGGCCGAGCGCGATCCAGACACCGCTCGATCGCGCGCCGATCATCCGAACCTCCAGCGAAAGCCGCCCGGACCGATCGCCGGACCGATCGCAGAGTCGTCGCCGTCGTCGGAGTCGCCACCGAGCACGAGCTCCACGATCGCCCACACGATGCCCGTCAGCGTGAGCACGCCTCCGACCCCGAAGAGCGCGTTGGCGCCGCGCCCGAGTCGGCGCGCTTCGTCCTCGAGCCGTAGCGTCGCGCGATGGGACTGGCTCTCGTCTTCCGCGTCGTCGTAGCGCGCGTTCGCGGTGAGCCCGAGCGCCGCGCCGACGCCGAGCGTGAGCACGCCGACGCCCGCGAGTGAGAACGCCGCGATCCGCAGCCCCGTCGGTCGCGCGGGCGACGTCGGCACGACGACCTCGACGGACGGCGCATCGCGAGCGCGCTCCACCTCTTCTTCGAGCGCACGTTGCCGACGGAGCGTGTCGAGGCTGCGTTCGACGTCCGGTCGCTCCTCCGCGTCCGGCACTTCGCGCAGGAACGCTTCGTACGCCTCGATCGCCCCGACCACACGCCCCGCTCGCTCGCGCGCGCTGCCGAGCGAGTAGAGCAACTGCGGCTCCGGACGAAGCGCGTACGCCTGTTCGAAGAGATCCGCCGCGAGCTCGAACTCGCCGTTGCCGTACGCCGCCGCCGCGCGCAGGAAGACGCGATGCGCGTCGTCCTCGGAAGGTGCGGCGGACGGTGCGGCGGACTGCGCGACGAGGTGTGAAGGCGCGAGCACGAGCGTCGAGACGAACGCGAGCGCAGCCGCCACGCGTCGCACGACCCCAACGAAGCGATCGCTCTGCACGCTCATGGATCGAGCCTCACGCTCAGCCGCGTCGGTCGCGCCCCGATGCGCACGCTGCGACGCAACGACGAATCGCCGGAAGGCGGCGCGAACCCGAACGGCCGCAGCTCCACGCGCGCGGTCCCCGCGGGCAACGTGAGCGAGAGCGGCGTGCGCCCCACGCGTCGCCCGTCGACATGCACGTCGGCCCATCCGCCCGGCGTCGCCACGTGCAGCTCGCCTTCCGTGACCTCGCGCTCCCGGCTCGGCCGCGCGCGCTCGTCACGCACGACGGCCGGCCGGGACGCGCTCATCCCGACTTCGGCCGGCGCGGCGATCTCCGTCGCGGTCTCGGTCGCGGTCTCGGTCGCGGTCTCGGTCGCGGTCGTGGGCGCGGTCTCCGACTCCGTCGCGGGCTCCGACTCCGTCGCGGTCTCCGACTCCGTCTCGGTCTCCGACTCCGTCTCGGTCTCCGACGCCGTCCCGGTGTTCGACTCCGTCTCGGTTGCGGTCGCGTTCATCACGACGATCGCCGACTCGCTCGCCGCGCCCAGCCGCACGTCCACCGGCTCGCGCGGCCACATCGCCCACCCGCCGAGGCTCCCGATCACCACCACCGAAGCCGCTGCACCGATCGCCCAGCCACGCCGCGTCCGCCGCACCTCCGTCGAATCGACGCGCGTGCTCAGCACCGCGGAGTCGAGGTCCACCTGCACGTCGAACGACGTCGGCGCCGCCACCTCGTCGCGCGCCGTCTGCTTCTCCGAGCGCGCATGCTTCGTCCGCACGGTCGGCGGCGCGCCGCGTCCCGACTCGCTCGGGAAGAGCCCCTCCATGAACGCAGCGACCTCGACCATGCCGGTCGGCGTCCCGCGCACCGCGAGCCAGCGTTGCAGCGCGATCCCGAGCTCACGCGCGGTCGCGTAGCGTGCCTCCCGCGGGCTGAGCGCGCGCTGCACGATCTCCACGAGCGCCGGATCCAGATCCGGACGCGCCTCCCGCAACGAGCCGAGCTGCCCCTGGGTGATCGACAGGATCAAATCGACTTCCGTCGCGCCCGACACCAATCGTTTGCCTGCGAGCAGCTCGAAGAGCACCGCGCCGAGACCCCACACGTCCGCGCGCCGGTCGATCTCTTCGCGACGGATCGCCTCGGGCGCCATGTACGCGAGCTTGCCCTTGAGCGCGCCGGAGGTCGTGCGGTGCAGGCGTCCGCGCGCAGTCGCGACGCCGAAGTCGACGATGCGCACGCCGCCGTCGAAGGTCACGAAGAGGTTCTGCGGCGAGACGTCGCGGTGCACGACGTGCAGCGGCTGTCCCTTCTCGTCCGTCAGCTCGTGCGCCGCGTGGAGCCCTTCGCACGCCTCCGCGACGATGCGTACGACCACGTCGTCGATGTCCGAGGTGCGCGCGCGGTTCTTCAATCGTCGGAGCACCTGCGAGACCGGCGCTCCGACCAGGAACTCCATCGCGATGAAGTAGCGACCGTCCGCGAGCCCGAAGTCGAACACCCGGCACACGTTCGGGTGATCGATGCGCGCCGCGATGCGCGCCTCGTCGAGGAACATCTCGACGAACTCGGGCTCCTCCGCGAGCTCCGGGCTCACCGTCTTGAGCGCGACCGTCTTCTCGAACCCCGCCGGCCCACGCACCAGCGCGCGATAGACACGACCCATCCCTCCCGCGGCGATCTCCTCCGCGAGCTCGTAGCGCCCCACCGAGGTGATCTCGGTCGGTAACGCGGCGGTGCCGGACGAACCGAAGCTCAGAAGACCTCCCGATCCATGGAAGAACGTAGCCGATCGAGCACGCCGAGCGAAAGCCACTCACCGATCGATACCCCAATTGCTCAGCAATTCCGAAGCTCTCGCGAGAGGTGCGTGCCCCCGCTTCGAAGCGCCGCTCCACCCACGGCCCGGGAATCCGCCACGCCCCCCACCCGTTGAGGCGCCCCGAACGAGCGGCCCTCACGGCCGGAAAGTTGACCCCCTCCCCCCCGCGGGCTAGCGCACGGGGTCGCGGGCATGCCTGGGCGAAGGGCGTGACCTGCCGTCAGGGCGACGACACCTCCGGGCGAGCGAGGGCGACACATGAGCGCGATGGTGCCGATGGGCGACGTAGTGAGCAGCAGCGAGCGCGGAGACGCGCGCGCCAAGTCGGTGGCTGACCCCGCCGACTCGGCCAAGAAGTCGGTGGAGCACGAGACCACGAGGACGAGCGGCGGCTGGAAGAAGCCGCTGTTCTTCTTGCTGAAGCTCGCGTTCAGCATCGCGATGTTGGTCGTCATCTTCCGCAAGGTCGTCTTGCGCGAAGGCGCCGAAGACCTCGGCGCGCGCATCGCGAACCTCCACTGGGGTTGGATCGCGGCCGCGGTCGGCATGCAGCTCACCGCGATCGTCTGCGCGGCCTTCCGCTGGCGCGCGCTGCTCTCCGGCCAAGGCATCCGCCCGAGCTGGGGCTTCCTCAGCGGCTCGATCATGATCGCGCGCTTCTGGGGCGCGTTCACCCCCGGTGGCTTCACCGGCTTCGGCGGCTGGCGCATCTACGACGTCGCCAAACACACCGGCAAGACCGCGCGCGCCGCCGCGACCATCGGCACCGAGACCCTCCTCGGTCAGACCGCGATGGGCGTGGTCATCGTCTTCGGCACCCTCCTCTTCGGCCTTCGCTTCGTGGGCATGGAAGGCGTCGCGCTCATCTGCGCCGTCTTCGCCGGCATCATCGCGGCCGCCATCACGCTGCTCGCGAAGCCCGCGCTCTTCCGCTTCTTCGCGAAGTTCCTTCCGGGCGGCATCCGCGCCCGCGTGAACACCCTCGTCGACGCGGTCTGCGCGTACGAGGGCAAGGGCGGCCTCCTCTTCAAGGCCTTCCTCCTCGGCGTCGGCGTGCACGCGTTCAACGGCCTCATCTACGTCTGCGCCGCGCAGGCCCTCGGCGTGCAGCTCGGCGTCGGCGAGGTCTTCTTCGCCAGCAACCTGCAGATCCTCTCCACGCTCCTGCCCGCGTCGATCAACGGCATCGGCCTGCGCGAGACCACGGCGGTCGCGCTCTACACGAGCCCCGCCATCGGTCTCCCGCTCAGCGTCGCGGTGCTCATCCCGATCGTCGGCTTCGCGTGCGAGATGTTCGTCTCCTCCTTCGGCGGCCTCGTCTTCCTCGCGCGCCGCAACGGCTACTCGCCCACCATCGCGGTCGACGATCCCGATCGTGAGGACGCCGCGCGCGCCGAGATCGTGGAGGTCGAAGAAGCCCATTGGCCGAAGCGCACGCGCGGCCTCTCGCTCGGCTTCTCCGGCGGCCTCGTCGCGGGTCTGCTCGTCGGCGTCACCGAAGCGCTCGTCGTGCTCGCGGGCGCGAACGGCACCGTCGCCTTCCGCGTCGTGCCCTACGGCGCCGCGGTCTACGCGATCTTCTTCGGCCTCGCGGGCGCGGGCCTCGGTCTCGTGCTCGCGTGGTCCGGTCGCTGGATGAAGCGCGAAGCCACCCCCGAGAACGAGGCCTTCGCGCGCACCGCCGCGTTCTTCGCGAGCGCGGCCGCCTTCGCCCTCGGCGCCTTCCGCATCCGCCGCGACGTCTTCGCGGAGGAGCTCGTGTGGAAGAGCGGCAAGGGCCTCGGCGTGCTCGTCGGCTGCCTCGTGGCCGCGACCGTGATCTACCTCGTGGTCTTCTTCGCGCTCCGCTTCGTGGGCAAGGAACGCCGCACTCCGTCCATCGACCGCGTCACGCCGATCGCTCTGCGCGCGTACACCGTTCCGCTCGCGGTCGCCGGTGTGATCGGCGCGCTCACCGGCGTGAGCTTCGCGAGCGGCGGCTCCGCTCCGCCGATCGTCGATCGCAACCCCTCCACCGCGACCGCCCCGAGCAACGCGGGCAACGTGCTCTTCATCGTGGTCGACACCCTGCGCGCCGATCACCTACCCGCCTACGGCTACACCGAGATTCAAACGCCGAACCTCGACGCCTTCGCGGCCGACGCGATCCGCTTCGACCAGGCGTTCGCGAACGCGAGCTGGACCCGCCCGAGCTTCGCCTCGATCCTCACCGGCCGTCTGCCTTCGAGCCACGGCGTCATGGCCAAGCCGGACGCGCTCGCGGACGAGCTCGTCACGATGCCGGAGGCCTTCGGCAACGCCGGTTGGGAGACGCGCGGCATCGCGACGAACTTCAACGTCGCGCCCTACTTCAACTTCCACCAGGGCTTCGATCGCTACGAGTACCTCGAGCCGAACTTCGTGCTCGGCGCGGACGACGCGGCCGCGAAGCTGCTCCTCGTGCAGACGCTCCGTCGCGTGATCGAGACGGTCGAAGCGAAGCTCGGCCGCGTGCCCCCCGGCAGTGCCTACCAAGACGCGGAAGTGGTCAACGCACGCCTCACGCAATGGCTCGACGAGCGTCGCGAGGGTGACCGTCCGTTCTTCCACTTCGTCGGGTACATGGACCCGCACGATCCCTACTACCCGCACCCCTACGACGGCACCGGCTACTCGCGCGCCGCCAACCAGCGCCCGCGTCCGGAAGAAGCACCGCGCCTGCGCGCGCTCTACGACGGCGAGATCGAGTTCTGGGACGGTCACTTCGGACAGTTGATCGAAGACCTGAAGCGTCGCGGCCTCTACGACGACATGACCATCGTCGTGACCTCCGATCACGGCGAAGAGTTCTGCGACCACGGCGGCTTCTGGCACGGCGTCACGCTCTACGACGAGCAGATCCGCGTGCCGCTCTTCGTGAAGCTCCCGCGCGGCGAGCGCGCCGGCACCGTCGTGCGCCACTGGGTGCAGTCGATCGATCTGATGCCCACCCTGCTCTCGCGCTTCGGCCTCGAGGTCCCGGATGGCGTCCAGGGCGGCAGCCTCTTCGCGGGCACCGACCGCGTCTACGCGGAAGAGAGCCACGAAGGCAACGTGCTCGAGAGCGTGCGCGAGCGCCGCGGCACCGACGAGTGGAAGATCCTCACCGCCAACGAAGGCAACCCGCGCGGCCTGCGCCCCGTCGAGGTCTACCGCGTCGACTTCGATCCGCGCGAGCAGAACGACGTCGCACCGACCGAGCGCGAAGCCACCGTGGGCCTGATGGAGACCCTCGTCGAAGAGGGCCGAAACGCCCGCGAAGGTCGCGTCGAAGGCCGAGCGGTCGACCTCACGGGCGACGCCGCGGAGCGCCTGCAGGCCATCGGGTACATGGAAGAAGAGTGACGACGACCCGAGGTCGATGAACCCCGCACGAAGAAAGCCCCGTCTCAGCGGGGCTTTCTTCGTTTGAACCCTTGCGCGCCTCGAGCTCTCTCGGCGCAGGCGAGCTCAGAGCTCGCGCGGCATCGGGATCTCCCGCTCCGGCATCCCCGGCGCGAGCTCCGGCGCGTCGCCTCGCGGCTCGGTTGCGCCGCTCGCCTGCTCGAGCCGCGGCGTGCCCGCCGTCACCGTGAACGCGATGCGGAAGCTCGGGTCGCCCGCGTCGTCGGCTTCCACTCCGTCGATCTCCCAGAAGTCCGCCTGCGACGCGCCGGGCGTCACGTCGAGGGTGATCCAGCCGCGTTTGATGAAGTTGATGTGCTTCATGTGCGGGTTGCCACGTCGCAGCCCCTCTTCGAGGCTGGCCCCGAGGCGCGGATCCGGCAACGCCGGCGAGCTCACCGCGCTCGTGACGAGCTCCACGCCGACCACGCCCGCTCCGGTCGAGGGATCGTAGACCTCGGGATCGAAGGGATCGCGCGTCAGCTCGATCGCCCAATGCGAGTGGATGTCTCCCGTGAGCACGATCGGGTTCTCCACCGACTCCAGCAGATCGAACAACCGCGCTCGCGCCGCTCCGTAGCCGTCCCACTGATCGAGATTGAACGGCGAGAACATGTCCGCCGGACCCGTGTTCAATTGCCCGACCATCACCTGCTGACCGAGGATCTTCCACGTCGCCGTCGACGCCTCGAGCCCTTCCGACAGCCAACGCTCCTGGTCTTCCCCGAGGAGCTGGCGAGTGGGATCGTCCGCGTCGTCCGCGTCCTCCGGAGGGGCATCGCGACCCCAGATGCGCGTGTCGAGCATGTAGAGCTCCGCGAGCGTTCCCCACGAGAACGCTCGCCAGATCTTGCCCTCCTCCTGCTCGCGCACCGGCAGCCACTCCACGTACGCCTGGTACGCGACGGCCTTGCGCTCTTCCCACGAGCCCTCGCTCGCCTGGTGATTGTCTGCCCCGTCACGGTGCGAGTTGTTGGTCGACTCGTGGTCGTCCCAGATGCAGATGAACGGGTGTTGTTGATGGATGGCCTGCAGGTCGCGATCGCGCCGATACTGCGCGTAGCGGGTGCGGTAATCCGAGAGAGACACGATCTCGTTCGCGGGCTCGTACGCGCGTTGATCGCCGTAGTCGTCGGTCGCGTACTCGTAGATGTAGTCTCCGAGGTGCAACACCACGTCGAGGTCCTCGGTCGCGAGGTGCCGGTACACGTGGAACCAGCCGTGCCCGAAGCTCGAGCAGCTCACCACCCCGAAGCGCGCGCGCTCCACCGCGCCGCTCGGCGCGGTGCGCGTGCGACCCACCAGCGAGCGGCCTCCGAGCGCGAAGAAGCGATAGTAGTACGTGGTCGCGGGCGAGAGCCCCGTCACGTCGACCTTCACGGTGTAGTCGCGCTCGGGCCCCGTCGTGAAGGTCCCTTCGAGGACCTCGTCGCGCAGCTCCGGATCGCTCGCCACCACCCAACGCACCTCGATCGGTCCGTCCGCCTCGGGCGTCACGCGCGTCCAGAGGATCACCGCGTCGGGCAGCGGATCCCCGCTCGCCACGCCGTGCACGAACGTCGGCGACGCGGTCAGAGGCGCCGAGCTCTCGCCTGCGCACCCCGCCGTCGGCACCGTCGTCGCCACCACCGCACCGCCGAGCCCGACGCCCGTACGCCGCAACCACTCCCGTCGTCCGACCATCCCACGCTCCCGCGCTCGAAACTCGCCGCGAGCCATCCAGCTCGCGCACCGTGAACCTCGCGTGTCTCCGCAGCGTCGCCGTGGCGCCCACGTGACGCCCTCGTGCCGGCTGGTGTCGACGCGTCTCGTCGTCCGCGAGCGACGCAGTGTCTCGGATCAGCGCGCCAGCCGCGCCGGCATCCACACCACGTACGCGCCCGCCGCGTCGGTGCGCGCGCGCCCGATCTCCACGTAGCGCGTGCTCCCCGGCGTGCGCCCGTACACGCGCACCTCCGCGTTCACGAGCGGCGCACCCTCCGGCGTCTGCACCTCCCCCGTGAGCGGGCGCGGCGTCTCGAGATCGAAGCGATCCGCGAGGGTCACGTCGACCGATCCGATCGCGCGATCCGGCACCACGATCCACGGGTACCCGCTCTCGCTCGGCGGACGGAGGTAGAGGTCGTACACGCCGCGATCGAGGCGCAGCTCGAAGCGACCGTCCTGGTCGAGCACCGCCTCGGTCGAGCGGTTGAAGCGCGACACTTCTTCTTCGTGGAACGCGCCGAGCGCGATCGCCTCGAGGTTGAGCCCCGCCACCGGCTCTCCGCTCGGCGTCCGCACCACCCCCCCGAGCCGCGCGCGCTCCGGCACCTCGAAGAGCTGCCCTTGGAGCACGCCTCCGGTCGGCGGCGGCTGAATCGTCACCGCGGACACGCTCACCACCGCGAGCGTCGACTGCGCGGGCGTGACCACCACGTCGTAGCTGCCCGCCAAGAGCTCCACCACCACGTCGCCCGATCCATCGGTCTCCGCGGTCGTGCGGAAGCTGCCGCCGAGCCCGCCGTCCACGTCGAAGACGTCGTTCGTCGTGAACGTGAGCACCGCGCCCGCGAGCGCCTCTCCGCCGTCGCTCTCGACCGTCGCGCGGTAGCTCACGCGTCGCGGCGTGGGCACTCGGACGCGCACGTTCTCGCCCGTCAGGAACGCCGGATCGACCGTGACCGTCGGGAAGAGCGAACGCTCGGTGCCGCCGGTGAGCCGCAGCACGTAGCGCTCGGCGTCCGGCGCGATCACGAGCGCGAACGCGCCCGTCTCGTCGGTCACGGCGGTGGACGACACCACGAGCCCCGACTCCACCTCGACCGCCTGCACCTGCAGGCCCGCTTCGTTCTGTTCGAGCTCCGACACCACGCTCACCACCGTGCCCGCGAGCGTGCACGCGCGGCTGCGCTCGGCCCCACACGGCGCGTCGAGGTACTCCGGGTAGTCGATCGCGATCGGCCACACGAAGTTCGTCGGCATCAACGGGCTCGCCATCGGCGTCTCCACGCCTCGGATGCGCAGCGGCGGCAGCACGCGCGACCACGGCATCCCGTCCTCGCGCGGCGCCGCCGTCGGTCGAATCTCCACGTCGTAGACGCGCCCCGTGCCGAGCCGCGCGCGGAAGTCGACCGTCTCGTCGCCGACCAGCGTGGGCTCCCCGAAGGTCGAGACACGCAGCCGCGACTCGGTGCGTCCTTCGAGCGGGCGCGTGAACACGAGCTCGGCCGGCACACGCGCGCCGTTCCACCGCACGGTCCCCACGAGGTCGACGTACGTCGGCTGGCGCAGCGTGCGTGCGAGCGGTCCGTCGACCACCTCCGGCTCCGTCGACCAGCTCGGCAAGGGCACCCCGGAGAGATCCGTCGGCGGCACCACCTCGATCACGATCTCCATCGGATCGGTGCGCGCGCTGACGCAGCGTCCAGTCTCCTCCTCGCAGCGATCGGCGCCACACTCCGCGTCGGCCCCGCAGAGGTTCTCGGGGCCGGTCGACGGAAGCTCGCCGAAGCCACAGCCGACGAGCGCGAGCAGCCACGCGTGCTTCCACCAGGAGCCCACACGCTCCGACGCGCGCTTCGACACCGCGCGCTCCGACGAGCGCTTCGACGCCCCGCGCTCCGACGAGCGCTTCGACACCGCGCGCTTCGACGCGCGCTTCGACACCGCGCGCTCCGACGCGCGCTTCGACACCGCGCGCTTCGACGCCCCGCGCATCGACTCCACGCCGCTCATGGGCACGTGCTCAAGTCGATGGCGTTGCCGCCGGGGTTGGTGACGCTGTCGATCACGCGGATCCACCAGACCGTCTGCGAGATGTCGCCTGGCTCGACCGGATCGCGGAAGCGGACGCCGCCGTCGAAGGCCGCCGTCACGAGCAGCTCGACCTTGTGGCAGCTCGGCGCGGGGGTCAGTCGCGTGGCGGGGATGCGCAGCGTGGTGCTGCGCTCGAGCGTCCCCGTCGCGGCGATGCGCGCGTCGCGATCGCTGACCAGCGCGGAGAGGTTGTTGCCCTCGAAGTCGAGCCAGAGCTGGTACTCCAGGCTCTGATCGACGTTCGGATCGCGGACCACCACCGGCAGCTCGAGCTGCGGCTCACCGTCGGCGAGATCGAAGGTGACGATGCGGTCGATCGTGGGCGCGTCCTCCGCCGCGAGCGTGATCACGGAGGGAGGGAAGTTGCGCTCCTCGGGCAGCTCGACCTTGTCCGTCACCAAACATCCCATCGCCAAACACGCCATGAAGCAGGTCGTCACCAAGCCGGCGGCCGACGTGGAGGCGGCTCGCACACCCGACGGCAGAGCAAGCCTCGTGCCCCTCGTCGGTCGACGACGGAAAACTGCGGGAATCATGGAGGTTCGGGAGATCGAAGGGCGGAGGGACGCGAACGCGCGTCACGCGAGTCGGACATTTTCGTCCGACCCCGGGCGCGTGCGCCACGACGGCCCGAAGCATCGCCGGGTGAGCGGAGGGGCGCAATCGTTTGGCCGTCCCGCCTCGACCGTGCAAGCTCCCGCAACGACCTTGAGCGCTCGACCGCGCATGACCTCCTGCGGCCGCGTTCGCTGCGAGAGATGACGCGCCGCTCTCCGACATCGCACGCCGAGCAGAGACGCCGAGCAGACACGCCGAGCAGACACGCCGAGCAGACACCGAGCGGGCGCGCTGGCCACGGATCGACGGACGCTACGTCACGAGAGGCGCTCCAAGCTCACACCTCGGTTGCCGCATCGGCGTGCGCGGCATCGAACGAGGGGGATACTTCGCGCGTGTGGGTCGTCACGCGCGTGTGGGTGCTCGCGATGCTCGCTGGCTGCGCGACGACCTCCGCGTGGGAGCGGGAGTTTCTCGCGCGACCCGAGATGAGCCTCGACGAGGACCCCGACGAGGCGGCGCTGAAGCAGCACTACCTCGGTACCCGTGAAGGCGCGGTCGGCGGCTCCGGTGGTGGGGGCGGCGGATGCGGCTGCAACTGACGTGTCTGGAGGCGGCCGCCAGCCCGAGCGACCCGACGTCACGTGAGCGGCGTCAGGCGCCCGAACCGAGCCAACTGACGAGGGCGCCGACGCGGCTCCCACCCCGACGCGCTTGTGTGCTCCTCGCGTTCGCCAACGCGTGGCTCGCGGCGACACCCGCGGTCGCACAAGAGTGGAGCGCGGGCGCGGACCTCCTCGTCTACACCGACACCGACGCCGTCCAGGTGGTCTCTCCCCAAGCGCACGTGCGACGCACCCTCGACGACGACGGCGGCATGATCTCCGCGCGCTTCACGGTCGACGTGGTGACCGCCGCCAGCGTCGACGTGGTCACCCACGCGACGCCGTCTTTCCGGGAGACCCGCTACGAGCTCGGTTTGTCCGCCTCGAAGGCCTTCGGCGCCCACCTTCCGTCGATGTCGTACCGCTACTCGCACGAGCCGGACTACGTCTCGCACGGAGGTCAGCTCGGCTGGCGGTCCCGGCTCGGCACCCCCGACAGCGTGCTGTCGTTGGGATACTGGCTCACGCACGACCTCGTCTTGCGCCACGGCACCTCGCGAAACGCGTTCTCCGAGACGGCATTCACGCACGACGCGAGTATTTCATTCGCACAAACGCTGTCGGATCGTAGCCTCTTGCGCTTCGGTTACGGCCTCGTCGTTCAAACGGGCTATCTCGAGAAGCCGTATCGGCACGTCCCGCTCTTCACTTCGGAATCCGTCGCGGCGGCCCGCGCCGACGGGACTCGGCTCGATCGGTCGAGCTTCGACGAGTACCGCGAGAGCCTGCGCCCACCCGAAGAGGTGCCCGATCTCCGGATCCGACACGCGCTCTCGGTGCGCGGGCTCCATCACCTCCCCGACGTTCGAACCACCCTCCGACTCGACTACCGGTTCTACTTCGACGATTGGGGTCTGCTCGCACACACGATCGAGCCCGCGGTTCGGACCCGGATCCGAGAGGCATGGGATCTGACGATCTTCGCGCGGGTGCACCGCCAAGACTCGGCGAGCTTCTGGAGACGCGTCTACCAGATCGACGAGGCGGGAACGGTGCCGAGCCTGCGATCCGTCGATCGCGATCTCTCCGCCTACACGACGCTCACCGCTGGCGGGCGCTTCGGATGGGAGTCCACGTCGGTCTCGCTCTACGTCGACCTCTCGGTCGCACACACGCGCTACGACTCCTTCCTCTACCGAGACCGGCTCACGGCGTTGATCGCGCGCGTCGGCGGGAGATTCTTCCGATGACTTCCGTCTCGCGTCTCTCCCGCGCGCGCTGGCTCGTCCCCGTGCTCGTGACGTCGCTCGGGTGTCTCGGATCGACGACCCGTGAAGAGGAGCGCGCCGCCCTCGGAGACACCGACCACCACGTCTTGGTCGACGGCCGGTGGGAAGAGCCGGGGCCGTTGCACCGACCCGGTCAGCCCTGTCTGGTCTGCCACTCGGGCGCCCACCCGGCGGAGGGCACGTCGTTCGAGGTCGCGGGCACGATCTACGAGCGCGCGACCGATCGCTACGGGGTGCCGGGCGTGCTCGTGACCCTCGAGGACGCCGAGGGGCCGTACGCGCAGGTCGTGACCAACCGAACGGGCAACTTCATGGTCGCGCGCGAAGGCGACGACGACGAGTCCGACGCGGGGATGGTGAGGGTGCGGCGAGCGTTCGTGCCACCGCTGCGCGTGACCATCGAGCGTGACGCGGTCGAGCGTTCGATGCGGAGCTTCGTGTGGCGAGAAGGGAGCTGCTCGAGCTGCCACCGCGCCGACGAAGCCGACGATTCGCCGGGGCGCGTGGTGCTGGAGGATGCGCCGTGATGCGTCCCGGACGTCCCGTCGCGGGCCGCGGGCCGACCGTCGGATCGTGCAACTCGTGGGACACGCGCGCGGCGCTCTGGATCCTGATCGCCGTTGGCCTGCTGGCGTGTGCGCCCGACACGAGACCCGTTCCGCTGGCCGAGCCCGACGTCGCGCGTTTCGGCGAGCTCCAGCCCTGGCTCGAAGCCCGCTGCGCCACCCTCGACTGCCACGGCGATCCCGGGCGTCCGCTGCGGCTCTTCTCCGAGACCGGCCTCCGCGCGCCGGGGACGAGCCGCGACGCGCCGCTGTCGTCCGAGGAGCTCGAGGACAACGCGTGGTCACTGTTCGGAGTCGACGACACTCCCGCCGAACGCCACCTCGCCGTGACCAAACCCCTCGCGCGGTCGGCGGGTGGCGTCGACCACGTGGGAGGCGACGTGTGGACGAGTCGGGAGGATCCGATGCACCGATGTCTCGTCGGGTGGCTCGACGAAACGCAGCGCCCGGAGAGCTGGTCCGTCGACTGCGCCGCCGCGAGGGCGGCGTGGAGCGTCCCACCCGAGAGCCCCTGACGTTCGGCCTCTCGGGACCTCAATCGTCGTCGTGCTCCTCCCGCTCTTCCTCGCCGTCCCCACGCCGGTCCGAACGCTGGTCGGGACTCGTCGACGCGCTCTCGGACGCCTCGCCGAGCTGAAGCCGCACCCCGATCAGGGGCATTGCGACGGTTCGGGTCGTCGCATCGTACCTCGCGACCAGCAAGCCGGCCCACCCCGCCGTCAAGGCCAAGAAGACGACCGCAGCGACCGGATGAATCGACGAAATCCCTTCGGCGGCCTCTCCTTCCTTGGTGCCGTGGATCATGCTTCCCGTGATGTTCTCGCGGTGCCGGATCGTGTGCCAGATCACCCCGGCGACGTGAACGATCACGACGGCCAAGAGCGCGTAGGCGAGGACCTCGTGGACCTCCTCGAACGCCTCGTTCGAGGACATCAGTGCGCCGCTGCCCCCGAGCCCGAGGGTCAGGCCGAGCATCGCCCAGATCGCGACGCTCGACCCCGGGTTGTGCCCCAGATGCCGCGTCCCCCCGCCGCGGATCGTCCCCTTAAAGTACTCGAA
>CALJLK010000316.1 GCA_937982655.1 uncultured Sandaracinus sp.
GCGGGGTCAGCCGCCGACTTCTCGACCCGGTCGGCGGGGTCAGCCGCCGACTTCTGGGTGGTGTCCGCAGTTCTTCGGCGCGCGCGTCTGTGGGGAGTACGCTCGCTGTCCGTGCGTCCGCTCGGTCTCCGGCTGCAGCTCGTGCTCGCGCTCACCATCGCGTTCGTGGTGGCGTTCTCGCTGCTCGGGATCGCGGCGGTGCAGCTCGGGCAGCGCGCCCGTACGAACGCGCGGCTCGAGGACGCGGAGGTCACGGCGTCGCTCGCCGCGACCAGCCTCGCCCGTGACGGTTCGCGCGAGGCGTTCGTCGCGCTCGCCGACGCGACGCTCGGGCGCGGTGACGTGCGCGGCGTGGAGTGGACGCCCACGGGGCTGCGCTCGTCGTGGCTTCGTGGGGTCACGGGGGTGGGAACCCCGGTGAGCGCGACGAGCGCGGCGGGTGAGCTCCGGTTGTGGCTACGGACGGACGACGGGCCGCGACCTGCGCAGTCGAGCTTGTTGCTCTTCTACGTCGCCATCACGGGCGGGGCGATCCTGCTGCTCACGTACGTGGTGCTGACCTTCGTGATCGTGCGGCCGGTGGAGGCGGTGACGCTGGCGTCGGAGCGCGTGGCGCGCGGAAACCTCGAGGTCAGCGTGCCGGTGCGCGGCGCAGGGGAGGTGGCGCGGCTCGCGACCTCGTTCAACGCGATGGCCGCGCAGGTGAGGCGTGATCGCGACGCGCTCGAGCAACGGCTGCGTGAGCTCGAACGTGCGAAGACGGAGCTGGAGTCGGCGCAGGAGCAGGTCGTGCGTGGCGCACGGCTCGCGAGCGTCGGGCGGCTCGCGGCGGGCCTCGCGCACGAGATCGGCAACCCGCTCGCCGCGATCCTCGGGCTCGTCGAGCTCGCGCGTGACGAAGACGTCGACGAGGCGGACCGCGCGGAGATGCTGCGGCGCATCCAGCACGAGACGGAGCGCATCCACGGGATCTTGCGCGACCTGCTCGACTTCGCGCGCCAAGGACGGGAGAGCGATCCGGTGGAGGCGAGCGCGGATCTGCGGACCGTGATCGCGGACGCGGCGGCGCTCGTCGCGCCGGAGGGGCGCGGCAAGCTGAAGATCGAGCGCTCGCTCGACGAGGTGCCGCGCGTGGTCGGGAGCGGCGACCGCCTCGAGCAGGTGGTGTTGAACCTGCTGCTCAACGCGAAGGACGCCATGGGCGGGCAAGGGCGCGTCGACGTACGCCTGCGGCGCGACGGAGATCACGCCGTGCTCGTGGTGCAGGACGACGGCCCGGGGATCGCGCCCGAAATCCTCGATTCGCTCTTCGAGCCCTTCGTGACCACCAAGCCGGTCGGGCAGGGGACGGGGCTCGGGCTCGCGGTCTGCCATGCGCTGATCGATCGAATCGGGGGGACCATCGAGGCGGAGAACCCTCCCGAGGGTGGCGCGCGCTTCGTGGTGCGGCTGCCGCTCGCGTGAGGCTCGCTTCGTCGCGACGTGCGGGCGCCGTCCCCGCGAGAGGGAACGTTCGGCCCGCGTGGGCGTACGATCTCGAGCATGCGTCGCACGCTGCCGCTCTTCCTCGCGCTCGTTCTGCTGGCTCCGGCCGCGGCACAACGCCCGCGTCTTCCGCAGCTCGAAGGTCGTGCGATCTGGCACGTGCCGATGCGCGACGCGCCCGCCGAGGTGCAGCGCGCGGTCGAGCTCCACCGCGAGACACGCGCGGCTCGGCTCCGACCGACGCGGGGTGCCACGGGCGACTGGTCGCGCAGCGTGATGCAGCCGTGGCTCGTGAGGACGCGCGGCGCGATCGAGGAGATCGAACGCTCGCTCGCGCGCGAGGACGCGCCGCCCGCGCAGAAGCTGCTCGGTGCGATCTTGGTCGCCGACCTCTACGAGCACCTCGGCGGCGAGCTGCTCACGGTGTCGCCGCCTGCGGGGATAGCCGCCGACGCAGAGCTCGCGGCGACCTTCGTCCGTACGCTGCACGAGTCGGCGGATCCGATCTTGGAGCGCGCGGCATCGGTGTTCGATCAGTGCGCGGCGATGGCGCTCTCCGCGCCGCCGCCGCTCGATGCGTGGGCGACGCGCTGTCGCGAGCGCGGCGCCGCGATCCTCGCGAGGGTGGCGTCGTCGCCCGCGAGCACGCCGCGCGAGCCACCCGTGCCACTGCGTGGTGGCGAGTCGCTGCCGAGTGTCTGCGCGCGTTCTGCTCCGCGGACGAGTGACGAGGCCCCCGCCCCGGACCTCGCGTCTCCGCTCGAGATCGTGGTGCTTCCGCTCTCGAGCCGCTGGACCGCCCGTGAAGCCGAGCGCATCGCGCAGGAGGTCGAGCGAACCCTCGCGCGTCGCGGGCTGCCGATGGTGTCGAGCCGCGATGCGCAGCGTGCGCGCACGCTTCACGCGGCGCGACGTGCCCGCGCGGGCGGTCCGGTCTGCGCGGTCGCCCCCTCACTCGCGTCGCTTTTGGCGGACACCCATCCGAACCTCGTGTACGCGATCGTCTCGGATTCGTGTGGCATCGAAAGCTGCTCGCTCGACGTCCGCTTCCAGCGGCCGCACCGCGTCGCGCCGACTCCGAACGACACGCGGGTGCCGCACGAGACGTTCCACGCGCCGATCGCGCGGACGACTCCTCGCGTGTCGGACTGGATCGCCGCGGCGCGTCGGCTGGAGCGGCCCGAAGTGCGAATCCTCGGAGTGCTCAGTGCGCTCGACGGCGGTGCCTTGTTCGGAGCCGCGCTCGGCGACATCTTCGTGCCGCGCTTCCACGTCGCGATGCCGGACGGCGATCCGACGTTCGCGCCGTCGGTGCGTGTGTACGAGCGCGAGCGCGCGCTGCGCGCTTGCTTTCGCGGGAGCGGCACCGTCGGCTTTCGTTTCGCGCTCGACGTGGACGAGCGAGGCGCGGTCGCGGGCTCGGAGCTCGAGATCCTCGAAGGCACCTTGAGCGGCTCGGATCGCGCGGTGGCGAACGTCCGCGCGTGCTTCGAGCGCGCGATGCGTGAGACGACCTTCCTCTGCCCACCGTCGGGCCCGACGCGGGTCGAGGGTCACGTCTGTCTCGAGCCCGAACCGCGCGGCGTGGTCGGCGTGCGCGCACGCTGAGCGTCGTGCGCTCGTACACGCTCCCCGACGTGCGAGAGCACCGCGCAGGCACGCGGTCGATCACCGTTCCACCGAGGTCGTCGAGTCCTCGGTCTCGTCATCGGCCGGCGCGTACGTCGCGCGAGTTGGGTCGCGCCAGCTCCAGCTCACGAGCGACTCGCCGTCGGTCTCGATCACCACACCGCCCGCCTCGCGGGTGTGCAGGAGCGGGATTCCCAGAGTCTCGTAGCGCGCGACCACGTCGGGGTGCGGGTGCCCGTAGCCGTTGCCGCGACCTTGACTCGCCACCGCGACCGCCGGTCGAACGAGTGCGAGGAAGGCCTCGCTCGACGAGGTGCGCGAGCCGTGGTGCGGCACCTTCAAGACGTCCGCGCGCAGGTCGAGCTCGCTCGCGACGAGCGCCTCTTCCGCATGACGTTCGACGTCGCCGGTGAAGAGGATCGCGCGTCGTCCGTGGCTCACGCGCAGCACCAGCGAGTTGTCGTTCGGGTCGTAGCCGGCGTCGAAGTGCGGGCACGGCCAGCGCACCTCCACGCGTGCGCCGCCGATCGTGTGCTCGCCGCACGGCGTTCGCACGCGAACCCCACGTCTTCGAAACGCTCGCAGCAACGCCGCCGCTGGGCCGTGGGGCTCTTCCGCCTCCGCCTGTCCGCCGTCCCACACCTCGCCGATTCGCAAGCGCCCTGCGTCGAGCTCCGGCAGCAGCGCGTGCAGACCCGCGAAGTGATCCGGGTGAGGATGCGAGATCACCACGACCGCGAGCGCGTCGCGACGTCGAGCGCGCAGGAGCGGCACGAGCGCGCGCTCTCCCGGATCGGGCCGACCACCGCCGCCGTCGACCAGCATCGCGCTTCCGTCGGGGAGATCGAGGATCGCGCCGTCGCCTTGGCCGACGTCGAGCTGCGTGAGGCGCAAGAGCCCTTCGGGCTTCGCGAGCGCGCGCAGGTGCACCTCCGCGAGCCCGAGCGCGCCGACGGTCACGAGCGCGACGAGCCCGAGGTGACGTGGTCTTCGGAGCGCGAGGAGCCCCATCGCACCCGCGACGAGGATCCATCCTTGGATCGTGCTCGGGGGAGGAAGTGCGGTGCCCGGGGTCGCGCGCGCGAAGAGATCGGCCGCGCCGATGAGCGCATCGAGCGACGCGACGAAGAGCGGCGCCGTGATCGACTCGAGGCCGATCGACGCGAGGAGCGCGTGCGCGAATGCGAGCGGCACCAGCAGCAGCGTGCCGATCGGCAGGAGCACGACGTTCGCGACGACCCCGAACACCGGCAGCTCGCCGAAGCACCAGATCACGAGCGGCGCGGTCGCGAGGGTGGTGCGCGCGCTCATCGCGAACGACTCGCGCGGCGTGCTCGCGCCGACGTGCTCGGTCTCGGAGAACGCGGGCGACGGTGTGGACGCGCCTTCGAGCCGTGAGCCGGTCACGATCGCGAGCGTCGCGGCGGCGGAGAGCAAGAACGCCGGTCGCAGCGCGTCGTCCGGCGTCGCGACCGCGAAGAGCACGATCGCCAGCGAGGCCACCGCGAGCGGACGCGGACGTCGTCGCAACGCGCGAAGCCCCGCGACGATCACCGCCATGCTCGCCGCGCGCCACACCGAGGGCGCGCCTCCCGCGACGAGCGCGAAGCCGAGCACGACCGGGATCGTCGCGAGCGCGGCCGCGCGCGGAGGATCGAGCACACGCCCGCGCAGCAGACGCTCGAACGCGAGGTACACGAACGCTGCGAGCAGCGCGACGTGCAGCCCCGAGACCGCGAGCAGATGCGCGAGCCCCGAGCCGCGCAACGCGTCCCGTTCGGGTCCTTCGACGGCGGGACCGTCGCCGAGCAGCAGCGCGCGCGCGACCGCCGCAGCGTGCGGAGGCAACGTCCGTTCGAGCCGCGTGCGCAGCGAAGCGCGCGCACGCTCCAGCCACGCGAGGCCACCTTCGTCGAGCACCTCGAGCGCGCCCACGAGTCGCCCCTCCGCGTGCGGCGCGTGCGCGTCGGGCCAGCTCGGATGCGGCGAGGGGTTCCAGTAGCGCGCGAGCGGACGCACCTGCACGAGGCCCCGCACGCGCGCGCCCCGTGGTGGCGGATCGACGACGCCGCGCACCCGCACGCGCCACTCCGGGAGCGCCGCGTCGTCCTCGCGCTCCACGAAGCGTCCGCGCAGCAGCACGAGATCGACGGTGGCGTCCGCGCCGTGTCGCACGTCGACCACGTTCGCCTCCACCCGCGCGAGCCCCCGCTCCTCGGCGACGTTCGTGTCGACCGTCGGCGCGGCGGAGAGGCCCCCGAGCCACGCGAGCGGCGCGAGCGCGACGCCCCACAGACGCGCGCGCGCTGCGCGCAGTGCGAAGAGCGCGCCGAGCCCGAGCGCGAACGCGACGAGCGCGGGCGCACGACCGGCGGGCGACGCGCTCAATCCGAAGAGCCAAGCGACGGCGAGGAGCGGCAACCAGGCGAGCTCGAGGCGCATGCGGTGTCGAAAAGCACTGCGCGTGCCGAGCTGCGGGGAGCCTGAAATCGTGGAGAATTCGCGGGGCTCGCGAGCGTGAGAGCTGCGATCGTGAGTCGCGCGCCGCCACGTTCGCCGCCACTCGTCCGCCACCGCCAGCGGTTTCGCGGAGGCGGAAACCGAGACAGACGGACGGACAGACAGAGACCGAGACGGAGACCGA
>CALJLK010000317.1 GCA_937982655.1 uncultured Sandaracinus sp.
ACTCAAGGCGATGACCGACGCGCTGCAGGCCGCGCGCGAGCCGCTCATCGACGCTTCGGTGCTCAACGCCGGCACCACGCGCGGCGACGCGAAGTTCGACGTCGACGGAGCGATCGGCACCCTCGCCTACTACGCGCGCCTCGGCGAGACCCTCGGTGATCGCAAGATCACCGTCGAAGGCGAAGGCGAGCAGCTCACGCGCAGCAAGCGCTTCTGGGGCCATCACGTGTGTGTCCCGCGGCGCGGCGTCGCGGTGCACGTCAACGCGTTCAACTTCCCCGCGTGGGGCCTCGCGGAGAAGGCCGCCGTCGCGCTGCTCGCCGGCGTGCCAGTGGTGAGCAAGCCCGCGACGTCGACCGCGCTCACCGCGTACCGCCTCGTCGAGACGCTCACCGAAGCGAAGGTGCTCCCGCCCGGCGTGCTCCACCTCGTGTGCGGCGGCGCCGGCGATCTGCTCGAGCACCTCGGCCCGCAGGACTGCCTCGCCTTCACCGGCAGCGGCGACACCGGCGCGTGGATGCGCGCGCTCCGCGCCGTCACGCACCGCTCGGTGCGCGTGAACGTCGAGGCCGACAGCTTGAACGCGGTCGTGCTCGGTCCGGACGTCGAGCCCGGCTCCGACACCTGGCAGGTCTTCGTGCGCGACACGGTGCGCGAGATCACCCAGAAGACGGGCCAGAAGTGCACCGCCGCGCGCCGCATCTTCGTGCCGGCCGAACGGATCGACGCGGTGATCGAGGCGCTCTCGGAGGGCCTGTCGCAGATCGCGTTCGGTCATCCCGCGCGCGACGACGTGCGCATGGGCCCGGTCGCGAGCGCGCAGCAGCACCGCGACGTGAAGGAAGGCATCGAGGCGCTCGTCGCGGCCGGCGCGAAGGTCGTCTACCGCGCGGAGTCGGCGCCGATCGGCGTGCCCGAGGGTCGTGGCTACTTCGTGCCGCCCACCCTGCTGCGGGTCGACGCGCCGCACGACGTCGCGATCGTGCACGAGCGCGAGGTCTTCGGGCCCGTGAGCACCGTGATGCCCTACGCGTCGGTGGAGGATGCGACGGCGCTCGTGGCGCGTGGCGAAGGTGGGCTCGTCGCGAGCGTCTACACCGACGATCGCGACGCGCTCGAGACGCTCCTGCTCGGTATCGCGCCGTGGTCGGGTCGTGTGCTCGTGGGCAGTGAGAAGGTCGCCGACCAAGGCATCTCGCCCGGTATGGTGCTGCCGTCGTGCGTGCACGGCGGCCCGGGTCGCGCGGGCGGCGGCGAAGAGCTCGGTGGCCTGCGGGGTCTGTCGTTCTACCAGCAGCGCACGGCGGTGCAGGGCGATCGCGCGTTGCTCGACCGCGTGCTCGGCTGACCGGCGGAGCACGAAGGAACCGCGCGGACGACGTGCGTCTCGACGCACGCGAACGCGCGTGCAGACGAGCCCGGCACCGTCCAGGAAGCCGTGAGGCGTCGACGCGAATCGGGGGGAACGCGGGCGCCGTCCGTGGTATCTCCCGCGTCGCGTGATTCTCCGAACCGAGTCGGTCGAGCAGTACATCGACGGTCCGCGTCGCGACACCTTCCTCAAGCAGATCGTGATGACCCCCGGTCAGCCGATCGGGATGGTGCGCAAACGAAAGCTCGATCTCGTGGATCCCCACGAGCCCGAGGACGCCCCGACGAAGAAGCCGCGCACGCGCGGCGCGCTGATGTTGGTGCACGGGTTCGGGCAGAACCGCTACACGTGGCACACGAGCAAACGCTCGTTCTCGTCGTATCTCGCGCACCACGGCTGGGACGTGTTCAACGTCGACCTGCGGGGCCACGGACGCTCGGCGCGCTTCGACGGCAAGCGCCCCGAGGCGCTCGACGAGTACGTGCAGGAGGACGTGCCGGCGTGCGCGCGCGAGGTGATGCGCCTCTCGGGTCACGAGCAAGTCGTGCTCGTCGGGCACTCGATGGGTGGGCTCATCAGCTACAGCGCAGGCGCGACGAAGCTGAAGGACCACGTGCGCGCGATCGTGACGCTCGGCTCGCCGTATCGGTTCGGCCAAGGCACGTGGCCGATGAAGGCGCTCGCGCTGGTGCTCGAGAGCGCGCGCGCGACGGGCATCTTCGACGCGAACGTCTCGCTCCCGCTGCGCTACGTCGGCATCCACCTGCGCAAGCGGCAGCGCCTCTGGAACAGCAAGCTCTTCCCCACGCCCGTGCGCGCGTGGCGGCCGGACTCGATGGAGCCCGACATCCTCGCGGAGTACCTCGCGACCTCCTTCGAGACCACGAACCTCACCATCGCATTCGACATCTTCGCGGGTGGCGATCGCGTAGCCCTGCGGAGCCGCGACGGAAGCGTCGACTACGGCATCGCGTTCGAAGGGCTGCAGAAGCCGCTGCTGGTGGTGGCGGGCGATCAGGACGATCTGGCGCCGCCCGAGTCGTGCCGCGCGGCGTTCGACCGCAGCCGCAGCCGCGACAAGCTCTTCCGCGTGTTCCCCGCCGGGCACGTCGACATCGTGATCGGCCGCGAGGCGGTCACGACGATCTGGCCGCTCGTGAAGGAGTTCCTCGAGCGGCGCTGATCGTCGGACGACGTCGTCCGATCACGCCACTCTGCAGTCACGCACGCGACTGCTCACGCGAAGTCACGCGCGCGATCGATCACGCCACGCTCGCAGCCACGCGCGACCGAGCACGCGTCACGCTCGTCGATCACTCGCCGCCGAAGAGCTTCGCGACGCCGAAGCCGAGGCTCGTGATCCAGATCGCGGGGAGCACGATCAGCAGCGTCGCGAGCAGATAGCCGACCGCGACGATCGCGTAGTCCGCGCCGCTCGGCTTCTCCTTGCCGCCGCGGTAGCGCTCGACGAGATCGAGGTTCTTGCGGTTCGCGCGCCAGAAGAGGTCGAAGACGTCGCCGACGATCGGGAAGATGCCGACGATCACGTCGATGCCGAGGTTGAGGAGCATCCGCAGGAGGATGATCGTCGGCACGCCTTCGCGGAGCGCGGTGGCGAGCACCGCGAACGACATCGTGCCGGTGACGACGTCGCCCACGCCGGGGAAGACGAAGCCGGTGATCGCGTCGAGGCCCCAGTCGTCGAGGACCTTCGTGAGCTTGCTGGTGAAGGGCGCGACCTCGGAGAGCGGCCGCTTCGCGCGCTCCGCAGGCGACATCTCGTCGAGCGACGGAGTGCGCGGATCGACCCACGAATCGGAGGGATCGTGTTGGGGCACGGGAAGAGCTTCGGCCGCGAGGCGGCGAACGGTGGGCGGAAGGGGTCGAACGTCGCGAACGAGTGAGCTCATCGTAGCCTCCGTGGACCCCTTACGCGTCGGAGGCGGAGAAGATTTCATCGGCTCCGCGCTCGCGCGCGGCCCGATAGTTTCGCGGAATCGTTCAGCTTCGCGGACTGCGTCCGCTTCGCCTCGAACGATTCCGCTTCAATTCATCGGCTCCGCGCTCGCCGCGGAACCGATGCGAAGCGAACGTCGATTTGCGTGGCGGATCGCCTCGGCGCATATCGAGCGATCGGCGGGGGAGCACGGAGGATTCGGTGGCGCTGAAGGATCTCATCACGAAGAAGAGCCTCGAGCTCATGCAGGACCCGCGCGTAGCGAAGCTGATGCAGGACGAGCGCGTGATGAAGGCCATGATGCAGGCCATCCAGCTCCGCGGGCGCGTGCAGGAGAACTTCGATCAGCGCGTCGAGGAGATCGCGAAGTCGCTGAATCTCGCGACGATGAAGGAGATCCGCGAGCTCAAGCGGAACCTGCGCAAGATGGAGCAGGACCTCGCGAAGGCGAAGGCCGAGGCGCGCGCCGCGAAGGAAGCGCTCTCGTCGACGCCGTCCGAGAGCTGAGCTCTCACTCGTCGCGATCGGGCTTCGGCGGCTCGTCCGCGCTCTCTCCACGCAGCCGCGCGAGGCGGGCGCCGATCTGCGCTTCGAGCCCGTTCTTGGTCGGCGCGTAGAAGCGTTCGCCTTCGAGCGGCTCCGGCAGGTACGTGACACCGGGCGCGAAGCCGCCCTCGTCGTGCGGGTAGCGGTAGCCCTTGCCGCGCCCCTCCGACTTCATGAGCTTCGTGGGCGCGTTGCGCAGGTGCATCGGCACCGTGAGCGCGCCGTGCGCGTGCACCGCCGCCTGCGCCTTCTCCCACGCGACGTAGACCGCGTTCGATTTCGGCGCGACCGCGAGGTAGGTGCAGCACTGCGCGAGCGTGTGGGTCGCCTCCGGCATGCCGAGGCGCGCGAAGGCTTGGTCGGCCGCGACCGCGACCTGCAGCGCGCGCGGATCGGCGTTCCCGATGTCCTCGCTCGCGAAGATGATCATGCGCCGAAGCACGAAGCGCGGATCGTCGCCCGCCTCGAGCATGCGGAACATCCAGTAGAGCGCCGCGTCCGGATCGGAGCCGCGCATCGACTTGATGAAGGCGCTCACGACGTCGAAGTGTTGATCGCCGTCTTTGTCGTAGAGGAGCGTGCGCGTCTCGAAGGCTTGTCGGACGCTCTCGACGTCGATGGGGCGACCGTCGGCTGCGAGCGCTTCGAGCACCGTCAGCGCGCGACGCGCGTCGCCTCCCGACGCGTGCGCGATGGTCGCGATCGCGTCGTCCTCCGCGCGTGCTTCGGGCAGACCGCGCGGATCGGAGAGCGCGCGCCGCAGGAGCTGCTCGATCGACTCTGGCGACAGGCTCTCCAGACGAAACACGCGCGCGCGGCTGAGCAACGCGGCGTTGACGGCGAAGCTCGGGTTCTCGGTGGTCGCGCCGACGAGCGTCACTGTGCCGTCCTCGACGTGCGGCAAGAGCGCGTCCTGTTGGGCCTTGTTGAAGCGGTGGATCTCGTCGACGAAGAGGATCGTGCGACCACCCCGACGTCGTCGCTCCTTCGCGGCGGCGAGGAGCTTGCGCAGCTCCGGCACGCCGCCGAGCACCGCGCTGAACGCCTCGAAGGTCGCGGACGTCTCGTTCGCGAGCACGCGCGCGAGCGTCGTCTTGCCGGTGCCCGGCGGGCCGTAGAGCACGATCGACGGAAGCCGATCCGCACGCACCAGCCGCGCGAGCAGCTTGCCCGGCCCGAGGATCGCGTCTTGGCCGATCACATCCGACAAACGCTCGGGTCGCATGCGCTCCGCGAGCGGCGCGTTCGTCTGCGCTTGGCGATCGAAGAGATCCTCCATGCGCCGGAACGTGGCTGGTCGCCGAAGCGGTGCAAGCTCACGCCGCTTCGCGCGTCGCGTCGGTCGTCGTCGCGCGAGGGAACACCCGAGCTCGACGCGGCTTCGTGTGTCTGCCCCAGCGCGAGGGCTCACGCGGCTTCGCGTCGTTCGTCCGCGCGCGACGGTTGCGTCGGAGCACGCACCAAACCCGCCGGGAGCGCACGCGCCTTCGGTCTCTCGAGGCGACGCACGAAGAGATCGATCGTCACGAGCAACGCGGCGAGCGCGAAGAGCCACGGCCAGAGCGGCTCCTTCGCGGGCGCGGGCTCGGTGCGCGCTTCGATCACCTGCTGGGGCGAAGGATCGCGCGCGCCGCGCCCGAGGCTCGCGAGGGCGGAGAGCACCGCGTCGTCGGGACCGATCGTGTGCAGCTCGCCCGCGCCGCTCTGCTCCGTCATCGCCTCCGCCATCAAGCGACCTTGCGCGTCGCGCACACGCAACACCGCGTACGGTGGTTCTCCACCCGGCGCGTCGCTCGCAGACGCTGCGGCCTGCACCGACCAACGCTCGGGCCCCGTGCGCACGAGCCGCGCCTGTACCTCGTGCGCTTCTCCGTCGCGTCCGTACACGAACGCCTCGACCTCCGCGGGCGGCTCGCCATGCTCCGCCACCTCGAGCTCACCGTGCAGTCGTGCACCGTCGAGCGTGAGCCGCGCGTCGGCCGCGGTCGGCGCCGCGCGACGAAGCGCGTAGCGCGCGACCTGCCGCATGAGCTGCCCCGCACCCGACCACTCGTTCCACGTATCCGTCCAGCGACCGCCTCCGTCGGTGGTGAGCGCGACGACGTGACCGAGGCCGTAGCGCCAGCCCGCGAGGACCGGATGACCTTCCGCCGTGACGAGCGGCGTGTCCGCAGTGGGTCGGCGCTGCGACTGCACGTAGCCAGCGACGGTCGGCACCGCGCCGATGCCGTCGGTCATCGGGTGCGCGTCCGCGTGCGCGATCGGCGTCGGCTCCTCGCGCAGGTTCGAGAGCGCGGCCGCGCGTGTCTCGGTGACGAAGATGCGCCGCAGATCCGCGCCCTGCGTCGTCAGGTAGAAGCGCCCGCCGCCGGCCGCTGCGAGCGCCTGCAGGAACGGCGTGTCGGAGTCGTTCGCGTTGCCGATGCCGACCACGCTCGTGGTGATGCCCGCCGCGCGCGCGTCACGCGCGAGGTCGACCGCGTAGGGCAAGTTGCGACGGCACGGACGAAACGCGCAGCCCTGCCATTGCTCCTCGCTGTCCGCGGTGTCGGAGAACAAGATCACGTGCCGCACCGGCTCGCCCGCCGGCTGCAGCACGCGGTATGCATCGGCCAGCGCGGTGTAGACGTAGATGCCGCCGCCGCCCGCGGTCACCGTGCGCACTGCGCTTCGGTTGTTCGCGAGCACGTCGACCGTCGCGAGCGGCTGGTGCCAGTTCGAGCGCACGTCGACGCTCGCGATCGCGATCCGATCGGTGGCGCGCAACGCTGCGGCAGCCGCGAGCGAGGCTTCGATCGCGAGCTCCATCTTGGTGTGCGCGCCGACCTGCGCACCCATCGAGCCCGAACGATCGAGGCTGATCGCGAGTGCGACCGGCGGATCGTCGACTTGCCCGCGATCCTCGATCGCGACGGGGAGGATGCGCGCGAGCGGGGTGCTCGCGTAGTCGGGTCCGAAGCCGAACGCGCCGCCGGTGACGACGAGGCCACCGCCTTGCTCGCCGACGTAGGTGATGAGCGCCTGCTGCGATGCGTGCGTGAGGCCGGTGACGAGCGCGACCTCTCCGTCGCGGGCGAGCGGGAGGTCGGCGAGGATCACGAGGTCGACACCGGAGAGGCGCGCGGCGTCGAGATCGCGATCGACGAGCGGCAGGTGCTCGACGTCCGCGTCCATCTGACGGAGCGCGTCGACGAGGAGCGTCGGCTGATCGCCGAGCAGCGTCACCACGAGCACACGAGGCTTGCCGCCGACGAGCAGCGCGGCGCGACGCGGCGTGGTGTCGAAGCCGGCATTGCCTCGGTAGTGCTGTCCGTACGCGCGCTCGATCGCGACCTCGTAGAGATGGAAGCCCCCCGGCGGCGTGGGGTCGACGAGCTGCGCTTCGCCTCTTCCTTCCGCGTCGAGGCGCGTGTAGGCGTAACGCGGTCCGATCGGGCGACCGTCGCGAAGCCAACGCACGGTGACCGATCCGTGCGGTGGTCCTTCGATGGGCACGCGCAGGTGGGCGGGCTCGCCGGACGAGAGCCGGTTCTCGGTCGCCGCCAGCGCGCCGAGGCGGGTGCCGGTCTCCGTCGCTTCTTCGCGCGCTTCGCCGAGGCCGAGCACGTCGACCGGAACGCCCGCGTCGCGCGCGGCCTGGATCGCCGCGCGAACGTCGCCGCGCGTCTCGCGTCCGTCGGTGAGCAACGCGATGCGGCGTGCGCCTTCGTCGGGGAGCGCGGCGAGCGCGAGCCGCACGCCGGCTTCGAGGTCGGTGCCGAGCTCCGTCTCCGGCTCGAGCGGCGGTAGTCCCTTGTCTTCGATCGAGGAAGGCATGACGTCGGGAGAAGCTTCGATCGCGAGCCGCGCGTCGGCGCGCACCCGAACGATTCGCAGCTCCACGCCGGCCTCACCCGCGAGCGCGCGGGCTTCTTCCACCCACGCCTCGCGCACGCCGGTCGCGCCCGCGAGGCTGGCGGACTCGTCGACCACGAGCGCGAGGGTGCGGCGCTCGGAGGGCACGTCGCGGTCGGGCACCACGGGTGCGAACACGATCGCGAGGATCGCGAGGGCACGGAGGACGAGAGCGGCGCGGCGAGCGAGCATGATCGATTCCTCGGGGAGAGCGCGGAGAGTGCGGTCAAGACACGACGCGGCGCGCGTAGGCGAGACCCTCGGCGGCGAGGAGCAACGCCGCGAGCGCGGCGAGCAACCAGGGCAGCGGAGGCAGCGGAAGGCCTGGGCCGTCGAAGCGCGCGTTCGTCGCGGGCGCGCGCTCGAGCGCGACCTCCGCGCGGGTCGGCGTGGTCGCGACCTCCGTGCGCGCGGAGCCGGAGAGCCACGCGAGCGAGCTCGCGACGAGCAGCGGATACGCGACGCGCAGCACGACGTCGGAGCCGTCGGGATCGAGGCCGAGGTAGACCCAGCGACCCGAGCCTTCGCCGCCTGCTGCGACCACGACCCCGCCGCGGCGCGCACCGTTCTCGTCGCGCGTTCCGTCGAGCTCGACGAGCGGCACGCCGTCGCCCGGATCGACCGCGACCGCGCGGAGGATCGTGAGCCCGTCGAGATCGACCCCGCGCGTGAGCGGGTGCGTGTCGTCGACGCGGTGCAACGTGGTGGCTTCGCCTTCGAGCGCGCCGAGCGAACGTACGCCTTCGGGCCAATACGCGCGCGGCGCGAGCGCTGCGGTCGGCGCCCCGTAGCGGTGCCCGTACCCGTAGGCATGCGCAGGAACGACGGGTGTCGTGGCGGCGTCGGAGCCTTCCGGAGCGACACCGCCGAGGATCAGCAGCGGCGCGTCGACGCGACGGCTCGGCGCCCCGAGCGAGACGACGACGGCGTCGGCGGGGAGCTCGCCTTCGAGGGCCACGAGATCCGTGACGCCGGCGGAGCGCAGCGCGTGCTCGGCGAAGTGTCGGCGCGTCGCGTGGGGATCCGAGTCGGCCGCGGTCGAATCGGCCGGCGTCGGGGTTGCGCCGGTCGGGGTCGCGCCGGTCGGGGTCGCGCCGGTCGGGGTCGGCGGGGTCGTTCCGTTCTGCGCGGGGGCGCTCACGATCGGCGCCATCCAGCGCACCGGCGGGGCGGACGCCGCCGCGAGCCGCAACGTCGCGCGATCGTCGGTCGACAATGCGTCGCCTCGTGCGTCGAGGGGCTCGACCTCCGCCGAGAGCTCGCGCACCGGCAGACGCAGCCGAAAACGTGCGTCCGCTTCTTCACCCGGCGGCACCACGAGCTCGCGCGCGCCGAGCTCGACCTCCCGTGCGAAGAGCCGCACGCGCACGCGCCGAGGCTCTTCTCCCGCGGCCGCGACCGCGACCAAGACCTCACGTTCGTCGTCGTTCGCGGCGTCGCGTGCGGGCCGCGCCGCGAAGAGCGTGAGGCCTACGTTCGGCCGCTCCACGTCGCCGAAGCGTTCTTCGAGCACGTCCGCGCCCTCGACGTGTGCGCCGCCGTCGTGCAGGAGCACCACCCGCGCGTTCCGCTCGTCGTCCGCGAGCGATCGCGCGAGCGCCAGCGTGGACGCGAGCTCGGCGCGCGACTCCGGCGCGATCTCCGACAGCGCACCGCGCACGCGCGACGGATCGTCGGTCGGCGCGAGCACACGCCGCGGCGCTTCTCCCGCCGCGAAGATCGCCACGCGGTCGCGCGGGCCCATCGCGGACGCGAGCTCGCGCACCCGGTCGAGCGCGTCGGCGAGCGGCCCCTCGTCGGGTGTGCCCATCGAGGGCGACACGTCGATCACGATCACCGTCAGCGCGCCGTCCCCGAGCAAACGCGGACGCGCGGCCGCCATGCCGAGCGCGATCACCGCCGCGACGCACGCGAGGAGCGCGAGCAGGCGCGAGAGGTTCCGAAAGCGACGACTGCGATGCTCGGCCACCGCGACGCGTTGCCAACGCAGCACCGACGGCACGACGAGCACCTGCTTCCGGCGCCGCACGAGGAACGCGACGATCACCGGCAGCGCGAGCGCGAGGACGAGCAGGAAGAGCGGCGCGACGAAGGTCATGGTCGGGTCTCGTGGGGGAGCTCGTTCGGTGGATTCGTTCGGCGGGAGGGAGCGGAATCGAGCGAGGTCGTTCGGCGGAAACGAGCCGCGTCTTTCGGCGGAAACGAGCCGCGGCGGACGTGGCGAGTGCGTGCGCGCGACTACGCGGCGTGGCGGAGCACACCCGACTCGAGCGCGCGGATCAGCACCTCGTCGAACGCGTCCTCGGTGGAGACGCGCAGCACGCCGATGCCGAGCTCTGCCGCTTCGGCGTCGAGCTCCGCGCGGTGCGTCGCGAGGCTCTCGCGATAGGCCGCGAGCGCGCCTTCCGGCGGCAGCTCCACGATCGCGCCCGTCTCCGCGTCCTCGAGCTCCAGCCCGCTCAGATCGGGCGGATCGATCTCGAAGGGCGTGAGCACCTCGACGAGCACGACCTCGTGCCCGCGCAGCCGACACGCGCGTGCCCCCGCGAGCGCGCCGTCTGGATCCAGCAGGTCGCTGACGATCACGCAGAGCCCACGACCGCCGAGCGCGCTCGTGGCGACCGAGGCCGCGCTCGCGAGGCTGGTGCCACGCTCGGCCCGCAATCCGTCGAGCGATGCGCAGAGCGAGAGCAACCCACGCCGTCCGCTGCCCGGTCGACCCACGAGGCGCGCAGACTCGCTGGTCGCGAGCGCGGCCACACGATCCTCCCCGCCGAGCGCGACCGCCGCGAAGCCCGCCGCGAGCCGCGCGCTCTGCTGGAGCTTGCTCGGCGCGCCGAAGCCCATCGACGCGCTGGTGTCGAGCACGAGCGCGAGCCGCAGCGGCGACTCCTCCGCGACCACGCGCACGAAGAGCCGCTCGAAGCGCGCGTAGGCCTTCCAGTCGATGCGGCGCGCGTCGTCGCCCGGCACGTACGCGCGCTGATCGATCGCCTCCACGCCGCTGCCCACGCGCCGCGTGCGCCGCCGCCCCCGACGCCGCGCCTCCGCGAGCCGACGCGACACGAGCTGCAACCGATCGAGGCGCTGCAAGAAGCTCGGCGCGAGCAGCGAGTCGTCTCCCACGTAGCGATCGTCACGCGCGCGCTCGTCGAGACGAGGCTCGAGGGGGCGCACGCCGCTGTCTTCCCGTTCGTCGAAGCTCATCGCCCCTCCCCTCGTTTCGCGAGCCCTCGATCCCGACGCACCTTCCGATCGGCGCTCATCGGCCGGGCTCCTCTTCCGGCAGCGCCGCCACCAGCTCCGCGATCACGTTCGCCGCGGTGCGCCCTCGGGCCTCCGCTTCGAAGCCCAGCGCGATGCGGTGCGCGAGGATCGGACCCGCCACCGCGCGCACGTCCGCGATCGCCACCGCCGGGCGCCCCGCGAGCATCGCCTTCACGCGCGCGCACGCCATCAGCGCCTGCACCGCGCGTGGCCCCGCGCCGAAGCGCACCTCGGGCCGATCGTGCGTCGCGAGCACGAGCCGCGCCGCGTACCGACGCACGTGCTCCGCCGACGCGATCCGCCGCGCGGTCGCCTGCACCGCGAGCAGCTCGTCGGGCGTGGTCACCGCGCTCGGAACGGCCGGCTCCTCCGCGCGCGCGCCGATGAGCGCGAGGGTGTCGAGGTCCGGCATCGGGAGCACGAGCTTCATCAAGAACCGATCGAGCTGCGCCTCCGGGAGCGGGAACACGCCCTCCATCTCGATCGGGTTCTCGGTCGCGAGCACGAAGAAGGGCCGGGGAAGCGGGCGAGATCGACCTTCGACCGTGACTTGACCTTCGGCCATTGCTTCCAGAAGCGCCGATTGAGTCTTTGGCGTCGCGCGATTGATCTCGTCCGCCAGCACGAGCCCCGCGAAGATCGGTCCGGGTCGGAAGCGCAGGTCCTTGCCGCCCTCGACGTTCACCACGAGCGACGTCCCGACCACGTCGCTCGGCATCAGATCCGGCGTGAACTGGATGCGCGAGAAGCTGCCCCCGACGAGCGAAGAGAGCGTGCGGACGAGCTGCGTCTTGCCGAGGCCCGGCGCGCCTTCGAGCAGCACGTGACCGTGCGCGAGCAGCGCGGTCAGCACGTGCTCGAGCACCGCGTCTTGCCCGAGGATCACGGACTGCAGCCCCTTCAGGAGCTTCGCCCCGACCGCCTGCGCGTGCTCGAGTCGGAGCTCCGCCTCCTCGTGACGGCTGCGGGGCCCGCTGCCCTCCTCGTCGTTCGTGAAGACGTCGCTCGCGGCGTCGCGCGAAGGCTCGTCGTGGCGGGGCTCGGCATTCGGAAGGGTCATGTCGGTCGGCTCCTGTCTCGTCGCGCCGTTCGCGCGCCCAAACTCTCTGGTGTCCGTCGGCATCGATTCGTTCGTCTTCACTCGCCATTCCCGGAGATCGTGCGACTCGACTCGAGCCAGCTCGAACTCTCGATCGCCGCTCTCTCGGCAAATTCGTCGACTCTTCGCTCGTGTGTGTCCCGAGCTTCTCGCGGGACCGCGCACCTACGGACGGCGTCCGCTTCCACACTCACTCCGGCCGAATCGCCTCGAAGTACCGGCGAATCGCCTCGCGTCGCGCGGCCGGGATGCGCTCGTCGGAGAGCGCGTCCTCCGCCACCGCGCCGTAGCTCGGGTAGACGTCCGCGTACTCGCGCTCCGCTTCGGCGTTGCGACCGAGCCCCCGCAGCACGCCCACCGCGCGTTCGCCCTCGCGCACCTGCGAGCGCGCGTGCACGTCGCCGTGCGTGGGCAGACCCGAACGCTCCGTGCGTCGATCGCTCCCGCGTCCGCCGGGTCCGTGGCTCACACCCGGCGGGCCCTCCGCGAGCCCGAGCGCCGCGAGCCGCGCCGCGAGCCCTTCCGCGAGCCCCCGCGCGTTGCCTTCGCCGCCCGGCTGGCCCGCGCCTTCGCCTTCGCCCTCGCCGAAGGCCATGCCTTCGCCGGGCTCACCCGACTCGCCCAATCGCGCGAGCTGCACCGCGCGCTCCAGCAAGCCGGCGCGCTCCAGAAGACGCGCGAGCGCTTCGCCTTCACGGCTCGCTCGCTCCCGCGCCTCCGCCAAACGATCCGCGCGCGCCGCAGCCTCTTCCAGCGCGCGCGCCGCGTCCTCCGCGCGGCCCTCCGCGAGCGCGGCCTGCGCACGCGAGAGCGCCTCCGCGAGCTGCTCCGAGTCGCGACCCTGACCGCTTCGTCGCGCCTCGTCGGCCGATCGCGCGAGCCGCTCCAGCGTCCGCTCGCGCTCCTCCGCGCTCTGACCCGCCGCGCTCGGATCGCGGAGCCGCCGCGCGAGCAGGCGCATCTGCTCCTCCGCGCTCTCTGGGCGGGCCGATCCCGCGCGCGCTCCGCTCGGGCTCGAAGGCGTGGAAGGCGACGACGGAGTCGAAGGCGACGCGGTGTCGAGGTGGCGCGCGAGTCGATCCGCCAAACGATCGAGCCCCTCCGCGGCCGCGCTCCGCTCTCCCACGGTGCGACGCAGCTCGTCGATTCGCTCCAGCGCGCGCTCGCGATCGCCCCGCGCGAGCGCCCGCTGCGCCGCGCGCGCGAGCGACTCCGCGCGCGCCTCCGGGCTTCGCTCCGCCGCCGCGGCGTCTTCTTCTTCGCGCCGCGTCTCTTCGCGCTCCTCCGCGAGCGCACGCGCCGCCTCCGCGAGCTCCTCCGCCGCTGCGAGCTCCGCGCTCGTCGGCGGCGACGTGAGCGCGGTGACGACGCTGCGCTCGTAGCCTCCGACCACCGCCGCGCTCAGCAGCGCGAGCGCGCCGAGCACCACGCGACCGGCGGACGGGATCACCCGCGGATGCGGCAGCAGCTTCGCGACGTCGCGACCCGCGAGCGCCTCGGCCGCACGCCGCCGCGCGAGCGCCTCGAACGGCCCGTCCTCCGGAAGCGACACGCCGCTGCCGATGACGTCCGACAGCCCGAGCGCCGCATCGAGCTCACGCGCGGCCTGCAGCACGCTCGGTCGACGACGCGCCACGAGCCACACACCGATCGACGCGAGCACGAACGCGCAAGTACCGAGCAGGAGCGCGCGCGGAACCCCGATCAGGAGCGCGTCGTCATCCGTCAGCGGCCAGAGCGCGATGCGCGCGATCGACGCGAGGACCGCGACGAGCAGCACGAGCCCGAGCCGACGGCGTAACGCGATCCGAGCGCGACGCGTCGCGAGTCGATCCCGCGCCCGCTCCACGCTCGCCGTCCACGCGTCCCCTCGGCTCATCGCCCCTCCTCGCGTCCGGACCCGACGTCGTACGCCCGATCCCTCCGTCGGCTTCCCACCGACGTGCTCGACGAATCAGCACGAGCGGTGCCAGTGGGGCGATGGACGCCCGGCGCGAGCGAAAGTTCTCCGCGGCGTGGACGGCGCGACGCGCGGGTGTGGGTCGCGAGACACGGACGCTCGGAGTCCGAGACCGTGGCGGAGTCCGCGACCCTGGCGGAGTCCGAGACCGTGACGGAGTCCGAGTCCGAGTCCGTGACGGAGTCCGTGACGGAGACCGTGACGGTGACCGTGACGGAGCCCGTGGCGGAGTCCGAGACTGTGACCGAGTCCGAGTCCGGGACCGTGACGGAGTCCGAGACTGTGACCGAGTCCGAGTCCGACACCGTGACGGAGACCGTGACGGTGACGTGCGCGCGTCAGTCCGCGTCGGTCGTGCCCGCTTGGAGTCGCGCCAGCACCGTCGCGAGGTCGCCCGATCGTGGCACTTCGATCTCCCACCGTGCGCCCTCGGGCGTGGTGATCGTGATCCGCGCCACCGCGAGGAAGGGTCGGTCGAGCGCGTAGCGCTCCGCGAAGTGTCGGTTCGACGGAACGTGTCCGTCCGGCGCGCCGAGCACCGGATGCCCGAGGCCGTCGAGGTGGTGCGCGATCACGGCGTCGTGTGCGGGCTCGCTCCGCACCTCCAGCAGCGAGTGCCCGCCGATCACCGCGACGCGTTTGTACCGAGTGCGGGCCTCCACGCCATCCACCGCGCGTGACACGCTGCCCTTCGCGCGCACCACGCCGCGCACGAGCGCGTGCCAGGTCACCTCCGCGCTCGCGATCGACGGTGCCCACGTCCGCGCCGCGTCCTCGTCGCGCGCGAGCGCGATCACGCCCGCGTCGTGGCCCCATCGAGCGAGCACCACGCCCTCGAAGCCCGCGGCCTCGCGCGCCCGCGCGACCACGTCGAGCTCGCGCGGACCGAACGCGACGAGCGCGAGCTCCCGCGTGCGAGCGAGCACCGGCAGCGGCGTCGTCGCGCGCGGCGCGAGCACCACCACCGACTCCACCTCGCGGCTCAGCGGGATCATGTCGAAAGGCACGAGCGTGTCGGTCGCGTACCCGCGCCGCGCGAGGTGATCGAGATCGCGCGCCAACGTGTCCGGCTCGCAGCTGACGTACACGATCCGCTTCGGCGCGAGCTCCGCCACCGCCTGCCGCACCTCGGGCGCCACCCCACGTCGCGGCGGGTTCAGCACGACCACGTCCGGCCGATCGCCGCGCCGCGAGAGCTCGCGCAGCGCCTCCGCCGCATCCGACGCCACCGCCTTCACGCGCAGCCCCTGTCGCTCCGCCGCGTCGCGCGCGAGCCGCATCGCGGGCTCGTAGCTCTCGATCAACAGCACCCGCGCACCCGCCGCCGCGAGCCCGAGCCCGAGCGCCCCCGAGCCCGCGTAGGCGTCGATCACCCGCGCGCCTTCGATCGCGATCCCCTGTCGCCCGAGCTCGTCCACCACGTGCGCGCGAAGGCGAGCCGCCTGCTCCGCGTGCGCCTGCACGAAGCCGCCCGGCACCGCGGGGATCGCGACGTGTCTTCCGCCCGGCGCCTCGACGCGCTCGTCGATCACCTCCGGTCCCGTCACCACGCGCAGCCCGCGCCCGAGCAAGAGCGGCGAACGCGACGGTCGCGTGCTCGACGCCACCGTCGCGATCGGTACGTCGTTCTCGCGCGCGAGCTCGTACAAGCGTCGCGCTTCGAGCTCCGCCGCCACGCGCACACCTTCGTCGAGCACGAGCGTCACGAGCAGCGCGCGCTCTCCAGCACCTCGATCGATCCGCACGTCACGCACGTCGACCGCCACGAGCGCGCGCCGCAGCGTCTCCGACTCGCGCAGCCGATCGCGAATCAGCGCCACCGCGCGCGCCGTGCTCGCCGACATCACGCGGCACTCCGGAATGTCGACCACCACGTGATCACCGCTCCGCGCGAAGAGCCCGACCTTCGTGCCGTCCACCACGAGCTTCACGCGCGTGCGGTACCGCTCGACGCGATCCGTCCCCCGCACTTCGGCGCGCACGATCGATTCGAGCGCCACGAAGCGCGCCAGCGCCCGATCCACGCGCGCGCCCTTCTCGCGGAGCTGCTCCTCGTACGGCGCGTCGATCGCCGGACACCCCGCACAGGTCGATGCGTGCGGACATTCGACCCGCGCGGGCTCGCTCATGCCCCGCCGATCATTCCGCCGCGCGCGTCTCCGCGCTCGCTTCGGGCCGCTGCTTCGACGCCGGCGCGGGGAACCTCCCGCGCTCCGCCCACGCCCGCATCGGATCGAGCCCCACCGCCTCGAGCTCGGGGAAGATCCGCTGCTCGAGCGTCGCGTAGAAGATCGCCGCGAATTCGCGCTCGCTCAGCGTGCCGAGGTTCGGGTGCCCTTCCGGATCCGTGCTCGGCGCGATCTCCACCTCGTGCCCGACGAGATCTTCGACCCGCGTCTTGCCGCACGTCGTGCGCTCGAAGCCCGCGAGCGCGCGCCCGAGCTGCTCTTGGAGCGCGCCCTTCTCCGCCTCGTCGAGCGTCGGCACCAGCACCGCGAGCGCCTCGAAGCCGAAGCGCCCGTGGAAACGTTCGTCCTTCAGGATCTGCTCCGAGCACGCGCGCGGCAGCGGATCGGTCGAGACCACCACCAGCGCTTCGAGCATCGGCTCGCTGAGCGTCTCGCCGAGCGCACACGCGGTGAGGATCGCGCGCGTCGCCCAGCCACGGAGCCGAAGCTCGCTCGCTTCGCGGTCGTTCGGATCGATGCGCGGCGCGTCCGCCCACGGCGCGCGCGGCGTACGCCACTGGAAGAACGTGTCGTTGCCCTCGGGGTACATCGTCAGCGCGATGCGCGCGCACACCTCGACGTGACGCACCTCGTCCGTGATGAGCCGCGCGAGCGCGCCGAGCAGCTCCATCGGCGCGCGCGCCTCCGTGAGCGCGTGCGTGACCGCGCTGAACTGATGCACCGAGCCGTGCTCGGCCTGCGCGCGCGAGATCCACTGCCACGCCGCCGCGCGACGAAGCGTCACCGGATAACGCGCGACGTCGAAGGCCTCGAAGTCCGGCCACGGATCGCGGTGCACCTGGTTCTTGTGCATCGACGCGAGCTTCTTCGTCGTCGCGGCCACGATGCGCCGCGCGTCGGCCAGCGTGTCCTTCGCGGCGTGCTCCTTCGCGCCGCCCACAGACCCGTCCGCGGGCTCCTTCGCCAGGTCGCTCATCGCGCCCCTCACTGCGCCTTCGTCGGGTGGTAGGGCGCGTCGGGACGCAGCTCGATGCGCTCGCCGCTCGACGGATTGATCTGCGGATCGCCCGTGGTGTCCGAGCTCGGGTTCGGCGCGGGATCCACCACCGGACCCGTCGCCTCCATCGTCGCTTCCGGCACCTCGGGCACGTTCGGCGTCGGGTCCTCGCCCTCTTCTTCGGCCTCCGTGTCGACGTCCTGCGAGTCGTCGCGGCCCACGTTGGTAATCTCCTCCGGCTCCTCACGCCCGACGTTCGTGCGCACCGGGATCTCCTCGGGCTCCGCCGGCTGATCGGGGCCACACGCGGGCGCGACGAGCAGCGCGCTGCCGACGACGAATCGAAGCGGAGACGGAATCTTCATGCGCAGTAGGCTGGCCGCACGATCGGGCCCCGCGCAAGCGAAGAGCCCGCTCGGTCGGAGCAGGCTCTTCGGTTGCCGCAGGTGATGACGACCTCCGCGAGGGTTTCCTCTCGCAGCACGATCCGCTGGGTCGGCGGGGTCGACCGGGTCACTCGGTCGGCGCGGGATGGATCGGCTCCGCGCTCACGCGCGTCCCGATCGTTTCGCGCTCACTCCGTCGGCGCTGGGTTGGTCGCCGGCTCCGGCTCGGTGCCCGTCTCGGGGGTCGGGTTCGCCGTCGGATCCTCGTTCTCGTGCTCGTGCTCCGGGTGCACGTTCGTGTGCGGCTGTTCGTCGCCCGTGGTGGCGACGTTGGTCTCGGGCTCCTCGGTCTCTCCGCCGCCGCAGGCGACGCCGAGCGCGAGAGGGGCCGCGAGGAGAGCGGACGAGATCGAGAAGCGAAGGGTGCGCGATGCCATGTGTCGAATGCTCCTGGGCTCTCACGGCGTACCCCGCGAGCGCGGGCGTGGAGCGGCGCGGAGGGTGGCACCGTTCGCGGCTTTGGTCACGCGAACGAGATCGGGCGACGATCCACCGATCAATCCGTCGGCGCCGCGCGTTCGCTCGGACCGGGATTTGGCGCGAAACGTCGGGGCTCTTCGCGCGGCGGAGGCTCGATCTCCTCGACGGCCATCGGCGTCGGCTCCGGCTGTGCGACCGTGTTCGGCGTCGGCATCGGCACGGTGTTCAACGTCGGTGGCGCATCGTCGTCCGGCGTCGGCAGCGGCACCCCCACGCCCTCCATCGTCGGCGTCTGCGGCGGCGGCTCCTCGGTCCCGACCGGGTTCGGCGGCAACGGCCGCGTGTTCACCATCGGCGGCTCGACCTCCGAGCACCCCGTCATCATCGGCGCGCTCACGAGGAGCACGCTCCCGACCACGAACCGCAAACGCCTCGGCTTCGATCCCTGCATGTCCCACCTCTCGAAGGCACGAGCGTGCCGACGCGAGGCATCGGACCACAAGCGCGGCCGCACCTTGGGTCGAACGACCGCAGCGTCGTCAGCTTCTCCGAGGGTCTGTCGCCAGACCCTCCCCC
>CALJLK010000318.1 GCA_937982655.1 uncultured Sandaracinus sp.
CGCGCTCGCAGGCATCGCGCTCGCGGCGACGGCCGGCTACTCGCCGTGGCTCGTGCACGCCGCGCTGACGGCCGGCGCGACGCTCGGCGGCCAGCTCGCGTGGATCTTCGGTCGCTACGTGCGCGCTCGTCGCGAAAAGTCGCCGACCTTCTTGCACGGACCGCGCACCGAGCGCGCGCTCGAGGAGGTGAGGCGTCGCTTCGAGAAGCACGGCGCGGCGTACCTGCTCGCGAACCGCTTCGTGCCCGCCCTGCGCGCGTTCTTCTTCGTGGGGGCGGGCCTCGCGAACATGCCGGGCTGGAAGGTCGCGCTCTTCGGCGGGCTGAGCGCGGCGGCGTGGAACGCGCTCCTGCTCTTGGTGGGGTGGGCGCTCGGCTCGAACCTCGACCGTCTCGCGGAGTTCGTGCGGCAGTACACGTGGGTCGCGCTCGGAATCTTCGCGCTCGCGATCGGGATCGCGCTCTGGCGCGCGCGCCGAGCCCGCACGAAGGTCTGAGCGGTCGTCGGTCAGAGCCGGACCATCACGCCGAGGTTCGCCTGCGCGATCCCGAATGCGCGGAGGTCTTTGCTCACGTGCTCGTCCCACCCGCCCGAGTAGCGGTCGTGGCCGAAGTAGACGATGCCCTTCACGTCCAGGTTGAGGCTCACGAAGCGCCCGAGCGCGAGCTCGAGGCCGGTGCCGCCGTGAATGCCGAACTGCACGTCGTGGGTCGCGTCGACGCCCTCGCGCTGCGAGTCCTGGAAGGAGAAGACGCTGCAGAAGCCCGCGAGCGGTCGCAGGCGGAAGTGCTCTCCGAGCCGGAAGGGCACGTAGAGGTCGAAGCCGATCGGAACGTCGATGCGTCGGTAGCCGGGCTCGTCGACCACGAAGGCCTCCGCGAAGACGTCGACGCCGAGCCGGTCGAAGGGCTCCCACCGCACCTCTCCGCCCAGGCCGACCGCTTCGCGGTAACCCGCACGGCCGCTCGCGTAGAAGCCGATGCCGAAGTCGCGATCGAAGGCATGTCGTCGTGACCACGGGACGAGCGCGTCGTCGGCGGAGGCCGAAGCGGGGAGGGTGAGCGGGAGAGCGAGGGCGGCGGCGAAGACCGCGAAGGCGAGGTGCGTGCGCATGGACGGGGCCGCTCAGCAGGGAGCGTGCCCGCGCGATCAAACGAGCTATTTCGGGGGAGCGATTCTTCGATGCGTGAAGTTTCGTGAACGTGCCTCGGCCGAGGGTGACCGCGCGTTCGCAGTGGAGCGTGAGAACGCTGGGGATCGCGAGTCTGGTCCACGTGAATGCCGAAGGGGGTCCGGGCAACCCAGGTCGGTCACGTGACGTGATGTGTCATTGAGCCGTCCGCGGCGTCGAGAGAAGTTCGTTTGTTCTCGGCGTGGTCGCGGTGGTCTCCGTCACGGTCACGGTCTCGGTCTCGGTCTCGGTCTCGGTCTCGGGCACCGTCATCGTCTCGCCGGAAGGTCGCGGCCCCAAACGACGAAGGGCCCACTCTCGCGAGCGGGCCCTTCGTTCCGGAGCGCACGTCGGACTCAGCCGCCCTCGTCCGGCGCTTCCGCGTCGCCGCGATCGACGACGAGCGACTTCAACAGGTCGCGGTTCATCGAGGCGATGAAGTCGATGCTGATGCCCTTCGGGCACGCCTTCTCGCACTCGCCGTGGTTCGTGCAGCCGCCGAAGCCGAGCTCGTCCATCGTCGCGACCATCGACTTCACGCGGCTCATGCGCTCCGCCTGGCCCTGCGGGAGCAGCGCGAGGTGGCCGACCTTGGCGGCGGTGAAGAGCGACGCGCTCGCGTTCGGGCAGGCCGCCACGCAGGCGCCGCAGCCGATGCAGGTCGCGGCGTCGAACGCGCGGTCCGCGATCGGCTTCGGGATCGGCGCTTCGTTCGCGTCGCGCGCCGAGCCGGTGCGGATCGAGATGTAGCCGCCTGCCTGGATGATCTTGTCGAGCGCGGTGCGGTCGACGATCAGGTCCTTGCGGATCGGGAACGACGTCGCGCGCCACGGCTCGATCCAGACCTCGTCCCAACCACGATCGAAGATGTGGCGCATGTGGATCTGGCAGGTCGTGGTGCGCTCGTCGGGGCCGTGCGCGTAGCCGTTGATCACCATCGAGCACATCCCGCAGATGCCCTCGCGGCAGTCGTGGTCGAACGCGATCGGGTCCTTGCCGTCCGCGATCAGCTTCTCGTTGAGGTCGTCGAGCATCTCCAAGAAGGACATGTGCTCGGTGACGTTCTCGGCCGTGTAGGTCTCGAAGCGGCCCGCGTCGTTCGGTCCGCTCTGGCGCCACACGTGGAGCTTGATGGTCTTGGTCTTCATCGGGACTTCCTGTGGGGCGACTCTTACTTGTAGGAGCGCATCGTGGGCTTCACGTACTCGAACGTGAGCTGTTCTTCGTGGCGCACGGGCTTGGACGCGTCGCCGCTCCACTCCCACGCCGCCGCGTGCTGGAACTTCTCGTCGTCGCGCTTGGCCTCGCCGTCGACCTGGTGCTCCGTGCGGAAGTGACCGCCGCAGCTCTCCTCACGCGTGAGCGCGTCGAGGCACATCAGCTCGCCGAGCTCGAAGAAGTCCGCCACGCGCGACGCGCGCTCCAGCGTCTGGTTCAGGGTCTCGTCCTTGTTCGGGACGACCTTCACCTCGCGATAGAACTGCTCGCGCAGCTCCGGGATCTGCTTCAGCGCGTCCTTCAGGCCATCGCGGCTGCGGCTCATGCCGCAGTACTTCCAGATGATGTTGCCGAGCAGACGGTGGAAGTGATCCGGGCCGTGCTTGGCCGCCGGCGCCTCGATCAGCTTCGTGAGGCGGGCCTTCACCTCGCGCACCGCGTCCTTGCAGACTGCGTCGTCCTCTTCGAGGGCGGGCGGCGTGCGGAGCTCGCCGAGGTAGTTGCCGATCGAGAAGGGCAACACGAAGTACCCGTCCGCGAGACCCTGCATCAGCGCGCTCGCACCGAGGCGGTTCGCGCCGTGATCGGAGAAGTTCGCTTCGCCGCCCACGAAGAGACCCGGGATGGTGCTCTCGAGGTTGTAGTCCACCCACAGGCCGCCCATCGTGTAGTGGGTCGCGGGGTAGATCTTCATCGGCGTTTCGACGGGATCGTCGCCGGTGATGCGCTCGTACATCTCGAAGAGATTGCCGTAGCGCTCGACCACCGTGTGCTTGCCGAGGCGCGAGATCGCGTCGGCGAAGTCGAGGTAGACGCCGCGGCGCGGCTCACCCGGGATCTTCGGACCCACGCCGAGGTGGTCGTTCTCGCAGACGTACATCGCGTTGCGCGAGGCGACGTCGCGGGGGACCAAGTTGCCGAACGCGGGGTAGCGCTCTTCCAGGAAGTAGTAGCGATCCTTCTCCGGAATCGACTTCGGATCCTTGTCGCAGTCTTCCGCCTTTCGCGGGACCCACACGCGCCCGTCGTTGCGGAGCGACTCGCTCATCAGCGTGAGCTTCGACTGCGTCTCGCCGCTGCGCGGGATGCAGGTCGGGTGGATCTGCGTGTAGCAGGGGTTCGCGAAGAGGGCGCCCTTGCGGTGCGCGCGCCACGTCGCGGTGGTGTTGCAGCCCTTGGCGTTGGTCGAGAGGTAGAAGACGTTGCCGTAGCCGCCCGTCGCGAGGACCACGACGTCGGCGACGTGCGCCTCGATCTTCCCGGTCACCATGTCGCGGGTGACGATGCCGCGCGCGCGACCCTCGTAGACGATGAGGTCGAGCATCTCGGTGCGCGGGTACATCTTCACGCTGCCGGCCGCGATCTGCCGCTCGAGCGCGGAGTACGCGCCGAGGAGGAGCTGCTGACCGGTCTGACCGCGCGCGTAGAACGTGCGGGAGACCTGCGCGCCACCGAACGAGCGGTTCGCGAGCAGACCGCCGTACTCACGCGCGAAGGGCACGCCCTGCGCGACCGCCTGATCGATGATCGCGGTCGAGAGCTCCGCGAGGCGGTAGACGTTCGACTCCCGCGCGCGGAAGTCGCCGCCCTTCACGGTGTCGTAGAAGAGCCGGAACACGCTGTCGCCGTCGTTCTGGTAGTTCTTCGCGGCGTTGATCCCGCCCTGCGCGGCGATCGAGTGCGCGCGGCGCGGCGAGTCCTGGTAGCAGAAGCACTTCACCTTGTAGCCGAGCTCGCCCATCGTCGCGGCGGCGGCGCCACCGGCGAGGCCCGAGCCCACCACGATGACGGTGTGCTTGCGGCGGTTGTGCGGCGCGACGAGCTTGCTGTGGGCCTTGTGCTCGGTCCATCGCTGCTCGATCGGACCGGTCGGCTCGTGGCTCTTCAGCTCCATGGGTCGTTCCTTCTTTCGTGCTGAGGCGTGCTCGGACCGAGCGCGTGCTTCACAGCAGCTCCGGGAAGTTGAATCGGAGGGTGGTCGGCTCGAGGTAGCCGGCCATCACGGCGATCGGGAACGAGAGGTTTCCGATCGTCAGCAGCGCCGCGAGCATGATCGCGAGGTCGCGGCGGTACTGGTTGTAGCGGGGGTGGTTGGCGCCGATGCTCTGGAACATCGACCAGATGCCGTGGAAGAGGTGGACGCCGAGCGCGAGGTTGCCGAGCACGTACGGGATCACGATCGGCCAGTGCTGGAAGCCATGGACGAGGTTGTTGTAGGGGTTGGACGGCTCCCACGTGTAGCCCTCGATGCCGAAGATCGTGCCGTCACCGAAGAGCTGACCGCCGAAGGTCAGGTGCACGAGGTGGAAGAGCACGTAGAAGAGGAGGATCGGGCCGCTCAGGTACATGGTCTTCGCGGCGTAGTCCGTCGCGAGGTCGACCTTCTTCTGGTAGCGGTTCGGGCGCGCGCTCTTGTTGCGCTTCCAGAGCGAGAACGCGCTGAAGATGTGGGCGCTGAACGCGAAGATCAGCGCGAGGCGCGCGCCCCAGAGCAGCGCGGGCATCGTGCGCAGCCAGCGCGCGTACTCGTTGAACTCGGTCGGGCCGGCGTAGGCCTTCAAGTTCCCCGAGAGGTGCCCGAGCGTGAAGCCCAGCAGGATGATGCCGGACGCGGCCATCACGGCTTTCTTGCCGATGGTGGTGTCGTAGAGGGTCAGCGCCTTGGTAGCCATCGCGGTCGCCTGTCCTTGAGGGTTCGGCCTGGAGCGGTCGGCCTGAGGTTCGGTGGGTTCGGTGCGGCGTGGAGCCGCGGGGTCGGTCGCGTGTCGACCGCCGTGTTCGTCGAGCCAGCGGCGTGGGGGACGCGCTGGAATCTCGCCGCCCCGTTCGCACGAACAGGGCGAATTTTCAAGCCGTCAGCGGCTTTTCGTTGGCTCCGTGGTGCGCGGAGCCGCGGTCGGGGCTGCGGTCGGAGGGTCGACGTAATCGACCTCTTCGCCGCGAAAGGTACGCAAAGTGGTCACGCCTTCCGCGCGGCGGACCACCGTCTCGGGAAGCACGGGGACTTTCCCGCGACCGCCCGGGGTGTCGACGATGTACTTGGGGAGCGCGATGCCGGAGAGGCGCCCCTGCAAGCGCTCCATGATGCGCAGGCCGGTCGCGATCGGGGTCCGGAGGTGACCGGTGCCTCGGACGGGATCGGCCTGGAGCAGGTAGTAGGGCCGAACACGACGACGGACCAGCCCGCGGAAGAGCGCCTCGAGGGTGTCCGCGTCGTCGTTGATTCCGCGCAGGAGCACCGTCTGGTTCATCACGGGCAGGCCGTGATCGACGAGCCGCGCGAGCGCCTCCGTGGCCTCTGGCGCGAGCTCCTTCGGGTGGTTGAAGTGCGTCATCACCCAGACCGCGGGGTGCGTGCGCAACGCGCGGCAGAGCTCGTCCGTGATGCGTTGGGGGATCGTCACGGGAGCGCGCGTCGCGACCCGCACCGTCAGCACGTGCTCGATGCGTGCGAGACGCTCGAGGATCGGCGTGATGCGCGAGGTCGCCATCACGAGCGGATCGCCGCCGGAGACGATCACGTCGTGAATCTCGGGGTGCGACTCGATGTAGCGGAAGGCAGGCTCCAGCTTGTCGAGCGCTCGTGCGCCGCCGCCGTCGCCCACCATGCGCGAGCGCGTGCAGAAGCGGCAGTACATCGCGCAGCGATCGGTCGCGAGAAGGAGCACGCGGTCCGGGTATCGCTGCACCAGCTCGGGCGCGACCTCGTGCGCCTCTTCGCCGAGCGGATCGCGCAGATCGCCGGGCACCTCGTGGGCCTCGTCGATCGTGGGCACCGCCTGCCGCCGGATTGGACAGGAAGGATCGTGGGGATCGATCAGCCCGAGGTAGTGCGGCGTGATCGACATCGGGAAGCCGTCCGCGAGCGAGCGCCGCACGCCCGCGCGCTCCGCCTCGGTCAGCGCGATCGCGCGCTCGAGCCCATCGAGATCGCGGATGGCATGGCGCGCTTGCCAACGCCAATCCCGCGGCGCGCTCGGATCGTCGGATTCGTCGAGCGCGCTTCGTTCGGCCACGCTCGACTCGGCGAGCACGGGCAAGGACGCCATCGCGCGCGGAGCTTGGGCCGATTCGGGGGAGGGTGCACGCCGGGTGGCACATGGGGCGCGTGACGCGAGACCGTTCACCAGCCGACGGGCACCCCTTGAGCCTGGACCCACCACGCACTAACTTCCGCGCTCCGCAGAGCACGGGGTGTCGCACAGCCTGGTAGTGCACGAGCTTTGGGTGCTCGTTGTCGCGGGTTCAAATCCCGCCACCCCGACCAACATCTCCCTTCATCGACCGACGCCAGGCCTCCCGGCCCGGTTGCGGTCGAAAGCCTCCGGGC
>CALJLK010000319.1 GCA_937982655.1 uncultured Sandaracinus sp.
GGTCCGCGGGGTCCGCCGCGGACGTCCTTTCGGGTCCGCGGGGTCCGCCGCGGACGGTCGGACTTGCTCCCGCGGGGCAACCGGCGCTTTCATCCACGCTCGCGAGGGGCTGCCCCCGAAGGAAGCGGCCGACGAGCCGCCAGGCGGCGAGCCCGCCCAGGAGTCACGATGCCCGAGACCGTCGTTTGGAGCTTTCCGACCCGCATCCTCTTCGGCGCGGGGTCGGCCGTGCGCGTGGGCGAGGAGCTGAAGGCGCTCGGCAGCAAGCGTGCGTTCGTGGTCACCGACGCCGGCGTGCGCGGCGCCGGGCTCGTCGATCCGATCGTCGAGTCGCTGAAGGCGGCCGGCATCGAGAGCGTGGTCTTCGACGGCATCTCGTCGAACCCGCTCGAAGCCGAGGTGCTCGCCGCGACCGAGGCCTACCGCAACGCGAAGGCCGACGGCGTGGTCGCGCTCGGCGGCGGCAGCCCGCTCGACGTCGGCAAGCTCGTGCGGCTCGCGGCGACCCATCCGCTCCCGCTCGCGCAATACGACGACGCGATCGACGGCTGGCAGAAGATCACCAAGCCCGTGCCGCCGATGGTCGCGATCCCGACCACGGCCGGCACCGGCAGCGAGGTCGGCCGCAGCGGCGTGGTGACGATCCAGGCCACCAACCGCAAGGTCGTGATCTTCGCGCCGCGCCTGCTCGCGAACGTCGCGATCCTCGACCCGAAGCTCACCGAGACCATGCCGCCGCGCATCACGGCCGCGACGGGAATGGACGCGCTCACGCACTGCATCGAGGCGTACTGCGCGCTCGGCGATCACCCGATGGCGGACGCGATCGCGCTGCAGGGCATCGAGCTCTGCGGCAAGCACCTCGAGAACGCGGTCCACGACGGCAAGGATCTCGAAGCGCGCGGCGCGATGCTCAAGGCCTCGATGATGGGCGCGGTCGCGTTCCAGAAGGGCCTCGGCGCCTGCCACAGCCTCGCGCACCCGCTCTCCGCCGAGCACCACCTCCACCACGGCCTCGCGAACGCGGTGTGTCTGCCCGCGGTGCTCGACTTCAACCGCAGCGCGGTGCCGGAGAAGATCGCGCGCATCGCGAAGCTCCTCGGCGCGCGTGGCGAGAACGTCGAGACGCTCGCCTTCGAGTGCAGCGGCGCGGTGCGGGCCCTGCGCAAGAAGATCGGCCTCGCGGAGGGGCTCGGCGCGACGGGTGTTCCCGAGGACGGCCTCGCGAAGCTGGCGAAGCTCGCGCTCGAGGACGCGTGCCACCGCAGCAACCCGCGCGCGTGCACCGAAGAGGACATGCTCGCGCTCTACAAGGCGAGCTTCTGAGGTCACCTTCGACCGACGTGGAAGCGCGGCACGCTCGGTCGAGCGCAGTGCGTTGCTCGGTGGCGTGCGCTCGAGCTCTCGGAGCTCGAAGCTCGGAGCATTCGCACGTCCGCGTGCGGGCCCGCGCGACGCTCTTCACGATCCTTGACGGTCGTCGCGCGGCACCTCTGTCACGCTGGTCGAGCCATGCGTCACGCCTTCCTCGCCGCCACGCTCGTGCTCGCGCCCCTCGCGAGCTTCGCCCTGCCCGCGACCGCCGAGGCGATGTACTGCGGGCAACGCATCGTGAAGAACGGGGATTCCCGCCACCGCGTGCGTGCGCTCTGCGGCGAGCCGGCGGACGTGATCGAGCGTGTGGAGCTCCGCAGCGTCGCGGCGTTCTTGCGCGGCACCGACGGCACCCCGGTCCGCATCGAGCGCATGGTCGAGGTCCAGATCGACGAGTGGACGTACGACCTCGGCTCGCAGCGTCTGCTGCGCGTCTTCGTCTTCGAGAACGGTCGCCTCGTCTCGATGAGCACGCGCGGCTACGGCTTCGAGTGACCGCTTCGCACCGGATCGTGCGCTTCGAGCACGCGCATCGCACCACGCGTGGTCGACGCCGTGTCGATCCGCGACCAAGCTCGCGCCCGTGAAGCACGCTTTCCTGATCCTCCTCGTCGCCTGCGCGAGCGAGCCCCCCATCGAACCGACCACGCCCGCCCCGACGGAGAGCGAAGGCACCGCCGGCACCGAAGCAACGCCGAGCGGAGACGAGTCTCCCGAGAACGCGCTGCTCGGCGCGTGGCAGCACGACCACGAGCAGAGCGCCGATGGCGTCGACGTGTTCGTGCGCGGCGACCTCGAGCTGCCGCCCGCGCGCTTCCGTCAGCGTTGGACCTTCGATGCCGGTGGCGTGTTGCGCGCCAGCACCCTCGCGGCGAACGATGCGCACGGCGAGGGCGAGGGACGGTGGCGCCTCGACGGCGATCGCTTGGTGATCGAGGCGCCGGGCGAAACCGAAGCGCAGGTCTGGGTGATCGTCGGGGTCGGCGAGACGCTGCGTGTGCGTCGCGCCGAGTGACGCGCGCGGAGTGACGCGCGGAAGTGACGCGCGCGAAGTGACGCGCGGAAGCCGACGCGTTCGCGGGAGTCGAGAGGCGCCGTGCGGCGTGGATCGCCGCGGGCTCGCTACGAGTGCCAACGACGGTCGAGCCGCGCGATCGCGATCCGACGCAACCCCGGCAGCGCGAAGGGCGCGACGAAGGGAAAGAGCAGCGGCATCCGAAGGTAGGCGCGCGCGACCGCGGCGCCTCCGACGTGCTCGGTTCCTTCACGCTCCGTGAGGCGCGGCGGACCCTCGCCGGGCACGAGCGAGAATCGCGCGAGCCAGTCCAAGCGACGAATCCGGCGCGCGAGGCGTTTGCCCTCCGGAGTGCGCTCGTCGATCGCGAGCGTCCGATCCCGCACCGTCGGCGTCGCCCAAATCAGCAGCGCCGCGACCGCGAGGTACGAGAACACCTGCACCGCGAGGGCGACGCCGATCACGACGTGGAACCAAAACGCGACGAACGCGCCGGCGTACCGGGTCCGGCGGAAGACGAGCCCGAGCGCGATGAAGATCTCGGTCGCGATGGCGACCTTCGCGAACGCGGCGTGGAAGCTCTGCTCCGAGAGGAGCTCCACGAACCAGGTCGGCGCGATCGACTCTTCGAGCAGATGTCGGTACCGCAGCACCCGGTCCCACGTGACGATGCCCGCGCGCCAGTCGGGCTCGAAGAGCTTCGAGCCGCCCGAACCGAGGTAGACCGCGAGCGCCTCGAAGCGCAGCAGGTACATCGCCCAGAGCGGCGCGACCTCCGGCAGCGGCGCTCCACGTCGCCGCGCGCGCCACGCGTCGAGCGAGAGCACGTTCCCGCACGGCGTGAGCAAGAGTGCGGTCAGCACGACCAGGAGGTACGTACGGTTGTTGTGGAAGTGCGTCTGACAGAGGAAGTAGTTCCAGGTGACGAAGCCCCAGCAGTACGCCTTGGCGAAGCGCGTGAAGAGCCCCGCCGTCAAGAGGAGCGCGGCCGGGATCGTGGCCACGAGGAGCGCGAAGTAGACGTTCTTCGGCACCTCTGGGAACCACGCGAACCACGGGCTGTAGAAGCCGTCCGCGTAGTAGTGCCCGGCCGCCATCTCCTCGAGGAACGGCACCAGATGGAGGAGCACGATCGGGCCCACGAAGATCCGCAGGAGCCCGAGCGCGCGCAGGCTGCGGGGCTCGTCGAAGATCGCGTCGAAGCGCGCGCGGAGCCCATGCCGGGCGACTTCACTCGACGTCACGGGACCTCCCGCTCGACGCTGCGCAGCACCACCGTGTACGGCCCGCGCCGGTTCCGCGTGAAGTGGAACTGAGCCTCGTAGTAGAGCGTCTCGCGGTCCTCGGGCGTGTGGGTCGCGACCCAGTCGAGCGCTTCCTGCAGGAACGCGCGCGTCGACTTCGCGCCCGACGACGCGTGGCGCCAACCGCGCGGCACCCCGAGCCCGCGCTGCCGCACGAGCTCACCCCACACGTAGCCCGCCCACGGCTCCTCGATCGGGATCCGCCGCCCGTCCCGGGTGATCCGATCGACGTCCGCGCTCCAGGTGTCGGACTCGTTGAACGGCCGCCACGCGAAGTGTTTGTGCGGATCCGAAGTGCCGCGCGCGATGAAGTAGACCTGCAGCGCCACCACGACGACGAAGGAGACTCGGGGCAAGAGGCGGCGCACGGTGAGGTCCACGCTGCGGGCGGTCCTGGGTGGGGGCGAGCTCACTTCTTCGCGAGCGCGCGCTCCAGCGACTCCAGATCCTCGCGCCGCGCGAGCATTCCGCCCGCGAGTTTCTTCCCGGAGCGCGCGTCCACGATCGAACCGCCCCTCACCGCGAGGTGCTCTCGCGGCACCGCGTGGGTCCGCATCGTCATGCCGAGCAGGTTCTTCATCTCCACGCCGCGATCGGTGACCACGACGAAGGGCCGCGTGGTGAAGCCGAAGCCCACCGCGGCGTTGAGCCCGCCGACGAACATCAACATCGCTTTGCCGACCATGACCCCCACACCGAGGGTGAAGAGGCCGACCAGGAGCAAGAGCACACCGAAGACGGTGTTGTAGCGGACCGGATGTTCCATGGTGATTCTTGCGATCGTTCAATCGCCCATCAGCTTGAGCTTGTTCTTCGCGGCAACCGCGATCTTCTTCCGCCCCGCTTGTTCCACGACCAGCTTCAAGAGCTCTTCGCCCAGATCGTCGCCCTCTTCGGCGAAGCAGAAACCGAGGTAATAGAGCTGCTCCAGCGTGACGTTCTTCTCTTTGCGGAGCGCGCCCGCGACGTCGAAGTCCTGGCGCGCGAGCTGATCGAGGATCTTCAGCGCCTCGTCGCTCCGCCGCGCCACGCGGTTGGTGTCGAGCTTCGACTCGTCGAGCAAGAAGAGCGCGAGCCGGTAACGATCTTCGGGCGTCGGATCGATGCGCAGCAGCAGCCCGAGCAGCTCGCGCTCGCGGTCGCGCTTGCGGCTCTTGCGGGCGGCCGCGACCACCTCGCGCAGATGCTTCGCGGTCGTCTTCACGTCCGCGCTCGCTGCGAGATCGTAGGCCTCGCGCCAGCCGACCCGACCGCTCTCCAGGGCGCGATCCGCGCTCGCGAGGAGCTTCTTCTTCGTCGCCGCGCTCCAGCCGCTCGCGACGGGGCGCAGCAGGTTTCGGATCCGCGCCGCCCCGCGCGCGTCGTCGCAGTCCGCGAGTTGCGCGAGCAACGCGTCGGTTCCGTCGTCGCGTCCTTCCTTGCGGCGCTCCCCGAGCGCGTCGCTGGCGAGCTGCGCGCGCTGTTCGTCGCGCCCGCCCACCAGGGCCGCCAGCGCCTCCGCTCCGTCCGCGCCGTCGTCGCTCGCGAGCCGCCGGATCGCGAGGTGCGCGCGCGCGATGTCCGGATGCCCCGCGAGCTCCTGGAACACCCCCGCGAGCTTCTTGCTCATCGGCAGCGAACCGAGCGTGAGCAGGGCCGCCTGCGCGAGGCTCGACTCGTCCGCGCGCGCTGCGCTCTGAAGCGCGTCCACCACGCTCGGCTCCGGCTTGTGCCCAGCCGCCGCGAAGCGGAGCGCGATGATCGCCTCCTGCTTCACCTCGCCACGCTCCTTCGGGCTCTTCGCGAGCTTCACGAGCCGCGGCACCGTGCGTTCGTCCTCGAGGTATCCGAGCACCTTGATCGCGGCCGCGCGCGCCGGATCGATCTTCGGATCCGGCTTGTCGTGCTCGTCGAGGAACGCCTCGAGCTGCGCGCGGATCGTCCGTCGCGCGTTGCCGTCCGCGTCCTTCACCTGCGCGCGCAGCTCGTGCGTCACGTTCCGCGCCGAGCTCGGGTCGTCCACGATGCCCGCCAGCAGCGCGCCGAGCGCTTCCTTGCCGCCGAGCCGCGAGAGCACCGTCTCGATCGCGCGCTTCTCCACCGCGCCCGGAGCGGGCGTGCCCTTGAGCGCGCCGGCCGCGCCGAGCGGCACCGCGTCGAGCTTCGTGCGCAGAGGCTTGAGCGCGGCTTGGCCCGCGGACACCGCGGCTTCGATCGCCGCCTCGCGCACGCCGTCGTCGCGCGCACCGAGGAAGGGCGTCACGCGATCGAGCGCGCCGGCCGCGAGCCCGAGCTTGGCGAGCGCCCGCAACGCCGCACGATGCTCGAGCGCACCGTGCGTCTCGTCGAGCAGACCCGCGAGCGCCTGCGCGGTCGCGCCGTCAGATACCCCGAGCTCACGGACCACCACCGCGGCCGCGACGCGCACCTCCGCGTCCTCGTGCGCGAGCAGCGCGGTCACGCCCTTGCCCTTGTTGGACGAGGCGCCGGACGAGGCGCCGGACGAGGTCGCGCTCGACGAGGTCGCGCTCGACGAGGCGGACGCCCCGTTCGGCTTGGCCCCCTTCGGCGAAGCGGCGCCCTTCGCGCTCATGCTCGTCTTCGTGTTCTTCGCGCTCTTGGAGTCGCTCGACTTCGCGCTCGACTTCGCCGCGCTCGACTTCGCCGCGCTCGACTTCGCCGCGCTCGACTTCGCGCTCACCTTCGACGCCTTGCCGCTCACGGCTCCTCCTCGTCGTCGTTCGCCGCGCCGGTCGCCGCATTCGCGGCGCCCACACGTTTTCCGAGATCCTCCAGCAGCTCCGGGTGCTCCTGCGCGACCTGCCCCGCGAGCCGCTGCGCCTGTGCGAGCACGTCGCCGTTCGGATCGAGCCCTTCGAGCGCGCCCGACTTCATGAGCTGCTCGCCCATCTGCTGGATCGCGGCGCGCATGTCGGCGTTGCCCATGAGCTGCTGCGCGAGGCTCGCGAGGTCGTTGGTGCCGCCTCCGGCCATCGCGGCTTGGACCTGACCCATCAGCCCGCCTCCGAGCCCGCCGCCCATCATCGCCTGCAGCGCGCCGAAGAGATCGGGCGCGTCGTCCTCGTCGTCGTCCTCGAGCGCGGCCTCCGCTTCTTCCGCGCTCGCGACGATCGCCCACTCGCCCCCGTCGCCGATCTCCTCCAACAACGTCGCGTACGTCGTCGCGCTCGGCCGCGCGACCTCGGGATACACGAGCACACGTTCGATCGCGTCGACCGCGTCCCCGAGCGCGATGCGCACCGCGAGCCCGAAGCGCTCGGGCTCGTCGCCGAAGTCGAGCCCGAGGTGCAGCTTGATTCCGTCCGCGAGCGCCTCGAGGCGCACGAGCCCGAACGCGGTCTCGAAGACGTCCTCGCCCTCGACGGGCTCTCCGAGCGCGTCGCGCGCGAGCTCGGGGGAGAGGGGCAGGGCGGCGATGGCCAAGGTCGACATGGCGCGCATCGTCGACGAGCCGGCCGATGGGGACAAGCCCCGGCCTCCGACAGCCTCGGCCTCCGACCTGCCCCACGTCCGGCATCACCCCGCGAGCACCGAGGCCGACGCCCCTTGGTCCGCGCTGTCGTGCCGATCCGACAGTTTCGTTCGTTCCACCGATCCGAATCGGCCTCGCGCCCGTAACGTTGGTCGTGCACGCGGCCCTCACGCTATGCTCGCCTCGGATGGTCGACCGAAGCGCCGTGCTCGCCGCGCAGGAGCGAGAAGCGAGCCACGAAGAGGACGCGCGCCTCGTGGAGGCGATCGCGGCCGGTGATCGCGCGGCGCTCGCGTCGCTCTACGACCGGCACTCGGGGATTCTCTTCGCGGTCGCGCGTCAGCTCCTCGCGGAGCGCGCCGAGGTCGAGGATCTCGTGCACGACGTCTTCCTCGAGGTCTGGAAGCAGGCCCACACCTACGATCCCGCGCGCGCGAACGTGCGCCGTTGGTTGCTGGTGCGCCTGCGCTCGCGGGCCCTCGATCGGCTCCGCTCACACGCGTTCTCGCGTCGTCGCTCGCTGGAGAACGACGAACGGGTGGCGCCCGACGATCCGAGCGGAGAGCTCGACGCGCGGCGCGTGGCGGGGCTGCTCGCGGAGCTCGGCGACGATCAACGCGCGGTCGTCACGCTCGCGTATTTCGACGGGCTCTCGTCGAGCGAGATCGCGGCCGAGCTCGGCATCCCCATCGGCACCGTGAAGTCTCGCATGGCGGCCGCGATGCAGCGCCTGCGCGCGCTCGTGGAGGCGACGTCGTGAGCGACCCGAAGGAACGCCTGCTCCGCGAGCTCGAGGCGATGGACGCCGCGACGTCCTCGACCGCGCCGTCCGCGCCGACCGAGCTGCGCGCGCGCCTGCTCGACAGCGCGCGCACGACCCACCGCTTCGAGGACGTGCTCGCGCAGATCGCGCTGGACGCGGACCTCTCGGACGACGCCACGGCGGCGCTCCTGCTCGCGATCGACGAGCCCTCGCGCTGGTCGCCTGGACCGATGCCCGGTCTCTCGCTCCTCCACTTCGACGGTGGCCCGAAGACCGCGGGCGCGATCACCGGCTTCGTGCGCATCGAGCCCGGTGCGCGTTTCCCCGAGCACGATCACGGCGGCGAAGAGATCGGCGTGATCCTCCAGGGCCAGCTCCGCGACACCGCGACGGGACGGCTCCACGGCCGCGGCGAACGGCTCGTGCACCACCCCGGCACCGAGCACGCGCTCGAAGCGGTCTCGCGCATCCCGGTGATCTACCTCGCGATCGCCCACGTCGGCGTGGTGCTCGGCGGTCAGCTCATCGGCCCCGAAGACGCGCGCCTCTGATCGCGCGCTTCTCGAATCGCGCCGCAGTTCCGGAGCTGACGGCGCTGCTCGCGCGACCGTGCACGGCGCGACCGTGCTCACGCCGCGCTCGTTCGCGACCGTGCTCGTGCGCAACCGTGCTTCTCGCGACCGTGCTCGTTCGTGACCGACGCGACGGCGCATGGGTCGCGACGATGGCGATCCGACGTACGAACCGTCGGTGCTCGTGCGCGAACGCACCCGTCTGCGAGGGCTCCGAGCGAGCTTCACCCACGAGCACCTAACGTTCTTCGGCGGAGTGGCCCCAGCGCGGCGCCCCACGGCGCTCGGATCGGCCCTCTCACCGAACGAGGCCCGCCGATGCCGCAGTGCGGCACAAACGACGTGATTTCGCTCGGTTGACACCCCCGGACGCGCCTTCTAGGGTCGCGCCCGTCGACCTCGGTGTGGGCCGACGGCGCCACGCGCGCCGCGGCTGGCCCCTGCGCGCTCGGCACCCTACGAAGCTCTCATGACGCTCCCCGACCGCCCGGCGAATCCCGCCGAAACGCTCGAAAAGCCGCGCAAGCCCGACTGGCTGCGCGTGCGCTTGCCCACCGGCGAAGCGCACGACCGCTTCGTGAAGCTCAAGGAGGCGATGCGTCGCCTCGACCTCCACACGGTCTGTGAGGAGGCGAAGTGCCCCAACATCTTCGAGTGTTGGGGCCAAGGCACCGCGACGATCATGATCCTCGGCGAGACCTGCACGCGCGGGTGTCGCTTCTGCTCGGTCGCGACGGGGAACCCCGAGGGCTTCACCGATCCGCGCGAGCCCGAGAACGTCGGACGCATGCTCGGTGAGCTCGACCTCGCCTACGTCGTCCTCACGATGGTCGACCGCGACGACCTGCTCGACGGCGGCGCCGCCCACGTCGCGCAGACGATTCGCCGCATCAAGCACTACAGCCCGCAGCTCCTCGTCGAGACGCTGCTCGGCGACTTCCAGGGCGTGCGCAAGGACGTCGAGCACGTGGTGCGCGAAGGCCGCCCCGACGTGTTCGCGCACAACGTCGAGGTCGTGCCGCGCCTGCAGCGCACGGTGCGCGACGCGCGCTGCTCTTGGGAGCGCAGCGTCGAGGTGCTCCGTTGGGCCAAGGCGGCAGCCGCCGACCTGATTACAAAGTCGTCGATCATGGTCGGCCTCGGCGAGACCGAGGACGAGGTGCTCGACGCGATGGAGCGCCTGCGCGCGGCCGAGGTCGACGTCGTCACCTTCGGTCAGTACCTGCAGCCCACGAAGAAACACGCCGAGGTGAAGCGCTTCGTGGAGCCGGCGGAGTTCGATCGTTACCGCGAGGCGGGCGAAGCGATGGGCTTCCGCTTCGTGGCGAGCGGGCCGCTCGTTCGTTCGTCCTACCGCGCCGCGGAGGCCTTCCTCCACGGCGTCCTCACCGGGCAGTCGGAGGCGGAGCACGCCGACCGCTACGGCAAGAAGAAGAAGCACCTCGCGGTCGTGACCTGAGTCGCGCCGCGATCTGCTTCGGTCGTCGTCATCCTCACGATCCGCCCTTCGGGATCGTCCTTCGAGAGAGTCAGGAGCCGAGATGCAATCGTCCCCGCAGCAGGTCGTCCCCATTCGGACCCCCGAGTCGTCGTTCGACGACGACGTGCTCACCGTGCTGCAGCCGGACGGGAAGCTGAACCCGCAGAACGATCCGAAGCTCCCCGTCGAGACGGTCGTCGACCTCTACAAGGCGATGGTCCGCACGCGCATCGTCGACGAGCAGCTCGTGCGCCTGCAACGCCAGGGCCGCATCGGCTTCCACATCGGCTCGCTCGGTGAAGAGGCCTGCATCCTCGGCAGCGCCGCCGCGATGCGCCCGCACGACTGGATCTTCCCCTGCTACCGCGAGTTCGGCGCGCTGCTCTTCCGCGGCTTCCCGCTGCAGTCGTACCTCGACAACATGTACGGCAACGCCGACGACCTCGTGAAGGGTCGGCAGATGCCCGATCACTACACCGGCCGCGCGTTCCGCTTCGGCTCGGTGAGCTCGCCCATCGGCACCCAGATCACGCAGGCGGTCGGCTTCGCTTGGGCCGCCAAGCACAAGGGCAAGGACGAGGTCAGCAGCGTCTACTTCGGCGAGGGCGCGACGAGCTCGGCGGAGTTCCACACCGGCCTGAACTTCGCGGGCGTGATGAAGGCGCCCGTGATCTTCCTCTGCCGCAACAACCGCTGGGCGATCAGCGTGCCGAGCGAGAAGCAGACCGCGAGCAAGACCTTCGCGGACAAGGGCCTCGCGTACGGCGTGCCCGCGGTGCGCGTCGACGGCAACGACATCCTCGCGACCTACAAGATCGTGCGCGACTGCGTGGAGCGCGCGGCCAAGGGCGAGGGCCCCTTCCTCGTCGAGATGCTCACCTACCGCGTGGGCGGCCACAGCACCTCCGACGACCCGCGCGCGTACCGCATGCAGGACGAGGTCGAGGAGTGGCGCCGCACCGATCCGGTCCTGCGCCTGCGCAAGCACCTCGACGAGCGCAAAGCCTGGGACGACGGCCAGGAAGACGCGTTCCGCAAGCTCGTCGAGGGCGAGCTCAAGGAGTGCATCACCGCCGCCGAGGCCAAGCCGAAGCCGGCGCTCGACACGATCTTCGACGGTGTCTTCGCGGAGAAGCCCTGGCACCTCGAAGAGCAGATGGAGCAGTGCGTGAAGGGTCCCCGCGCCAAGGACCATCACTGAGT